>JAZQCO010000090.1:0-30796 GCA_045546335.1 Candidatus Limivicinus sp. | reverse complement strand
GTGTCCGCCATGTTGTAGATGCTCGTCACGAGCATACTGATCGTGGTCGGAATGCCGAGGCGCACAACGAGATTTGCGACCGGTGTCTCGGTCATTTTCTTATATTGTGCGTTTTCTCTCTCTTGATTCATGGTTCACACCTCAATTACGCAGGTGTAGCGGTGCCACTCCTCCTGGCAGCCGTGCGACACGATGCGCAGCCCCGCGCGCTCAAGCGCGCCGCGCACCTCCGCCTCTCGCCCCTCGATAATGCCGGAGCAGATGAACACGCCATCCTCCGCCATGAACTCCCGCACAAAGGCGGAGAGGGAGATGATGACATCCGAGACGATGTTGGCGAGCACCAACTGATAGCCGCCGCCGAAGCGCTTGCGCAGTGAGCGGTCGGTGAGGATATCCCCGGCGCAGACGTCGAGCCGGTCGTCACCGAGGCCGTTAAGCGCGGCGTTGGAGCGCACCACGTCGGGCGCTTTGGGGTCGATATCACAGCCGAGACAGCTCTTGGCGCCGAGAACCAGCGCGCCGATCCCCAGAATGCCGCTGCCGCAGCCGAGGTCGAGTACGCGCGTCTCAGGTCTGACATAGTGCTCCAGCTCGGCAAGGCACAGCTGCGTCGTGGGGTGACTGCCGGTGCCGAAGATTAGCCCCGGATCGAGCCGCAGCGGCACGCGCTCGCCCTCGGAGACGGACTCCCACTCAGGGACGACGATCAGGCGCTCTCCGACAGGGATGGGCTTATAATACTGCCGCCAGCCGTTCTCCCAGTCGCTGTCCGGGATCAGGCGCGTCTCGACCGGGCCATAGGCCGCGCGGATCTGACGCAGCAGCGTCTCACCCGCCTCACCCTCGGGCAGATAGCACTTGATCCGGCTGACCCCGACGTATTGCCGCTCCAGCTCCTCGTCCACATAGTCCCAGTACTGGCGGTTGTTTTCCAGAAACTCGCGGAACTGCTCTTCGTTCTCGATCACGAAGCCGTCTATTCCCATGGCCGCCATCTCCTCGCAGCGCGCATCCAGCAGCTCTCGCGGGGTGTTGACAATCACTTCTGTATAATTCAAGCTCTGTCACCTCTTTTTGAATATCAAGTAATTCTATCGTATAACACGGAAAAAGTCCAGTGCAATTTACTGAGCTTCGTGTATTCTGCGGCTTGCAGGAAGGACAATTAGCGGTTATAATATGGATAGAAACAAAACTTCGACACGGAGGTATTCGCCTTGAGCTACGAAAAAATAAAGCTGCAAGACCCGCTGGTGTACGAGAGCATGATGCGCGAGCTTGCCCGCCAGCGTGACCATATCGAACTGATCGCCTCGGAGAATTTCGTGAGTGAGGCGGTGCTGCAAGCCATGGGCAGCCATCTGACCAACAAGTACGCCGAGGGCTATCCCGGCGCGCGCTATTACGGCGGCTGCGAGTATGTGGACGAGATCGAGACCCTGGCCATCGAGCGCGCCAAGCAGCTCTTCGGCGCGGAGCACGCGAACGTTCAGCCGCATTCCGGCTCTCAGGCGAATGTCGCGGTCTATCTCGCCCTGCTCAAGCCGGGTGACACGATCCTCGGCATGGATCTCAGCCACGGCGGGCACCTGACCCACGGCTCCAAGGCATCGATCTCCGGCAAGTACTTTAACGCCCAGTTCTACGGCGTGGATCGCGAGAGCGAGACGATCGACTACGAGGCGCTGCTTCAAAAGGCGGAGGAGGTTCAGCCCAAGATCATCATTGCCGGGGCGAGCGCTTATCCCCGCTTTATCGACTTTGCGAAGATGCGCGAGATCGCCGATCAGGTAGGCGCGTACCTGATGGTGGACATGGCGCACATCGCCGGGCTGGTGGCGGCCGGGGTGCATCCGAGCCCTGTGCCCTATGCCGACGTCGTGACCACCACCACGCACAAGACGCTGCGCGGTCCGCGCGGCGCGCTGATCCTCTGCAAGGAGGAGCTGAAAAAGAAGATCAACAGCGCCGTCTTCCCCGGCACGCAGGGCGGCCCGCTCATGCACATCATCGCCGGTAAGGCGGTGTGCTTTGGTGAGGCGCTGCAGCCCGCGTTCAAGGAGTATCAGGCGCAGGTCGTGAAAAACGCCGTAGCGCTTGCGGCGAGCCTGCAAGAGCACGGTGTGCGCCTCGTCTCCGGCGGGACGGACAACCACCTGATGCTCGCGGACGTGATGAGCCGCGGCAAGACCGGCAGCGAAGTACAGGAGCTGCTCGATGCCGCGAACATCACCGCAAACAAGAACGCTATCCCCTTCGACACCCAGCCCGTGAAGCTCACGAGCGGGATGCGCTTCGGCTCTCCCGCTGTCACGACACGCGGCATGAAGGAAGCGGAAATGACCGAGATCGGCATGATGATCGCCCGCCTGATGGACGAGGGCGAGGCCGCCGTCCCGGCGGTGAAGGAGGAAGTCATCGCCCTCTGCGAGCGCTTCCCGCTGTATCCTGATTTATAAGCCAATCGTAACGATTCAGTCACGACCGATTTATGAAAGAAAACGCCCGATTTCCGTCATTGCGAACCAGTGACCGATGTCTGCATTTTTGCCAAGGCAAAAAGCGGTGTGGCAATCCGCATCCTTTTGAACCGTCTGAACTGTGCAAACTGTATAAAGGAGAGACGGATTCCCACGCCAGTGTTGCGACACTGGCTCGGAATGACGGGGTAGACTGAATAGTTACGACTTCACTTTTTTCAGTTTTCAGTATTCATCAAAAACGCCGTCCCGCTCAGAATGCTCTGAGAGGGGACGGCGTGTTTTAATCCATGATCTCCACGGAGATTTTTTTGCCCTTACGCTGGGCGACGGCCCGCATGAGGATACGGATCTGCTTGACGATCCTGCCCTGCCGGCCAATGACCTTGCCCATATCGCCGTCGGCGACGCGAACCTCATACACGGTCTCACCGTCGGCCCTGCGCTCGGTCACAGAGACTTGATCGGGGTTATCCACAAGGCTCTGCACGATGTAGGTCAAAAGTTCTTTCATGCCGGTAGAAACTCCTTAATTAGGCCTCGGTCTTCTTGAGCAGGCCGCGGACGGTATCGGTGGGCTGCGCGCCGTTGGCGATCCAGTAGGCAACGCGCTCGCGGTTGACCGTCAGCTTCTGACCGTCGGCCATCGGGTCGTAGGTGCCGACCTCCTCGATGAAGCGGCCGTCACGGGGGCAGCGGGAATCCGCCACGACGAGGCGGTAGTAAGGAGCCTTCTTGGCGCCCATTCTGCGAAGTCTGATTTTAACCATTCTATATTCACCTCCAAATTGAATGTTGAAACTATATTACAAACGCCCTTGCGGCGCTGTAACCAAATCAGAAGGGGAAGCCGCCGCCCAGTCCGGGCAGGCCGCCGCCCATGCGCCCCATCTTCTTCTGGAGCTTGCGCATGTTCTTGCCGGAGAGCTGCTTGACCATCTGCTGCATGGCGTCGTACTGCTTGAGCAGCCGGTTGACCTCGACCACCGAGGTGCCGGACCCTGCGGCAATGCGCTTTTTGCGGCTGGAGTTGAGCAGCGCGGGATTGTCGCGCTCGGCCTTGGTCATCGAGAGGATGATCGCCTCCTGCCGCGCCATGCCCTTCTCGTCCACCTTCGCGCCCTTGAGCGCCTTGGCGTCCATGCCGGGGATCATGGCGGCGAGACTCTCAAAATCGCCCATGTTCTTGAGCTGCGCCATCTGCTCGAGATAGTCGCTGAGGGTGAAGCGGTTTAAGCGCAGCTTCTCCGCCGCCTCGAGCGCCTTCTTCTCATCGAAGCTCTGCTCAGCCTTCTCGATCAGCGTGAGCACATCGCCCATGCCGAGGATGCGCCCGGCCATGCGGTCGGGGTGGAAGGGCTCGATCATATCGAGCTTCTCGCCGGTGCCGATGAACTTGATGGGCTTGCCGGTGGCCTGGCGGATCGAGAGCGCCGCACCGCCTCTGGCGTCGCCGTCGAGCTTGGTGAGCATCACGCCCGTGACGCCCAGCGCGTCGTCGAAGGCGGAGGCCGCGTTCACCGCGTCCTGGCCGGTCATGGCGTCCACCACCAGCAATATCTCGGCCGGCTCCACCGCGTCGCGGATGTTTTGCAGCTCCTGCATCAGCGCCTCGTCGATGTGCAGACGACCGGCGGTGTCGAGAAAGACAAGGTCGTTGCCGTGCTTCTTCGCGTGCTCGATGGCGGCCTTGGCGATGTCCACGGGGTTTGTCTGCCCCATCTGGAACACCGGGAGATCGAGCTGCTTGCCCACCGTCTCGAGCTGTTGGATGGCGGCGGGGCGGTAGATATCGCAGGCGACGAGCAGCGGGCGCTTGCCCTGTCTGCGCATGAGCCCTGCGAGCTTGGCGCCGTTGGTGGTCTTGCCCGCGCCCTGGAGGCCGACGAGCATCACCACGCTCGGCGATTTCGAGGAGATGTTGAGCTTCTGGTTCTCGCCGCCCATGAGCGCGGTGAGCTCCTCATTGACGATCTTAATGACCATCTGGGCGGGGTTGAGCGCTTCGAGCACATCGGTGCCGACAGCGCGCTCGGTGACGGACTTGGTGAAGTCCTTGACCACCTTATAGCTCACGTCGGCCTCAAGCAGCGCCATGCGCACCTCGCGCATAGCCTCCTTCACGTCACCGGCGCTGAGGCGACCCTTGCCGCGCAGCCGCTTGAAGGCGGCATTCAGCTTATCGGAAAGACTCTCAAATGCCATGTTCTACCCCTTCCTTGAGCGCTCGCAGCTCGGCGCGCGCCGCTTCCAGCTCACGCTCCAGCTCCGTCACCCGGCGGACAAGCCCGGTCTTCTCCTCCATCTCACGCAGCGCGGCCTCCGCACGGCGGATATTGTCCCACACGCCCTGACGCGAGATGCCCTCCTGCTCCGCGATCTCGGAGAGGGAGAGATCCTCGTTATAGTGCAGATCGAAGCACTCCCGCTGCTTGACGGTCAGAAGCGGCCCGTAAAAATCCAGCAGCAGCGCCTGCATGGCCCGGCTGTCCTCCACGGAAGCACCTCCTGTCAAGTAGTTCAGCTTAACGGAGTATACACCAGTTCACGGCGGCTGTCAAGGGTTTTTTCTTGGCAGAGAGAACGGAAGTGAAAAATGAAAAACGAAAAGTGAAAAATTGTGGAGTGCCCTTCGGGCACGAATAAAAATCGTCCGCGAAGCGGACTCCTTAGTTTTTCACTTTTCACTTTTATCTTTTCACTTATGCAGACCTTTACGCATATTTTTCCGCCGCAGCGGAAAAACTATCCAAAACTGTTTCCCGGAGGTGGCTATGGAAGGAATGTATATCGAGGACGAGCGGCTTGCGGCCTTCGGCGCGTCAACAGCGCGGCTGCTGCGCCCGAGCGGGCGCAGTGACGGCCGCCCGGCGCTGCGCGAAGTGCGCGCGAGCCTCAGGCGCATCGAGAGCGCGTACACGGCGGTCAAGCGCCGCGGTAGGGCGGAGGTGCCGTCTCCCGCCTGTGAATGGCTGCTCGATAACCGCTATCTCGCCCGCCGCGAGGGGCTGGAGGCGCTTGCCGCTTTTCGCACGGCGCGCGCTCTGCGCCGCAGCGGCGAGGAGCTGATGCTGCTCTCGCTCTGCGCGGCGCTGGTCGAGGCCAGCGAGGGCGCCGTCACCCAGGCGCGCTGCGCGCTGTTTCTCGAGGGCTTCCAGAGCGTGACGGTGCTCACGCGCGCCGAGCTCGCCCTCTTTCCCGCCGCGCTGCGCGCTTCCCTGCTCTCCTCGCTCGCCGCGCGCTGCGAGGCGCTGCGCGCCGCCGCCGATACCGCGCCCCTGACCGCCGCCTTCGAGGCGCTTTTTACCTCGCTGCGCCTTTTCTCCGTGCTCGAGCCAGACACGCTCCTGCAGCAGGCCGACCGCGTCTACGCCATCCTCTGCGACGATCCGAGCGGCGAATTCCAGCGCATGGACCGCGAGACGCAGCAGGACTATCTGCGGCGCATCGAGCGTCTGGCCGAGCGCGCCGGGGAGGAGGAGCCGGTCTGCGCGCGCCGCCTGATCGGTGATGCACAGCGGGAGGGCAGGCACATCGGCTTCTATCTCTTCGAGCCGCCAAAGCCCGCGCACGCCAGGCTCTACATTGCGGCGAACCTCCTGCTGACGCTGCTGCTCTCACTCTGCGCGGCCTTTTTGCTCCGGCGCGCGGCGCTCGCGCCGCTGCTGCTGGTGCCGGTGTCGGAGCTTGTCAAGAGCCTGATGGATTTTGCCCTGCTGCATCTGACCGCGCCGACGCATCTGCCGCGCATGGACATGAGCGGGGGCGTGCCCGTCGAGGGCAGGACGCTCTGCGTCGTCTCGGCGCTGCTGACCGATGAAAGCAGCGCCGCCGCGCTCGCCGGGCGGCTCGAGGAGCTGCGCCTCGCCTCCCGGTACGAGGGGGAGAACCTGCTCTTCGGGCTGCTGGCCGATCTCCCCGCCTCCGCCGCACGCGAGGCGGAGGGCGACGCCGCGCTGCTCGCTGCCGCCGAGACGGCGGTCACGGCGCTGAACGCGCGCTGCGGCGGGGGCTTCTATCTCTTCACGCGGGAGCGGCGCTTTGACGGAACGCAGTGGACGGGCTGGGAGCGCAAGCGCGGCGCGCTGCTGGAGCTCGGGCGGCTGCTCGAGGGCAGAGAGAGCGCGCTGCGCGTCTGCGGTGACAGGGACGCGCTCGCCGGGACGCGCTATATCCTCACGCTCGACAGCGATACGCGCCTCTATCCCGGCGCGGCGGGGGAGTTGATCGGGGCGATGCTCCATCCGCTGAACCGCCCCGTCCTCGATGCGCGGGGGCGCGTCGTGACGCGCGGACACGCGCTGCTTCACCCGCGCATCGACACCACGCTCGAGAGCGCCTGCGCCACGGACTTTGCGCTCGTGTTCGCGGGCAGCCGGGGCAGCGACCCCTACGGGGGACTGTGCGGGGAGCTGTATATGGACGCCTTCGGCAGCGGGGGCTTCGCGGGCAAGGGCATCCTCGATGTGCGCTGCCTGCTCGCGTGCACCGAGAGCGCCCTGCCTGAAGGGCGCGTGCTTTCGCACGACGCGCTGGAGGGCGCGTATCTGCGCGGGGGCTTCTGCGGCGACGTGGCGCTCTCCGACGCCTTCCCGGCGCGGCCGCTGGCCTATTACCGGCGGCTGCACCGCTGGGTTCGCGGCGACTGGCAGAACCTCCCCTGGATCTTCCGCCGCGCGCTTGCGCCGATCGACCGCTGGCGGCTGTTCGACAGCCTGCGCCGCTCCCTGGTCGCGCCGCTGACGCTGCTTGCGCTCGTGCTGGGGCTGTGGCTTCCGGGCAGAGCCGCCCTCGCCGCCTGGAGCGCGCTGCTCGCGCTCTCCTCACAGCTTCTTCTGAGCCTCGCGGCGGCGGGGCTGCGCGAGCGCGGGGCGTCCCCGAAGCGGCGCTTCACGCGGCTGCTCAGCGGAGTCGGCGGAGCGCTGGTGCAGTGCTATCTGCGCCTGTGGCTGCTGCCCTGCGAGGCGGCGGTCTGCGCCTCGGCGATCAGCCTCTCGCTCTGGCGGATGCTCATTTCCCGCCGCAATCTCTTACAGTGGCAGACCGCCGCTCAGGCTGAGCAGGGCACGGCGGGGCTTGCGGCGCATCTGCGCGCGCTCTGGCCGGCCTCGCTCCTGGGGCTGGGGCTGACGCTGCTCTCTCCCACGGTGATGGGGATGGCGGCGGGGCTGAGCTGGCTCCTCGCGCCGCTTGTCGCCCACGCGCTCTCCCTGCCCGCCTACGCCGAGAGCAGCCTGCGCGAGCATGAGCGGACGTATCTCACCGAGGTGACGACACAGGCGCTCGGCTACTACCTGGACACCATGGACGAGGGGAACCACTTCCTCCCGCCGGACAATTTTCAGGAGCAGCCGCCGGTGGGCGTGGCGCACCGCACGTCGCCGACCAATATCGGCCTTGCGCTCGTATCGCTTGCGGCGGGCGCTGCGCTGGAGCTGATCGGGCGCGACGCGGCACTCGGGCGCATCCGCGCCGCGCTCACGACGCTCGAGCGCCTCCCGCGCGCCCGCGGGCACCTCTACAACTGGTACGACACCCAGAGCCTCGCCGTTTTGCAGCCGGCCTATCTCTCCACCGTGGACAGCGGCAACCTCGCCGCCTCGCTCCTCACGCTTGCCCCGCTCCTGGAGCGCCTCGGCGCGCCGGAGGAGGCGCGGCGGGCGCGCGCGCTCTACGAGGCGATGGACTTCGGCTTTCTCTACGACAGGGGGCGGGGGCTGTTCTATATCAGCTACGACCCCGCCGAAGGGAAGGGGCGCGGCGGCTGGTATGACCTGATGGCGAGCGAAGCGCTGCTCACAAGCTACCTCGCCCTCGCGCGCGGCGACGTGCCGCGCCGCCACTGGGCGCGCCTCGGGCGTGGGCAGCTCCAGAAGGACGGCTACCGGGGACTTGCGAGCTGGACGGGCACGATGTTTGAATACCGGATGCCGGCGCTGTTCCTGCCCTATCTGCGCGGGAGCCTGCTGTATGAGAGCAGCCGCTTCTGCCTCTGGGCGCAAAAGCGCCGCGTCCTGCCCTCCGAGCCCTGGGGCGTGAGCGAGAGCGCCTTCTACTCGCTCGACCCCACCCTCAGCTACCGCTATAAGGCGAGCGGCGTCGCGGCGCTTGCGCTCAAGCGCGGGCAGGACGAGGATCTGGTGGTCTCGCCCTACTCGAGCTTTCTTGTCCTCGCGCTCGATGTACACGGGGCGCTGCGCAATCTCCGCCGCCTCGAGGCGCTGGGCGCGCGCGGGCGCTACGGCTTCATGGAGGCGGTGGACTTCACGCCGCACCGCTGCCGGGGGCGCGCGGGGGAGCCTGTGCGCTGCTATATGGCGCATCACATCGGCATGAGCGTGCTGGCTGCGGCCAACGCCCTCGGCGAGGGGCTGATCGAGAAGAGCTTCCTTGCTGACGGGGCGATGGCGGCGCATCGGCTGCTGCTTGAGGAGCGCCCCTGCGACGGGCAGCCGCTGCGCCGCGACCGGGGCGAGCGCGCCGAGGAGCGCGACGGGCGCGGGGAGACGCGCTGGCTGCTGCGCGGGAGCGGACGCGGGGAGAAGCAGACGCTTCTCTCAAACGGGGCCTACCACCTGCGGGTCGATCAAAACGGCGAGAGCCGCGCGCTCTGCCGTGAGACGCTGGTCTACAGTACCCTGCGCCTCACGCTGGACGGCATGGCGCTGCCGCCGGGGGACGCGAGCTGGGAATTCGGGGAGGATCAGGCGCTCTGGCAGGGCGAGACAACGGCGCTGCGCTGGGAATACAGCCTGGCTGCGGCGGTGGGTGAGCTCGGCGAGCGGCGCTGTGTCTCGCTGCGCGCGCTGCAAAGCGTCGAGGGGACGCTCACGCTCTCCCTTCGCCCGGTGCTGGCGCGAGAGGAGGACGAGCGCGCCCACCCGGCGTTCTGGAAGCTCGGCCTCGAGCGGCACGAGGCGCAGGGGGCGCTGCTGCTGCGCCGTCTGCGGCGCGGGGCGCAGCCGGAAGTCTGGCTGTGCCTGCGCTGCGGCGCCGAGGCGGTCTATGAGGCCGATCTGCGCCTGCCGCGCGTGAGCGTGACGCTGCCCCTCGCCCTGCGCGAGGGCGAGAGCCGGACGCTGCCCTTCGCCCTGTGCCTCGCCGAGAGCGCCGGGGCGGCGCTGGAGGGGGCGCAGCGCGTTCTCACAAGCTGCGAGCGCGGCAACATGGTCTCCGCCGCCGCAGCGCGTCTCGCCCTGAACGAGGCGGCGCTCGGCGGGGCGATGGCGCTGCTGCCTGCCCTCGCGCGGCCTCTCAGCGAGGCGGACGCGCGCCGCGCGCTCTGGCCCTGCGGCATCTCAGGCGACTACCCGATCCTCGCCGCGGACGCCCGCGCTGTCGAGGCCGTGACGCTGCTCGGACAGTGGCTGCTGCTCAAAAGCTGCGGCGTGGAGAGCGAGCTGGTCTATCTGAGTGAGGAGCTGGGCGAGTACCGACGCCCCACCGTGCGCCGCGTGGCGGAGGCGCTGGGGCGCTGGGGGCTTGAGGCGCTGATCGGGAGCCGCGGCGGGGTGCACTTCGCGCCGTCTGCGGCCTCGAAAACGGTGCTCAGCCGCGCCTCCTTCGTGCTCGGACGCGCCCCGCTGCCCGGTGAGCCGCTGCGTCTGCCGCGTCTGAGCCGACAGCGCGAGGCGGGGACGGTGCCGGAACACGCCTGGGACGCGGCGGGCTTCGCCTTCACGGTCGAGGATACGCTGCCCGGCCGCGCCTGGCAGCTCCCGCTCTCGAACGGGCGCTTCGGCGCGATCGTGGCGGATGTGGGCGTCTGTGCGCTCTGGCAGGACAACGCCCGCGAGATGCGTCTGCTCGAGCCGATGGCGGAGCTGCGCTCCGTGTACGCGCCGCTTGCGCTCTGGGCGCAGCGCGGCACAGCCTCGATCAGTCTCTTTGCCGCAAACGACGGCGCGCGCTGCCATGTGCGCTATGAGCCGGGGCTTGCGCGCTTTGAAAAGGAGCTGGACGGCCGCGTCGTCGTCACGACGGTGTTCGTGCCGCTCGAGAGCGACGCGCTGGTGCTGCTGGTGGAGGGCGCGGAGGGCTTCACGCTGGAGCTGGCCGCGCAGCCGACCCTCGGGACGGACGCGAGCGCGCTGCGCTGTGAGGCGCGCGGGGCACTCCTGCGCTTTGAAAACCCCGAGAGCTATCTGCCCGCGCTCTCGCTGCTGGCGGGGTCGAATCCCGCGCCGCAGTGGGAGAGCGGCTGTCGTCCTCCGGCGCTTCACGCGCGCGTGCACGCGGCGGGGCTGACGCTCTTCGCCCTCGGCTGCTGCGAGGAGAGCGCGCTCTTCGCCCTCGGCTGCTGCGAGGAGAGCGCGCTGTACGCACTCTTGCGCGGCGAGATTGCCCGCGCCGCGCTCGAGCGCTGCCGCCATCTCTGGCGCGCGAAGGCGGAGAGCGGCGCGATCCGAGGCGCGGAGGGGGCGCTTGGGCGCTATCTGAACGGCTGGGCGGTCTATCAGACCCTCGCCTGCCGTCTCTGGGCGCGCGCGAGCCTGTATCAGAGCGGCGGCGCGTTCGGCTTTCGCGACCAGCTCCAGGACGCGGTGAACCTGCTGCCGGTACAGAGCAGCCTCGCCCGCGAGCGCATCGAGGACGCCTGCCGCCACCAGTACCGCGAGGGTGATGTCATGCACTGGTGGCACCCGCATCCCGAGGGCGACAAGGGCGTTCGCACGCGCTGCTCGGACGATCTGCTGTGGCTGGTGTGGGCAGTGTGCGAGTTCACGGACTACGGCGGCGTGACGGACTTTCTGCTGCGCCCACTGCCCTGGCGTATCTCGCCGCCGCTGCGCGAGGAGGAGCGCGACCGCTACGAGACCCCCGCGCTCTCGGAGGAGCGCTCGAGCGTGCTCGACCACGCCCGCGCGGCGCTGGACTGCTGTCTGGGGCGCGGCTTCGGGGCGCACGGGCTGCCCTTCTTCGGCTCCGGCGACTGGAACGACGGTCTGGACGCCGTGGACGGCGAGAGCGTGTGGCTCGGCTGGTTTCTCTCGCACTGCTGCGAGCGCTTTGCCGCGCTCCTCGAGCGGCTGCGCTTTCCCGGCGGCACACGCTACCGCGAAGCAGCGCGCGCCGTCGGCGAGGCGGCGAACGCGGCCTGGAACGGGCGCTGGTATCTGCGCGGCTACACCGCCGACGGCGCGCCGCTGGGGGGAGAGGAGCGCATCGACGCGCTGCCGCAGGCCTGGGCGGCGATCTCGCCCTATGCCGAGGCCGAGCGGGTGGACGCAGCGCTTGCGGCGTGTCTCACGCGGCTTGTGGACACAGAGCATCGCCTGGTCAAGCTCTTCGACCCGCCCTTCACGGCGGAGGAGCGACCCTCGCCGGGGTATCTGGTGAGCTACGGCGCGGGCTTTCGCGAAAACGGCGGACAGTACACCCACGCGGCGATCTGGCTGGCGCGCGCCTTTCTGCGGCGCGGCGAGCGCGAGACGGCGCTGCGTCTGCTGGAGCTGCTGCTGCCGGAGGGTCGCGATCTGAGCCGCTACGAGGCGGAGCCCTTCGTGCTCGCTGCCGATATCGCCGCCGCGCCGGGGCGTGAGGGCGAGGCCGGCTGGAGCTGGTACACGGGCTCGGCGGGCTGGTTCTGGCGCACGGCGCGGGAAGCAATGGAAATGAAAAGTGAAAAATGAAAAATGAAAAATTGAGGTGTCGCCTGACGGCGACGGATTAAAAACGCCGTAGGGGGAGGAACATGTGTCTCCCGCGGACACGCGACAATTGTATGGCGGTGCCGTAGGGGCGCTTCATGAAGCGCCCGCGCGCGGGAATGTACGTTTTGCGCCTTCGCCCGGGCGAGGGTGCAAGACGCAGATTCCCTTGCCCCGGCGACCGCAAGGGCGGAGCGAAGCGGAGGGCGCCCCTACGTCGTTACCATACCATCCTTTTTCACTTTTCATTTTTACTCTTTCATTTTCCACACGCCGCTCTGTATCCCACTTTTTTCACAAAACCGCTACCAAATCCTGCCGGGCTGTGGTATACTACTAAATTAGAGAAATGCAACGAAGGGAGACACCCCATGCAAGTGACGCGATCGGAGATCCTGCCCGGCGTATGGCTGAGCTGCCTGCGCTCGGAACAATTCAAGACCGCCTGCCTGAGCCTGACGCTGCTGACGCAGCTCACGCGCGAGAGGGCGGCCGAAAATGCCCTCATCCCCTATGTCCTGCGGCGCGGCACCCGGCGCTATGGCGATATGGAGGCGCTCTCCGCCCGGCTCGATGAGCTCTACGGCGTGGCGATCGAGCCTGTCGTGCGGCGCATCGGCGAGATCCAGTGCATCGGCTTCTACGCGAGCCTGCCAGAGCCCGCCTTCCTGCCCGGCGGGCTGGATGTGCTGCGCGACACGGCCAGCCTCCTCGGCGAGCTGCTGCTCGCGCCCGCCACGCGCGGGGGGCTTTTACAGCGCGAGTATGTGGACAGCGAGCGGGACAAGATGCTCGAGACCATCCGCAGCCGCATCAACAACAAGGGCGGCTACGCGCTCTTTCGCTGCATCGAGGAGATGTGCTGCTGCGAGGACTTCGCGGTGAGCCGTCTCGGCGGTGAGAGCGAGTGCGAGAGCATCAACTATAAAAAGCTCACGCGCGCCTATCACGATCTGCTGCAGCAGAGCCCGGTGGAGCTGTTCTACTGCGGGCGCGCGCCGCAAAAGCAGGTCGCGGCGCTGCTGCGCGACGCGCTCTCGACCCTCCCGCGCGGCGAGCTCGACTATGAGATCGGCACCGACGTGCGCATGAACGCCATGGAGGACACGCCGCGCACGGTCGAGGAGCTGCTGCCTGTGACGCAGGGGCGGCTCGTGGTCGGCTGGCGGCTCGGCGAGTGCATGGAGCTGCCGGAGATCCCGGCGCTGTATGTGTTCAACGCCGTCTTCGGCGGCAGCAGCACCTCCAAGCTCTTCTTGAACGTGCGCGAGAAATTACAGCTCTGTTATTCGGTGGGCTCGCTCGTGGATACCCACAAGGGGCTGCTGCTGGTGTCGGCGGGGCTGGACTTCGATCAGAAGGACGCGGCGCTCACGGAAATCTTCGCGCAGCTTGAGGCCATGGGGCGCGGGGAGATCAGCGACGAGGAGCTAAACGGCGCGCGCACGGGCGTAGCGAGTGAGCTGCGCGCGCTCTGCGACAGCCAGGGCGAGCTGGAGGGCTTCTATCTCGCGCAGGCGCTCGACGGGCCGGACTGCTCGCCGCTGGAGCTTGCGGAGCTGTGTGAGAACGTGACGAAGGAAGAGCTTGCCGCCATTGCGCGCGGCGTGGAGTGCGATATGATTTATTTCCTGAAGGGCGATGGCAGCGAGGAGGCGGACGAGGATGAATAAGAGAGAGTTCCCGAGCCTGGGCGAGACGCTCTATACCGCCGTGCTTCCCAACGGCCTGCGCCTGTGCGTCGTGCCGAAGCCCGGCTTCCGCGCAAGCTACGCGGTGTTTGCGACAAACTACGGCGGGGCGATGCGGCGCTTCCGCCTCGACGGTCAAGACTTAGATACCCCGGCGGGCGTCGCGCATTTTCTCGAGCACAAGATGTTCGATTTGCCCGACGGCGACAACGCCCTGAGCCTGCTTGCGGCCAACGGCGCCGATCCCAACGCCTTCACCGCCTCCGACCTCACCTGTTACTACTTTGAATGCACCGAGAAGCTGGAGGAGAACCTTCGGCTGCTGCTGCACTTCGTCTCCACGCCCTACTTCACGGCGGAGACGGTACAAAAGGAGCAGGGCATCATCGCCCAGGAGATCCTGATGGGCGAGGACAGCCCGGACAACGCCCTGTTCTATAACCTGCTCGAGCAGCTCTATGCCGCCCACCCGATCCGCGAGCGCGTCGTCGGCACGGTGGAGAGCATCGCCCAAATCACCGAGGAGACGCTCTACGCCTGTCACCGCGCCTTCTATTCGCCGGGGAATATGTGCCTTTGCGTGGAGGGCGATGTGGAGCCGGAGCGGATCGAGGCGATTGCGCGCGAGTGCCTCCCGGCGCAGTCCCTCCCGGTGCCGGAGCCGGACTTCGGCCCCGAGGAGACGCTGCTGCCCCTCGAGCCGCTGCGAAGAGCGGCGATGCCCGTCTCCGCGCCGCAGTTTCTCATCGGTGCGAAGCTCCCCACCCTCACGGGCGAGGCGGGGCTGCGGCAGCGCATCACCGCGCAGCTCGCGCTGCGGCTGCTGGTGGGCAGCTCCACGCATTTTTACGCCGGGCTCTACGCCGACGGCACGCTCAACCGCGACTTCGACTATGAGCTCTATTCCTCGGCCGGAACGAGCGCCGTGCTGATCGGCGGCGAGAGCGAGAAGCCCGAGGCGGTGCTTGACGCGCTCAAGGGCGAGATCGCGCGCGTCTGCACAGAGGGCTTCGATGCCGCCGCCTTCGAGCGCGCCAGGCGCGCCTCCTACGGTGCGCGTCTGCGCGGGCTTGAGGACTTCGAGAGCGTCTGCGTCAGCCTCGCCGAGGGGCAGTTTGAGGGCTATTGCCCGCTCGATTCCCTCGCCGTGCTCGATTCGCTCACGAAGGCCGAGTGCGAGGCCTTCATCCGCGAGGAGCTGCGCCCCGAGCGCTTCGCGCTCTCCATCATTGAACCGAAAAAGGACGAATGACCATGTCCCCTCTGACCTTTGAGACGATCCAGCGAGATTCCGTGATCTCCTTTCCGCTTCTCGGGCTGACGCTCGATCCCCCCGCCTCCTTCACGCTCTTCGGGCGGGAAATCTACTTCTACGGCGTGCTGATCGCCCTGGGCTTTGCCCTGGCGATCCTCTACTGCGCGCGGCACGCGCCGGAGTTCGGGATCCGAAGCGACGACTTCTACGACCTGATGCTCTGGCTCATGCCGCTGAGCATCGTCGGCGCGCGGCTGTACTTCGTGGCCTTCCGCTGGGAGGAGTTCGCCGCCGCGCCCGCGCGCATCCTCGCCATCTGGGAGGGCGGCATCGCCATCTACGGCGGGATCATCGCGGGGGTGCTCTGCGTCGTGCTCGTGTGCCGACATAAAAAGATCCCCGTCCCGGCGATGCTCGATCTCGCGGCCTACGGGCTGCTGATCGGGCAGATCATAGGCCGCTGGGGCAACTTCATGAACCGCGAGGCCTTCGGCGCCGAGACGGAGATATTCTGCCGCATGGGGCTGACCGATCCGAGCGGGCGCACGATCTACGTCCACCCGACCTTCCTCTACGAGAGCCTCTGGAATCTGCTCGGGCTTGTCGGGCTGATCGTGTTTCGCAAAAAGGGGCTGCGCCGCTATGACGGCGAGGTCGCCGCGCTCTACTTTCTCTGGTACGGCCTCGGCCGCGCCTGGATCGAGGGGCTGCGCACCGACAGTCTGTATATCCCCGGCACGCCGCTGCGCGTCTCTCAGATGCTCAGCCTCGTGCTCGCACTCTCGGCGGCGCTCGTGCTGATAGTCCAGAGCCGCCGGGCCCATCCGAAGGAAGCACTCTATGTGAATAAAGGAGAGATAACATAATGGCAGACTATAAAGAAATGCTCGGCAGCCTCGTCGGCAAGGCGAAGGAGCTCGCCGGGAGCGAGGGCGTGCGCAGCGCCATGGACAAGCTGAACGCGAGCGGCGTTGCAAATATCTACGCCCAGGGGGCTGACCGCGCCAAGGCCTACGCGCGCATCACGAAGCTCACGCTCGAGCTGAACGGCGACAACAGCGAGCTTGGCCGCGTCTATGCCGAAATCGGGCGGCTGTACTTCGAGCAAAACCGTCTGAACCCCGAGGGCTATTTTGCCCCGCTCTTCGCCCAGGCGGGCAAGCTCACCGAGAGCATCCACGCCAAGGAGAATGAGATCGCCGCGCTCAAGGCGCAGACGGCGAACGGCGCAGCCGAGTCGGAGCCGGATTTTGAGTCCATCGTCAACGCCACCGAGGAGGACGGCACAGGGCGGTGATAGCCGCCCGCCGATCCCTGCCAGGGCTGACGGGCGGAAGATATCCGCCCCTACGGCAGCGCCGAGGCGAGCTGTAATATTTCTGTTGACGTATCGAACAGAAAACGGTAAAATACTTTGAATGAACTGTCACAGGAGGCGGAGATGGCGGGTTTTTCCATAGAGGACGCGGGGCGGCTGTCCCACGCCTATATCCTCGCCTCGCCCGAGCGGGCGGCCTGCCTGCATCTGGCCGGGGAGATCGCCGCCGCCGCCGTCTGCGAGCGCGGGCGCAACGCCCCCTGCGGCGTCTGCCGCGCCTGCCGCAAGGCGCAAAACGGCATCCACCCGGACATCCAGACCATCCGGCGCGAGGACGGAAAGAAATTTGTCTCGGTCGATCAGGTGCGCGCCATGACGGCGGATGCCTACATTCTGCCCAACGAGAGCGCGCGCAAGGTGTACATCATCGAGGAGGCCGACAAGCTCAAGACCCCCGAGGCGCAAAACGCCGCGCTCAAGACGCTCGAGGAGCCGCCGGAGGGCGTGATCTTCCTGCTGTGTGTGGAAAACGCCGGGCAGCTTCTGCCGACGGTGCGCTCGCGCTGCGTGGAGCTGAGCACCAACACCGAGGCCGACGCGGAGACCGACGAGAGCCGCAAGCTGGCCAAAGCCTGGCTTCGCCAGGTCGAGAGCGGGGACGAGAGCGCGCTGCTGCGCTGGTGTCTCGGGCAGGAAGACTTGCAGCGGGATGAGGCGGCGGCCTTTCTCGAGAGCGGCGAGGCGCTGCTGCTCGAGCGGCTGCGCGAGCCGGGGCTTCCCGCCGACGCGCGGGAGCGGCTCTGGGCGCTGCAAAGCCTGCTCGAGCGCTGCGCGCGCTATCTGCAAGCCAACGTGAGCATAAAGCACATACTGGGATTTCTGGCGGCTCAGAGCGCCGCCGGAGACGGAAAATGAGGAACAGACATTGCTTGAAGTAGTCAGTATCAAATTCAAAAACCGGGGCAAAAGCTATTCCTTCGCCCCAAACGGCCTGAACATCAAGACAGGCGACAAGGTCATTGTCGAGACCGCCAAGGGGCTGGAGATCGCCGATTGCAGCCACGGCAACCACGAGGTCGAGGAGACCGCCGTCGTGCAGCCGCTGCGCCCGGTGGCGCGCATTGCCACGCAGGACGATCTGCGCATCGCCGCGCTTAACAAGAAGCGCGAGGAGGAGGCCTTCGTCATCGGCAAGCAGAAGATCCTCGACCACGGGCTGGAGATGAAGCTGGTGGACGTGGAGTGCAACTTCGAGGGCAGCAAGACCACCTTCTACTTCACCGCCGACGGGCGCGTGGACTTCCGGGAGCTGGTGAAGGATCTGGCGAGCGTCTTTCGCAACCGCAGCGAGGTGCGGCAGATGGGCGTGCGCGACGAGGCGAAGATGCTCGGCGGCATCGGCATCTGCGGCCGCCCCTATTGCTGCAATCAGTTTTTGGAGGATTTCCAGCCTGTGTCCACCAAGATGGCGAAGACGCAGTCGCTCTCGCTCAACCCCACCAAGATCTCCGGGAGCTGCGGACGGCTCATGTGCTGTTTGCGCTATGAGCAGGCGGCGTATGAGGATCTGGTCAAGCACGTCCCGCGCCCCGGCGCCTTCGTCGAGACGAAGGACGGCTACGGTACGGCGATGCAGGTCAATCTCCTGCGCCAGACAGTGAAGGTGCGTCTTGATGACGACAAGGACGACACGCTGCACGTTTTCAAGTCCAGCGAGCTCGCCGCCGTCCCCGGCGGCCGCCCGAAGGAGGGCGAGCCGCTGCCGAAGGTGCTCCACTACGTCCCCGAGGCGGAGGAGCCGGTGGAGCAGGAGGACGAGTGGGCGGTGCCCGTGCTCGTAACGCCCGAGCCGGTGCAGGCGGGCGAGGAGCAGCACACGCGCCGTCGCCGCCGCGAACGCGGCAAGGGCGAGGGCAGAAAGCCCGAGAGCCGCGAGGAGAAGAAGCCGCGCGAGGAGCGCAGTGAGAAGCAGGACGGCAAGAGCCAGCGCCAGGGCAGGGCGAAGGTCAAGCCCGTCAAGGTCGAGGCGAAGGAGGGCGAGGAGCCGAAGGCAGACAAGCCCCACAGCCGCCGCCCGAACAACCACCGCCGCTTCCACAAGCCGAGACCGAAGGAATAAAAATGGGGCTGTCTCAAAACGCCGATGATGCGTTTTGAGACAGCCCCTTGAATAATAGTATACAACTTCGCTTCCGGTTAGAGGCGTTTGCGCTTCATTCCGGCATCTTCAGGGGGTAAGCGCCAATCCATACCTTAAGGGAATCATTGCAGCGGACACCGCAATGATTCATTATTCATTATTCATTCACGGCAAATCCCTGCCTTTTTTCTTGACAGAAATCTGTGAAACTTATATAATAAGATAGGTAGTATAATCAGAAATCCTGTGCAGTTATACCGCTGCGCAAGCGTTCATAGCCAACGACCAACCAGATTGGAGGAGCAACCGATGACTAAGGATCAAAAAATCGCAAAGCTCGGCCGTGAGATCACCGACTACATGGCCACCAAGCTCGGTGCGAAGGCGATCACGCCGGAATCGCCCGAGTATCTCGGCATCAACTCCGCGCTCAAGTTCACCGCGGTCAAGTATGACCAGAAGATGGCGGACGATATCCTCGACATCGCCCTGACCATGAAGCGCCGCGTCCCCATGACCTTCGAGCAGCTCGCGAAGAAGAATCCGCAGTTCGACAAGGCTTACCTCGAGAAGGCTTTGCAGGCTCTCAGCGAGAGCGGCCTGGTGGAGTACCACTGGGAGAACCTCGACGGCAAGAACCCCAACCACGAAAAGCGCTGGGTGCTCGACATGTTCGTGCCCGGCAGCGCGGAGATCATGGTCATCCAGCCCGAGCAGGCGGATATGTTCCCCGAGACCGCGCACTTCTTCGAGCGCATGGCGTATCTGCCCCTCGCCGGTCTCACGGAGCTTGTGCCCCCCGGCGGCGCCGGCATCGGCATGCACGTCATCCCCGTGGAGAAGGCGATCCCCGCCCACACCGAGTCCCTGCCCATCGAGCATCTCTCCCACTGGCTGAAAAAGTACGAGGGGCACATCGGTGTCTCCGTCTGCTCCTGCCGCAAGCAGATGCGTATCCTTGAGGAGGGCTCTGGCGACATCGAGGCCGACTGGTGCATCGGCGTCGGCGACTTCGCCGACTACTGCCGCGAGACCAATCACGGCCGCGACATCACCTACGAAGAGGCCATGGAGATCCTGCAAAAGGCCGAGGATCGCGGCTACGTCCACCAGATCACGAACATCGACGGTGAGAACAAGATCTTCGGTATCTGCAACTGCGCCGTCGGCGTGTGCAACGCCCTGCGCACCTCCCAGCTCTTCAACACCCCCAACCTCTCCGCCTCCGCCTACACCGCCGAGACCGACCCTGAAAAGTGCGTCGCCTGCGGCAAGTGCGTGGAGACCTGCCCCGCCGGGGCTGTGCGCCTGGGGCAGAAGCTCTGCACCAAGGAAGGCCCCATCCAGTACCCGCGCCACGAGCTGCCCGACGACACCGCCTGGGGCGAGGATCACTGGAACAAGAACTACCGCAACGAGAACGGCTCCATCCAGACCTGGCCGACCGGCACCGCGCCCTGCAAGGTCGCCTGCCCGGCACATATCGCTATCCAGGGTTACATCAAGATGGCCGCCGACGGGCGCTATACCGACGCGCTCAAGCTCATCAAGAAGGATAACCCCTTCCCCGCCGTCTGCGGCAGCATCTGCCGTAAGTACTGCGAGGACGCCTGCACCCGCGGCACCGTGGACGAGCCGCTGGCGATCGACGAGATCAAGAAGTTCATCGCCGAGCAGGATATGAAGGCCGAGCACCGCTACATCCCGCCCATGAACTCCTGCACCCGCGCCAAATTCGACCAGAAGGTCGCCATCATCGGCTCCGGCCCCGCGGGTATGTCCTGCGCCTACTTCCTCGCCATCGAGGGCTACAGCCCCGTCGTGTTCGAGAAGGAGGCCGCCCCCGGCGGTATGCTCGTCAACGGTATCCCCAGCTTCCGCGTGGACAAGGCCGTCGTCAACTCCGAGATCGACGTGCTGCGCGAGATGGGCGTGGAGTTCCGCTGCGGCGTTGAGGTCGGCAAAGATGTCACCATCCAGCAGCTTCGCGAGGAGGGCTTCAAGGCCTTCTATGTCGCCGTCGGCCTGCAAAAGGCGTCCAGGCTCAACATCCCCGGTGAGGAGCTGCTCGGCGTCTCCGGCGGTCTGGACTTCCTGCGCCAGGTCAACGCCGGGAGCCTCACCGCGCTCGAGGGCGACGTGGTCGTCATCGGCGGCGGCAACGCGGCCATCGACGTGGCGCGCGCCGCACTGCGTCTCACCTCCGGCAAGGTGGATATCTACTGCCTGGAGAAGGACGAGGAGATGCCCACTGTGCCCGACGAGAAGGAAGCGGGCATTTCCGACGGTGTCGGCATCAACAACTCCTGGGCGCCCAAGGCCATCCTCGGCGAGGACGGCAAGGTGACCGGGATCGAGCTGATGCGCTGCGTCTCCGTGCGCGACGCGAACGGCCGCTTCGCCCCGGTCTATGACGAGAGCGAGACAAAGATCGTTCCGTGCAGCAACGTCCTTGTCGCCATCGGCCAGCGCTCCGACTACGGCGCTGTGCTCGCCGGCACCAAGGCCGAGACCCCCGACGGCAGACTGATCGAGCACGACAAGGTGACCTTCCAGACCGCCGAGAGCGATATCTTCGTCGGCGGTGACTGCGCCACCGGCCCCATGTATACCATCGACGCCATCGCCACCGGCCGCGAGGGCGCGGTGTCCATCCACCGCTATGTCAACGTCGGCCAGACGCTCACCATCCACCGCAACCTGCGCGAGTTCAAGGAGCTCGACAAGGACAACGTTGTCCTGCCCGCCGAGAAGATCCGCAAGCCCGCGCGCAGCGCTGTCGCCATCGACAGGGCGAAGGTGCGCACGATGCAGGACGACCGCGTGACCTTCACCGAGGAGCAGATCAAGTCCGAGGCCTCCCGCTGCCTGAGCTGCGGGCGCAGCGTCGTCGATCCGAACAAGTGCATCGGCTGCGGCATCTGCACGACCAAGTGCGAGTTCGACGCGATCCACCTCAAGCGCGACCGGCCGCAAAACAGCAAGATGGTTCCCGCCGAGGACAAGTTCAAGATGATCATCCCCTACGCCGCGCAGCGTGAGATCAAGATCGTCAAGAAAAAGCTGGGGAAATAATTTTCATACTGACTTCCACCCGCCCTGCGGCAGCTCTGCCGCAGGGCCATGAATCGAACAACACACAGGAAGGGTAGACAACAATGAAAGATCTCAAATATTTGACCTGGTTTGAGGATCTCCTGCAAGAGGCCAATAACGAGCTGGTCGCCCAGGCTCGCGAACAGGGGAAAAAGTGCGTCTCCTATATCTGCGAAAACTCGCCTGAACCCCTCCTGAACCTTGACGGCTGCTTCTCGGTGCGTCTGCGCGCGCCCAGAACCGGCTCCATGGAGATGGCGACCTACTACATGACGAGCTTTCTGTGCGAATACAGCCGCGCCCTGCTCGAGCGCGCCATCGAGGGCGGCTTCAACTTCTCCGACTGCCTGATCACCCCCGACGGGTGCAGCATGATCAACCGCTGCGCGGAGAATATGGAGCTGCTGCACACCATGGACAAGGGGAAGGAGAACTTCTTCTACGAGCATATGGAGATCCCCATGAAGGCCGACGACAACGGTTTGAACCTCTATGTGCTCCAGTGCAGGAACCACATCCTCACCCCGCTCAAGGAGAACTTTGGCATCGACGTGTCCGATTCCGCCATCCGCAAGGCCGTCGCGGAGCACAACCGCATCTGCGAGCTGATCCGCGCCATCGGCGAGTTCAGAAAGGGCGAGAAGCCCGTCATCACCGGCTATGAGTACAGCGTGCTCACCGCGGCGACCTACGCCGCGCCGAAGGGTATGCTGATCGGCAAGCTCGAGGAGACGCTCGAGGAGCTCCGGCACCGCGAGCCGGACGCCAAAAGCCCCTACCGCGTGCGTGTGGCGCTCGTCGGCTCGGAGGTGGACGATCCCGAGCTGATCAAGCTCGTCGAGGAGACGGGCGCGTTTGTCTGCGTTGACCGCTATTGCTACGGCTCCTTCCCCGGGCGCGACCCCATCACGCTCACCGACGACGAGGACGCGCTCACGCAGATCTGCCGCCAGTATATGTACCGCGCCCAGTGCCCGCGCTATATGAACACCGCGAAGCTGCTCGAGCGGCGCAGCTACGTCGATCAGCTCGCCAAGGAGTACGCCGCCGACGGCATCCTCTACGAGCAGGTCAAGTTCTGTGACCCCTGGGCGTATGACCGGATGCTCGGCTCGCACATCATGCGCAACGAGTACGGCTATCCCGTGCTCTCCATCGACCGCCCGTATACCGTCTCCGGCGTGGGGCAGCTTCGCACGCGCATCCAGGCCTTCATTGAGAGCGTGGAAATCAAGAAGATTCACGGAGGTTCACGATGAAAGACGAAAACAGGATCGGAACACAGAATCTCGGCGAGCTCTATACCGACGGTCGGGTGAGGAGCCGCCGTGAATGGCGCGGCGTCACCGACACGGCCTACGACTTCTCCCGCTGGCTGCACAACTGGATCACCATGTTCCGCGTCGTGCTCGTCAAGCCCCGGAACATCAAGGCGATGTTCCGCTATCGCTGGATGGCGAGCTATCTCGCCGTGCCCATGATGATCGACCGCCACACCCAGGGTCTCAGACATGAGCACCTGCGCATCTGCCACGAGGAGCAGGATCTCATCGTGGAGGACGTGGCGAAGCTGCTTGACAAGCTCTTCCGCGGCGACCGCCGCATCGGCAACGACAAGGACTTCTCGCGCAAGGTCGTGCTGGTGGACGAAAACGAGATGCAGTCGATCATGATGGGCTTCCCGACCGTCGTCCCGCTGAGCCGTGAGATCGCCTCCACCTACATCCCCGTGCTGCTCAATCAGCGCGCGGCGCTCCATTACATCGACGTGGCGCAGGAATACGGCCTTGCGGGCGACGTCTGCCCGATGCCAGAGGCCGAGGCCGGCGTCTCCATCGACGACGACGCGCCCGTGCTCGGCTGCTGCGCCGTGCAGTGCAATACCACCTGCGACGGCTCGCTCATGGGCAACAGCGTCATCTCCAAGCGCCTGGAGCTGGAGGACGGCATCCCGGTGTTCCAGCTCGCGACGCCCCTGCGCCACCGGGAGGACGACGTGCAGGAGTACGCCGCGCAGGAGATCCGAAACGCCATCGCCTTCATCGAGGAGCACACCGGCGAGAAGTGGGACTGGACGCACTACTTCGAGTGCGCGCGGCGCGTCAACTACGCGACCCAGTGCCGCCTCAGATGGCTTGAGATGAACCGCACCGAGTACCCGCAGGTCTTCGGCTCGAACCTTGCGCTCTATACCGAGACGAACTATATGGCCATCAGCGGCCGCCTGAAGGTCTTCGAGGACGCCGACCGCAAAATCACCGCGCTCGCGGAGAAGGCCTTCGAGAAAAAGAGAATGGCCGCCAACGAGTACCGCCACCGCGCCATCATCTGGGGCGTGCAGTCGCATTATTATATGGACTTTCTGGTGTGGCTGCTCAACTGCTGGGGCATCGTGCCGCTCACCGATATGCTCTCCATGGTCAACACCCGCATGATCGCCGACACCGACACGCCGGAGAACCGCGAGCAGGCGATCTACGATATCGCGTGGCTGACTGAGAACATGATCATGCGCAACCGCACCCACGGCGGCTACAAGGTGCTGCTCGACGAGCTGTGGGAGTTCGTGGAGGAGTTCAACGCCGACATGGTCATCCTCTGGGAGCACATGAGCTGCAAGGCGCTCGACGGTATGCACGGTATGTTCGAGGAGAAGGCGCGCGAGAAGGGCATCCACCTCGTCTGGGTCTCCCACGACCTGTTCGATCCGCGCGTGATCTCCCGTCAGGGCGTGCGCGACCAGATCAACAGCTATATGCGCACCGTCATGGGCGAGGAGCCTGTCGATCCGTCGCTTGAAATCCTCAACGATGTGGAATCCTGGTAAGGAGGGGTCGAAATGAAAACTCTCGGAAAGAAACTGCTGCTCTTGCTGCTCAAGCTCTGCCTGATCGCTTTTGTCGGCCTTGCGCTTTTGTTCGTGGTCTATTTCTTCAACCTCGACATGAAGCTCACCGCCGCCATGGAGCCGCTGCTGACCTGGTTCTATGACAACAAGGTCAAGCGCGACCAGCATCTAAAAAACAATCCCCCGCGCCTTGGGGCGCGGGGGATTGTTTTATTCTCTCCTTTTCCCGAGGCGCGGGCGGAGACGATAGAGGTAGAGCGGGGTCAGGCGCGAGAGGATGAAATCATACAGCAGCATGATGGTGAGCATCATGGCATAGTATACGAGATTGAGAGTCACACTCACCGCGCCGAGATCTTCGATCACCTGCTCGAGCTGAAAGAGATAGATGAGCAGCGCGTACATCAGCGCGAAGGCCGCCGCGAAGAGCGCGAGCTTCGCCGCGAAGGCGAGCAGGCGCGGGCGCAGCCGGTCAAACGCGGGCTTCAGGAGCGGGTACCAGCCGAGGAAGGCATACATCGCCGCGGCCTCCTTGTCGGCGCTCAGGATCAGCGAGAGCGCCGCCGTCACCGCCCAGACCATCCAGCCGAGGCCGCGCCCGCCCTCGCAGACGGCGGGGATCAGCAGCAGCCCCGCCAGCAGCGGCGAGCAGTAGGTGGCGATCGGGATCAGCCCGCCCGCGGTCATCACCGCCGCGCCGAGCGCCGCCAGCAGCGCCCCAAAGGCGAGCAAAAACGCGGAATTGTGTTTTTCCATAGCGTTCCTTTTCCATCGTAAGGGAAGGGCTTGCCCCTCCCTTGGATTTGCGGAAACCTCACGGCGTTTCCGTAGGGGCGACCTTTATGGTCGCCCCTGCGCGAAAATCTACGTTTTGCGTGTCCGCCCGGGCGAATTGCGTGACCAACGCCGGTTCTGCCGGGCGACCATAAAGGTCGCCCCTACACACAAGACGCAGGTTTTCGCACATCAAAACAGCGGCGCGATCAGCTTCATCAGAATCCCCGTCAGCCGAACCGTCCACTTCTCCTGCCGCAGGCTCTCCGGTGTGACGGCGCGGCAGAGCGCCTGGGTCTCGAGGAAATCCCGCTTGATATCCGCCACCGTCGGGCAGCGGTTGAGATAGAGCGCGCACTCGAAGTGGTGATAGAGGCTGCGGTAGTCGAGGTTGATCGTGCCGATGACGGCCTCGCGGTCGTCCACGACGAAGCTCTTGGCGTGGACAAAGCCTGGCGTGTACTCGTACAGCTTCACGCCCGAAGCAAGCAGGCTCGGATAGTGCGTCTTCGCAAGCGCCCAGGCGAGCTTTTTGTCCGGGATGCCGGGCAGGATCAGCCGCACATCCACCCCCCGCTCGGCGGCAAAGCGCAGCGCGGTCTCCATCTCCCCGTCGAGGATCAGGTAGGGCGTGAAGATGTAGACATAGCGCTGGGCGCGGTTGAGCAGGTCGAGATAGACCCACTCTCCCACCCGCTCGGGTTCGAGGGGGTTGTCGGCGTAGGGCAGTACATAGCCCTCGCCGCGCGGCGCCTCCGCCGGGGCAGTCGTCGGTTCAAGGTACGGGTACTCGTCGCTCTCATTGACCACGTTCCAGGTGTTGAGGAACATGAGCAGCAGGCTCTGCACCGCCTCACCGCAGACCAGCACGCCCGTATCCTTCCAGTGTCCGAAGCGCTGGACGCGGTTGATGTACTCGTCGGCGAGGTTCACGCCGCCCGTGAAGGCGACGCGCCCGTCCACGACGAGGATCTTGCGGTGGTCGCGGTAGTTGTAGTGGGTCGAGATGAAGGGATAGACCGGCGCGAAGCGGCGGCAGCAGATGCCGAGCGCCTCGAGCTTCTGCGGATAGCTGCGCGGGAGGTTAAAAAACTCGTTCGTGCCGTCGTAGATCACGCGCACGTCCACGCCCGCCGCGGCCTTGCGCGCGAGTATATCCAGCACGCGCCCCCACATCGTCCCCTCGTCCACGATGAAGAACTCCAGGAAAATGAAGCGCTCGGCCTTCTCCAGTTCCTCGAGCAGCGCCGGGAAGAGCGCATCCCCAAGCGGGAAGTAGCGCAGCGTCTGTCCGGCATAGGCGGGATAGCAGCCGCTGCGGCCGACAAAGCGCGTGAGCCCGACGAGCTCAGGCGCTTCGGTTTCCGCGCGCGTGAGCACCGCCTCGTCCTGGCTGAGCTGCCCACGGCTCTCCGCATTGACCTCGGCAAAACGGCGCTTGAGCAGCCTGTGCCCGAGGTCGCTGCGCGTGAAGGCGTAGAGCGGCGCGCCGATGGCCGGGACGATCAGGATAATGACCGCCCAGGTGAGCTTGGCGCTGGGATCGTGGTCGGAATTGACGAGATAACAGGCCATGACCGCCTCGAGCACCGCCAGCACCGTCACCGTATGGGGCAGGTAGCCGCTCAGGTAGCGGAAGAAGACCAGCAGCAGTGCGATTTGCAGCAGCACCAGCAGCGCGATCAGCCCCGCACGGCTGAACACCGCGCGCAGCAGGGTCTTTTTATGCTTTTTTATGAGACGCAAGCCGCCGTCCTCCGCTCTGCGCACCGCTCTGCCCCCTTTCCAGAATGATACTATTATAATCCCAATCTCCCGCCCCGTCAATCCGTCGCCGGAAAGCGGGGGAAAGATAAAAACGAAAAGTGAAACAATGCGGTGTCGGCTGCGCCGACGGGTTTTTGTAGGGGCGCTTCACGAAGCGCCCGGCGTGGGAATGAACCTTGTGCACAATCGCCCCGGCGAATCCGAACAACCTGCCTCTCGCCGTAGGGGCGGCTATCAGCCGCCCGCCGATTCGTGTCACGGGATAACGGGCGGATGATATCCGCCCCTACGGCGATACCGTAGTATTTCCGCCTCTCCTCCAATCCGTCCGCGCAGCGGACACAATACTTTTCACTTTTCACTTTTATCTTTTCACTTTTACACGGTTTGTTCACAAATCCCGTCTTGACTGTTCCCTTTGGCGTGATAAAATAGATTGGTTTATACCTACAGCAAAGGATGTGACATACAGCAGTGATCAAAACCTTTCTCAAGTGCGTCCGCGAGTACAAGACGCCGACCATTCTGACCCTCGCGCTCATTATCCTCGAGGTGCTGATCGAGGTGCTGATCCCCTTCTTCACCGCCGATCTCGTCAACGACATCAAGGCCAGTGTCCCGATGTCCGAGGTCGTGCGACTGGGTCTGATCCTCGTGGCGATGGCGCTCATCAGCCTCGGCTGCGGCGGCGGCGCGGGCTTCTTCGGCGCGCGCGCCTCGGCGGGCTTTGCCAAGAACGTGCGGCGCGACGTGTTCGAGCGCATCTCGCGCTTCTCCTTCGAGAACATCGACAAGTTCTCCACCGCCTCGCTCGTGACCCGCCTCACCACCGATATCTCCAACGTCCAGATGGCCTTCATGATGGCCATACGCATCGCCGTGCGCGCGCCGCTGATGTTCGTGTTCTCGATCGTCATGGCCTGGCGCATGGGCGGGCGGCTCGCGCTGAGCTTCGTGGTCGTGATCCCCGTGCTGATTGCGGGGCTGCTCGGCATCGCCAGGAAGGCCATGCCCGCCTTCCGCGCGGTGTTCCACAAGTACGACAAGCTCAATGAGTCCGTGGAGGAGAATGTGCGCGGTATGCGCGTGGTCAAGGGCTTCGCCCGCGAGGACTACGAGAAGCAGAAGTTCTCCGCCGCCTCACAGAGCATCGCGGCGGACTTCACGAAGGCGGAGCGCCTCGTCGCGCTCAACAGCCCCCTGATGAGCCTCTGCATGTACTTCAACATGGTCTTCATCCTCTACATAGGCTCCAAGCTCATCATCTCCCAGCGCGGCGCGGTCATCGACGTGGGGCAGATCTCCGCCATGCTCAACTACGGCATGCAGATCCTCATGTCCCTGATGATGATTTCCATGATCTACGTCATGATGACCATGTCGCTCGAGTCCATGAAGCGCCTGGTCGCCGTGCTCACCGAGGAGCCGAGCCTCACGAATCCCGAGCACCCGATCTTCACGGTGCCCGACGGCTCCATCGACTTTGAGAACGTCTCCTTCAAGTACTCCCGCGAGGCGAAGAAGGCCGCGCTCTCGGATATCGACCTGCACATCCCCTCGGGCAGCACCGTCGGCATCCTCGGCGGCACCGGCTCGAGCAAGACGACGCTGATCCAGCTTATCCCCCGCCTCTACGACGTGACCGAGGGCTGCGTGAAGGTCGGCGGCGTGGACGTGCGCGACTACGATCTCACCACGCTGCGCGGCGCGGTCTCCGTCGTACTGCAAAAGAACCAGCTCTTCTCCGGCACGATCAAGGACAATCTCCGCTGGGGCAACCCCGACGCCACGGATGAGGAGCTGATCGAAGCCTGCAAGCTCGCGCAGGCGGATGAATTCATCCAGACCTTCCCCGACGGCTATGACACCTGGATCGAGCAGGGCGGCACCAACGTCTCCGGCGGGCAGCGGCAGCGCCTTTGCATCGCGCGCGCCCTGCTCAAGAAGCCCAAGGTGCTCATTCTCGACGACTCCACGAGCGCCGTCGATACCCGCACCGATGCGCACATCCGCGCGGGCTTCCGCTCCTACATCCCCGAGACGACCAAGATCATCATTGCCCAGCGTGTCGCCTCCGTGCAGGATGCCGACATGATCCTTGTCCTCGACGGCGGGCGCATCGCCGCCTCCGGGCGGCATGAGGAGCTGCTTGAGAGCAGCCCGATCTACCGCGAGGTCTATCAGCAGCAGACGAAAGGCGGTGAAAGCCATGAATAAATCCCGCGGCGATATGCTCAAGGAGAACTTCGGCGGCATCCAGTGGACGCTGAAAAAGTTCTTCGGCTTCTACCCGGTGCTGGCGCCGCTCGCGGTGTTCTGCATCCTGTTCACGGCCGCCGCCTCGGCGATTCCGTCACTCTTTGTGCAGCGGGTGCTCACGGTAGTCGAGCGCTGGTACCAGACCGGCGACTGGGAGGCCGCCCGCCCCGAGGTGCTGCGTTATCTGTACCTGCTGGCGGGGCTGTATGTGCTCTCGCTGATCTCCCAGCTCTTCGAGACGCAGATCATGGCGGTCATGACCCAGGGCTTCCTCGACAAGATGCGCCGTGAGCTCTTCAACGGGATGCAGGAGCTGCCGATCCGCTACTTCGACAGCCACCAGACCGGCGATATCATGAGCTACTACACCAACGACATCGACACCCTGCGCCAGCTCGTGAGCCAGTCCCTGCCCTCCCTGATCCGTGCCGGCTCGACGGTGCTGATCGTCTTTGCGATCATGCTCTATTTCAGCGTCTGGCTCACGCTCGTGCTGCTGCTCGGGGTCGTGGCGATGTTCTACGTCACCAAGGTCATCGGCGGCGGCTCGGCGAAGTACTTCATGCGCCAGCAGAAGTCCACCGCCGCCATGGAGGGCTTTGCGCAGGAGATGATGGAGGGGCAGAAGGTGGTCAAGGTCTTCTGCCACGAGCAGCAGAGCATTGCGGACTTCGACCGCGTGAACAACGCCCTCTATGAGGACAGCCTGCGCGCCAACGCCTACGCGAGTGTGCTCGGCCCGATCATCGGCAACATCGGCAATATCCTCTATGTCGGCCTCGCCCTCGTGGGCGGCGTGTTCCTGCTCCTGCAGGTGCCGAACCTCTCCCTGTCCGGGAAGGTGCTGGATATCACGATCCTCGTCCCCTTCCTGAACATGACGCGCCAGTTCACCGGCAACGTCAACCAGCTCTCCCAGCAGATCAACTCCATCGTCATGGCGGGCGCCGGCGCATCGCGCGTGCTCTCGCTTGTGAACGAGCCGCCCGAGACCGACGAGGGCTACGTCACGCTTGTGAACGTGCGCGAGAAGCCCGACGGCACGCTTGAGGAGACCGAGGAGCGCACCGGGCGCTGGGCGTGGCGGCATCCGCACAGCGCCGACGGCAGTGTGACCTACACCCCGCTGCGCGGCGATGTGCGCATGGTGGAGGTGGACTTCGGCTATGTTCCGGGCAAGGACGTTCTGCACGATGTCTCCGTCTACGCTGAGCCCGGCCAGAAGGTGGCCTTTGTAGGCGCTACCGGCGCAGGCAAAACCACCATCACAAACCTGATAAACCGCTTCTATGACATTGACGACGGCAAGATACGCTACGACGGCATCAATGTAAACAAGATAAAGAAGGAGGACCTGCGCCGCTCTCTGGGCCTTGTTCTGCAGGAAACCAACCTCTTTACCGGCACCGTAATGGAAAACATCCGCTACGGCAACCTGGACGCCACCGACGAGCAGTGCATCCAGGCGGCAAAGCTGGCCAATGCCCACGGCTTTATTACCAAGTCGGAGGCCAA
>JAZQCO010000089.1:0-8835 GCA_045546335.1 Candidatus Limivicinus sp. | reverse complement strand
CCTTCTCGTCGATGTAATCCTCGTCCGCGCCCTGGAGCTCGAGGCCGTAGGCGATGTTATCGTACACGCTCATCTGGGGGTAGAGCGCGTAAAGTCGGATCGTAGCCATGTCGTTCTGTGAGCCAAGGAGTTGTAGCTAAGTGTTGTCTTCCTAAGACCGCTTGGCCTCCGACTTCCTTCTCGTCGATGTAATCCTCGTCCGCGCCCTGGAGCTCGAGGCCGTAGGCGATGTTATCGTACACGCTCATCTGGGGGTAGAGCGCGTAGCTCTGGAACACCATGGCCACGCCGCGCTCGCGGGGGCCCATCTCGTTGGCGCGCGCGCCGTTAATCAGGAAATCTCCCTTGCTGATGTCTTCCAGCCCCGCGATCATGCGCAGGGTGGTGGACTTGCCACAGCCGGAGGGGCCGACGAAGACGATAAACTCGCCCTTCTCCATGTCCAGATTGAAGTCATGGACGGCGTGGAAGCCGTTGGGATAGATCTTGTTGACATCTTTCAGCGTTAAGTAGGCCATGTTTACTCCCCCTTGATCGAATGAAAAAATCGGTTTGATATGGACAAAACGGATTTCGCTTGATATAATAAGAATACTGACTTTGGAAAGGATGGCTTCCATGAACCAGATCATCTACGCCGGCAAGCACCTCGTCACCTACGCTGTCTCCTGGCACGCGCACACAAGCTGGGAGCTGATCTACTGCACGGGCGGGGAAGGCGTGATCTCCTACGAGGGCGGCACGATCTCCTACCACACGGGCGAGCTGGTCATCATCCCGCCGCTGGTGCCGCACCGCAACGAGAGCAAGACGGGCTTTACCAATATCCACCTGAATATACTCCAGCTCACGGTCACGCTGCGCGCCCCGACCCTCGTCAAGGACGGGGACAACCACTTCCTGCTCGACGCCTTCAGCGGCGCGTTCTATCAGTTCAGCGCGCATCCGGGCAAGCAGACCTCGCTGCTCGAGGCGTATTCCCACCTGATCGCGACGCTCATCGCCGATCAGCTCAGCGCCCCGCAGCTCAGCCCCGTGGTCGCGGAGATCGAGAACAGCATCCTGCGCAGCTACCCGGACGAGAGCTTCGCGCTCGACGAGTATTTACAGTCGCTGCCGTTCAGCTACGACTACCTCCGCAAGCTCTTTCAGAAGGAGCTCGGCGTCACGCCGCACCGCTTTCTCAGCGAGACGCGGCTGCGCGCGGCGGCGGAGCGGCTGGGCTTCAGCGAATCGGAGGGCGTGAGCATCTCCGAGATCGCCCACCACTGCGGCTTTCGCGAACCGCTGTACTTCTCGCGGATGTTCCGCAAGGAGTACGGCCTGTCCCCGAGGCAGTATCAGGAAAAGCTGCGCACGGAGATGCAGTCCGTCCCTGACGGAGACAGTATTAAAATTCAGGTAGACGCTTGATCTCCGTGTAGCAGAGCAGGAAGGGCGCGACGCCCTTCGCGTCGTTCTCCACCACAGGCTCGGAGATGTAGTATTCATACGAGCCGTCACGGCGGCGGTTGTTCTCCGGGCCGAGCCCGGCCACGAGGCAGATGCCGCCGAGATTGAGCGTTCCGTCCGTAAAGGACAGATATTTCTCCACGATGCCGCGGAAGGTCTTCTCGCCTTTCGCGGCGTAGTCTTTGCCCAGCACCCCGAGGCGCGCGCCCTTGAGCATGGCATAGGCGAGCATACTGCTGCCGCTGGTCTCAAGATAGTTCCCCTCGCGGCCGCCCTGATCGACGACCTGCCAGTAGAGCCCGGTCTCACCGTCAGCCCAGCGGGCGGCGCCCGCCATCAGCTCGGTAAAGACGGCGCAGAGCTTCTCCCTCGCCTCACCGGCGGGCAAAATCTCGCAGAGATCGGCGAGCGCGACGGCGAACCACCCGATGCTGCGCAGCCAGAAGTTCTGCGAGCAGCCGGTGTCCTTATCCGCCCAGAAGGCGCTGCGGCTGGCGTCGTAGCCGTGGAAGTAGAGACCCTTTTCGGGGCAGAGCATGTGGGTGTGGATGGTTTCGATCTGCGCGAGGATATCGGAGAAATCCCCCGCGCCGAAGGTCTTTTCATACAGCGCGTAGAAGGGCTGCGCCATGTAGATGCCGTCGAGCCAGACCTGGTTGGGGTAAATCGCCTTGTGCCAGAAGTTGCCCTCGACCGTGCGCGGCTGGTTCTGGAGCTGTCCGCGCAAAATCCCGGCGGCGCGGCGGTACTTCTCCTTGCCGGTGCGCGCATAGAGCGGAAAGAGCACGCGCCCCTCGTTGATATCGTCGAGGTTGAAGGTCGAGCCGTCATAGGTGCGGATCGCGCCGTCCTCGGCGATGAAGGAGTCCACAAAGTGCTCCACGAACTCGAAATACGCCTCCTCGCCCGTGATCTCGTGCATGGCGAGCAGGGCGGTGAGCATACAGCCGTCAATATAGTTCCAGTTGGCCGGTTTTCCCTGGCGCACGCGCTCGATGTTCCAGACCGTGCGCTCGGGGCTGGATTCGCGGATCAGGCGGCGCACATAGGCGTCGATATTTTCGTACATAGTTACTCCTCAATCTCCAAGGTCTCATAGTGGTCGGCGAGAACCTTCTCCCCGTCCACGCCCGTGAGCGTCACGCCCTTGACGCGGATGTGCCGCACGTTGTCGAAGTAGAGCCCCAGGCGGCAGCGCTCCTTGGCGAAGTTCTCCATGATCGGCACGCCGGGCTTGGCGTCCTCGGCGAAGGACACGGACACGTCCTCGAACTCCACCGCCTCCACCGGCGCTTCGGGCAGGCCGTCGATATAACAGGCGGCGACGTGCGCGTCGGTGCAGACGATATGCGCGAAGCGGAAGCGCCCAAAGTACGGCGTGCGCTCGTCCACGGGCAGCTTCTCACGCGACCAGACGTATTCGCTGTAGCGGTCGGGGTCGCAGCAGTTGTACCAGAGGTTCACGGCGAAGGGCGTGAGCACGCCCTCCATGCGGATGTTCTCAAAGCTCACGCCGTCCACGCGGCAATTCTTCCCGCGCCCGCGGCGGCTCTTGATCCGCAGTCCCCGGTCGGTGCCGCGGAACCAGCACTGGCTCACGCTCAGCTCCCGCACGCCCGCGCCGATCTCACTGCCCAGCGTCACCGCGCCGTGACCGAAGTCCATGAGGCAGTTTCGGATCGTGTGGCGGCTCGCCGGGACGTTGAGGCGGCTGCCGAGGTCGATTTTTCCGGATTTGATGGCGATGCAGTCGTCTCCGACCGAGAAGCGGCAGCCGATGATCTCCACCTCGTCGCAGGATTCGGGATCGAGCGCGTCGGTGTTCGGGCTGTTCTTGGGCGCGGAGATGAACACATCGTAGAAGCCGAGCTTCTGGGAATAGTAGGGGTGGAGCTGCCAGGAGGGCGAGTTGCAGGCATGGATGCCGTGCACCGTCACGTTCCGGCAGCGGTTAAAGAACAGAAGACGCGGCCGCGCGGTCGGGAAATTCTTGAAGTTCGTCCAGAAATCGGTGTTCTGGGCGTTCCCGTCCACGGTGCCGGGGCCGATCAGCGTGATGTCCTCGGCGTATTCGGCGGTGAGCAGGGATTGGTACATGGGCTTGGCGTCGCCCTCGAAGCCGCCGAAGTGGAACTCCCCGCCGTCAAGCGAGGGGAGCGCGCCCGGAATGACCGGGTAATCCTCGCGCTTCGGCCAGCCGAGCAGGGTCGCCTCCGCCGTGAATTCGAGCGTGATGTGGCTCTTGAGCATCAGCGGACGGCAGAGATACCGCCCTGCGGGAAAGACCAGCCGCCCGCCGGCCGGCAGGCAGTTGACCGCAGTCTGGATCGCGGCGGTGTCGTCGTGTTCGCCGTCGCCCACAGCGCCGAAGCCGCGCACATCGAAGGCGCAGCTCTCGGCGGGCGTGTGGAAGGACAGCGTCTCCTCCAAGCCCTCGCCGCTCAGGCGCAGGCTGTACTCCGTGTCCGGCGTAAGGCCGTAGACAGAAAAGACGTTGGATTCCACGCGCTGCGCCTCGCGCCCCTCGAGCTGGACGCAAAACGGGGCGGGCGCGTAATACGGCGTATCGTTGCGAAGCTCGAAGCAGGCCGAGCTTACGCCCAGATAGCGAATGTCTACAGTGTTGGACATGATATCCTCTCCCAAAGCGGAGTAGTCCGAAAGTGAAAAATGAAAAATGAAAAGTGAAAAGTTGTGGTGTTCCCCTGCGGGGAACGGATTGTACTTGGCTCCCCTGAAAGGGGAGCTGTCAGCGCCGCTTGCGGCGATGACTGAGGGGTCTGACCCCTCCGGCGCTGCGCGCCACCTCCCCTTTCAGGGGAGGCAAGGGGCGAGCGCGACTGGGGGCTCTTGGCTCCCCTGTATCGGCTTTTCATTCTCTCCCGCCGCGGGCTTCACGTTTTGCGTCGTTCAGGATGCGGAGGAAGAGCTGCTTGCAGCCGAGAAAGAGCAGATCGAAGCAGAGATAAAACAGCCCAAAGAGCACCGGCTCGACACCGAGCGGCACGCTCGAGGCGTCCCCGCCGGTGAGGGCGATGATGGTGACGTTGAGCACATTATAAAACCACACGACGCAGAAGAGCACGACGAAGGCATAGAGGATGTTCAGCGGGAAGCTGGCGTAGCCCTTCTTCGGGAACATCATCCAGCGGTCGTTCTCGCCGGGCGTTTTGGCGTAGAAGCGCAGGGCATTGTTCACAAGAATATCGGTGATGACGCCCATGGCTATGGCGATCACGACAAGCTGATCGAGCATATCGTGCAGATAATTGCCGAGCCCCCAGAAAAAGAAGAAGCAGACCGCGCCGTTGAACCAGAGCTTCATCAGCAGCGCCTTGAGCCAATCGGGCAGACGCAGACCCCGCCGGGAGCGGTACTTGTCCAGCTCCTCGCGGGAGACCTTGGGCGAATTTTCGGGATTGGCGTGGATGAGATCATCGACCGCGCGGGTGTGGAGCTTATAATACTCCGCCGCGGTGCGCTGTTCGTCTTGGGGTTGGGCTTTCTTCTTCGCCATGGTGTTCTCCTAGGCTCAAATCGGGAGGCGGGTGATCGCCTCCCGAGATAGAGTTGATTAGTCCTCGCCGGAGATGTCGATCTCGCCGAGCTTGCCGTTGTCCTCCACGATGATGGAGGTCTTGATCTTGCGCAGCCACTTGGAGTAGACAGGCAGCAGCGCGACCAGCACGACAGCGATCACCAGAATGACGATGTGGCTGCCGAGCATGGCATACGCCTTCTCGATGTACGCCTCAGGCGCGATGGGGTTCTCCGCGCGGGTGAGCGCGGCGTGGATCAGGCTGCGATAGCGCAGGTCGCAGAAAATGACGGCGGCGGTCATCGCATACATGAGCACGAGCATGGGGGCGTTCGCCTTCTTGCGCTTGGGGAAGGCGTTGGAGAAGCACACGAAGCTCAGCATGGAGAAGAGCATCGTGATGAAGCCGTACAGACCCATACCGGGCCCCTGGATACGGGCGGTGGTGTGGGAAATGTGCGTGAGGTTCAGCGAATAGACCAGGAAGCCCACGACGAACACGAGCAGGGCGATCGTCTGCGGCTTGCGCTTGAGCGCGACGAAGATCTTGCGCAGAAATTCCGGCATATTGGCGTTCTTATTCTCACTCATTTCGTCGCCCCCTTTCCGATGGCCTGGGTGGTCTCCTTATCGAAGAAGTGCTTGCGGGTGAAGCCGAGCTTGACGATATCGCCGTCCGTGTAATCGCACCAGCCGCGCAGCTTCGCGGTGATCTTGTCGCTCGCCGCCTTGGAGCCGTCGATATGGCCGTGCACGAGGGTGTTCATGCCGAGGTTTTCGTTGGAGAAGACCTTCACGGGGATATCGCCGCCCTCGGCGATGTTCTCGGGACGCACGCCGAGCACGATGGTCTTGCCCTGGTACGCCTTGAGGGGTTCGGCCTCGTCGTCGGTGAGGGTCGTGCGGAACCTCTCGCCGACGCGCACCTTGCCATCGACCCTCACGTCGAAGAAGTTCATCGGCGGCAGGCCGATAAAGCTCGCAACGAAGAGATTCGCCGGGGAATCGTACAGCTCGAGCGGCGTGCCGATCTGCTGGACGTGACCCATGGACATGCACACGATGCGGTCAGCGAGGGTCAGCGCCTCGGTCTGGTCGTGGGTGACGTACATCATCGTCGCGCCCAGGCGCTTGTGCAGCAGCAGGATCTCACGGCGCGTGGCGCCGCGCAGCTTCGCATCGAGGTTACTCAGCGGCTCGTCGAAGAGGAAAAGCTTGGGGTTGCGCACGATGGAGCGCCCCATGGCGACGCGCTGACGCTGGCCGCCGGAGAGCTGGGAGGGCTTCTTGTTGAGCTGCTCGGTCAGGCCGAGGATCTCGGCGGCGGCGAGCACCTTCTTGTGGATGACGTTGGGGTCCTCCTTGCGCAGCGTCAGGGAGAAAGCCATGTTTTCGTAGATGGTCATGTGTCCGTAGAGCGCGTAGCTCTGGAAGACCATCGCCATGTCGCGATCCTTCGCCGGGGTCTGGGTGATGTCCCGCCCGTCGAGGATCAGGTGGCCGGCGGAGATGTCCTCGAGACCCGCGACCATGCGCAGCGTCGTGGACTTGCCGCAGCCGGAGGGGCCGACCAGGACGATGAACTCGCCGTCCTTCACGTCGAGGTTGAAGTCAAAGACCGCCTGGACGTTGTTGTCATAGATTTTGTCGATATGCTGTAAGCTAAGCTGTGCCATAGTCTCGCCCCCTTACGCTTTCTTGCCGATCGCCGCGAGATGCTCGGAGAGCTGATTGCAGCGGATGATACCGATCACGCCGCCGGCAATGCAGCCTGCCGCCGAGAGCAGCAGATACAGCACGACACGGATATGCTGGGCGCTCTCCATGACCCTGGAGGTCGCGCCGGCGATGTTGATCTCGGTCGCGGCGGCCTGCGCGGGCAGGATGAAGATACGCACGATCTGCAGCGCGCCGATCAGGATCAGCACATAGCCGTATTCCTTCTTATAATTCTTCACACCCTCGGAGGAGAGGAAGGCGGCGAGCATGAAGACGAGGTTATAGACGATGGAGATACCGATGCGGCTCTGGTAATAGAAGTTGCCGACGTTGTGGCTCACATCGGATTTATAGATATTGATGAAGTAAAACACGTCGAAGACGATGGCGAGAATGGCGAGGGTGGACGAGAGGGAGTTCTTGGTAAAGCGCATGCGGTCGCGCTTGATCATCAGCTCTTCGTTCATGCTGCAGCCCCCTTTCCGGCTTCGACCAGATTCTTCTCCTGCTTCATCAGGCTGAATTTCCAAATCAGATTTGCGATCAGCAGGACATTGGCCAGGATCACAAAGGCAAAGACGAACCAATGCGCGTCAAACCAGAAGGTTGACTCGGTATACAGGGAATTGCGGCGCTCGGCGAACTCCTTGAGAGCCGCGAAGTCGATCTCGAGGAACTTGGCTCTGAAGGCGGCGATCTGCGCGTGAGCCCAGACAGCCACCCAGACACCGGCGACTGCGTTCGCGGCGACGGCGACGACATTGCCGATGTAGTATCTGCGGCGCGTGTGGGTGTTGGTGAGATAGAGCAGGAGGCTCACCAGGATCAGCGCGATGCCCATGTGCAGAAAGCTGCGGTTGAAGCCCTGCATATCATAATACAGGAACGCGCCGGCCACCGGGTTACGCCGCGTGTTATCCGGATTGTCAGGAGCGCTGATCGTGGTGTACAGCGCGTCATAGAGATCGGTCATAATACCGAGGGAATAGAGGAACACGATCACGCTCGCGACCAAGACCAGCAGGCACACCACTTTTTGAAGTTTCATCTGCTTCTTATACATTGTGACCTCCCCGTTGACTTTTTCTATCCGCGCTCTCTCAGAGAGCCGAAGCTCTCTGAGAGAGGCGTGTAAATCAACTTCGTTACACCGATTCGGTGGAATATGCACCGTTTGATCGGTGCCGCTGTGGTAATAGATCAGCCGATGGAGCTGTAGTAGTCGAGGATGTCGGCCCAGGCGAGATCCTTGATGTAGAGGTAGGAGGAGCCGTTCCAGGTATTGGCAACGGTGTTCACAGCCTCGTCCACGGAGGAGAAGCCCTCGAAGCTCAGACCCTTGACGATGATATCGTCGAGCACGTTGACCTGGTCGTCACCCTTGGTGGCGCTGAACTTCGCGATCAGGTCGGTGTAGGAGTTGATCTGGTCGTTGTCGGACTTGGGGATGGGCAGGACGGTGGGCACGATGGTGTACCAGGGATTCTCGGTGACAGCGAGCTCGGGGTGCTTGATGGTGCCGAGGGCGATGGCGGTGGAGAGGTGACCCGCGCCTTCCTTGCCGTCGGGCGTGGTGCACTGGAACTCAAAGGCCTGGCTCTTGGCGAAGCTCAGCGTGGAGCCGAGGTACTGGCGGGCGTAGTTGGTGTAGTTGCCGCCGGCCTTCTCCCACAGCTCAGCGTAGGTGGCGTCGGCGATCTCAGGCATCTCCTTGCCGTTGAAGACGAAGGTGGAGTAGCTGCCGTCGGCATTGGTCTTGATGAAGGCGTCGGGGCCGTAGGACATGAGGATCTGACCCTCGGGGCTGAAGGCGAAGTCGATCAGAGCGAGCGCGGCGTTGAGCTTGTCGGGGTTGCCCTCGACACCGAGAGCGGAGATGCCCCAGGCGTCGGTCTTGACGGAACGCCAGGACTCGGTGAAGCGCATGTACACGCCCTCCTCGTTGGTGAAGTCGGAAGGCCAAGCGGTCTTAGGAAGACAACACTTAGCTACAACTCCTTGGCTCACAGAACGACATGGCTACGATCCGACTTCCCTCGACACCGAGAGCGGAGATGCCCCAGGCGTCGGTCTTGACGGAACGCCAGGACTCGGTGAAGCGCATGTACACGCCCTCCTCGTTGGTG
>JAZQCO010000088.1:0-3120 GCA_045546335.1 Candidatus Limivicinus sp. | reverse complement strand
CGAGGCCGAGGCCCAGACTCGCGCGGTGGCGCTTGTCCTGGCCCTCGGCAAATGCGGCCGCGCGGGCCGCGCGCCCGACGAAGAGCACGAGCAGTCCCGTCGCCATCGGATCGAGCGTGCCGGAGTGACCGATGCGCTTCTCGTGCAGGATGCCGCGCAGCTTCGCCACCACGTCGCTGCTTGTCCAGTCGGCGGGCTTGTCGATCAGAAGAATGCCGTTCATGGCACCAGCGCCCCGATCACATCCAGCAGCATCGTGAGCGCCTTCTCGGGAGGCGAGGAGATGTTGCAGCCCGCGGCCATACTGTGTCCGCCGCCGCCGAAGGCCGCGCAGATCGCGCAGCTATCAATGCCGGGGTCCGAGCGCACGGAGACACGGCTCATGCCGTCCGGCTGCTCGCGGATCGTGAGGTTCAGGATGCTGCCCTCGGCGCGCCCGGAGAGGCTCGCAAGATCGTCCATATCCTCCTTTTTTGCCCCGCTCTCGCGCAGCATATCCTGCGTGATGACGGCGGCGGCGATCTGCCCGTCACGGTAGAAGCGCAGCGTAGAATAGATCATCCCCTCGAGCCGGAGACGGGCGGGGGAGACCTTGCGGAAGAAGACCTGGCTCACCTCATGCTGCTTCGCCCCGAGGCGCAGCAGCTCCGAGGCGGCGGAGAGAGTCTGCGTGTTGATATTGGCGTACTGGAAGCAGCCGGTGTCCGTCGTGACGGCGATGTACAGCAGCGTCGCCTCGCGTTCGGTCACGTTCCCGCAGAGGGATTTGATCAGCTCGAGTACGATCTCACCGCAGGCGGATTTCTCCGCTCGCACAAGCTCATGTTCGGCATAGTGGGTGTTGCTGCCGTGGTGGTCGATGCACAGGAGCACCTCACCTGTAAAAGCGGGCGGGAAGAGCTTCTCATCGGCGAGGTCGATCGAGACGCGGCAGCTCTCCTGAAAGCCCTCCGGCGCGATGAGATCGCCCAGATACGGCGCGAGCTTGCGCGTGAAGCCGGGGTTTGGATACAGCCACGCGGTCTTGCCGAGGCGCTTGAGGGCGCAGCAGAGCGCGGCGGCGCTGCCCGCCGTGTCGCCGTCGGGTTCGCGGTGCGTGATCAGAAGGATCTGATCCTGCTCCTTGAGGAGCTTGGCGCATTCCCGGTAGTTCATGTCTCGTCCTCACTGTCAGCGGGGATGTCCAGGGAGCTGATGAGCTCATTGATATGCGCGCCGTACTCGATGCTGTGATCGACCTCGAACACCAGCTCCGGGGTGTAGCGCAGGCTCATGGACTGCCCCAGCTCGTGCCGCAGCCAGCCGGCGGCGGACTTGAGCCCCTTCTTGAACTCCTTCTCGTTCTCCAGACCCAGCACACTGAGCCAGACCTTGGCATAGCGCAGATCGCCCGTGGTCTCCACGCGCGTCACGCTGATCATGCCCTGCTGCACGCGGGGGTCCTTGACCTGCGGGATCAGCCGGGAGAGGACAAACTGGATATCGTCGTTGGTTCTTGCGAGCTTATTGGATGGCATGGTAAACCTCCTTGAGCGAAATGGAAGGGGTCGGCCACCTCGGCGCGCCGCGCCGGAAATCTCCCGCACGGGACGCCCGGGAGGCCGACCCTAACATAGTTTATTGAGCTGTCATCCTGAGCCTTGGCGAAGGAGCCCGTGCGGCGATGCGTTGCTCTGCGGGATTCTTCAGCGCTGCACGCCTCAAAATGACAAGCTGCGGTTACGCCTTGATCTCCTCCATGACGAAGCACTCGATCACGTCGCCGACCTTGATGTCGTTGAACTTCTCGATCTGCATACCGCACTCGTAGCCGCTCGCGACCTCGCGCACGTCGTCCTTGAAGCGGCGCAGGGAGGCGAGATTGCCCTCGTGGATGACAATGTTGTCGCGCAGCACGCGCACCTCACAGCCGCGCTGGATCTTGCCGTCGGTGCAGTAGCAGCCGCAGACGGTGCCGACCTTGGAGACCTTGTAGGTCTCGCGCACCTCGGCGTGACCGATGATGCGCTCCTGGAACTTCGGCGCGAGCATACCCTTCATGGCGGCCTCGATCTCGTTGATGCAGTCGTAGATGACGCGGTACATCCGCATATCGACCTTGCTGCGCGCGGCGCTGTCGCGTGCGGCGTTGTCCGGGCGGACGTTGAAGCCCACGATGATCGCCCCGGAGGTGGCAGCGAGCATCACGTCGGACTCGTTGATCGCGCCGACGGCGCTGTGAATGACCTTGACGCGCACCTCGTCGTTGGAAATCTTCTCGAGCGAGGTCTTGACGGCCTCGGCAGAGCCCTGCACGTCGGCCTTGACAATGATGTTGAGGGTCTTCATCTCGCCGGACTTGATCTGGCTGAACAGATCCTCGAGGCTGACCTTCTTTGTCCCCGCGAGGCCGTTGTTCGCGGCCTGGGCGATGCGGCGCTCCTCGGCGAGCTCGCGCGCCATACGCTCGTCAGAGACGGCATTGAACACGTCGCCGGCGGAGGGAACCTCGGAGAGACCGGAAATCTCCACCGGGGTAGAGGGGCCGGCCTCGCTCACGCGCTGCCCCTTGTCGTTGATCATCGTGCGCACACGGCCGACAGCCGTACCGGCGATGATGATATCGCCGAGCTTGAGAGTGCCGTTTTGCACGAGGACGGTCATGATCGGGCCGCGCCCCTTGTCGAGGCGCGCCTCGATGACGGTGCCCTTCGCGGCGCGGTTGGGGTTGGCCTTGAGCTCCTGCACCTCGGCGAGGACGACGAGGTTCTCAAGGAGGTTGTCGATGCCCATGCCGGTCTTGGCGGAGATCGGGCAGACCATCGTGTCGCCGCCCCACTCCTCGCTCACGAGATCGTACTCGGTGAGCTGCTGCTTGATGCGGTCGGGGTTGGCGCCGACGGTGTCCATCTTGTTGATGGCGACGACGACAGGGATGTTCGCCGCCTTGGCGTGGTTGATGCTCTCCACGGTCTGGGGCATGATGCCGTCGTCCGCCGCGACCACGAGGATCGCAATATCTGTGACCATGGCGCCGCGGGCGCGCATGGAGGTGGAGGCCTCGTGACCCGGGGGGTCGAGGAAGTCGGATCGTAGCCATGTCGTTCTGTGTGCCAAGGAGATGTAGCTAAGTGTTGTCTT
>JAZQCO010000087.1:0-7088 GCA_045546335.1 Candidatus Limivicinus sp. | reverse complement strand
CATCCAGAACTCGGCCGCGTGGCGCTGGGTATAGCTGACCTCGGCGCGGAAGGTGGGGCCGAAGGTGTACACATCGCCGAAGGCCATCGCAAGTCGGAGGCCAAGCGGTCTTAGGAAGACAACACTTAGCTACAACCCCTTGGCTCACAGAACGACATGGCTACGATCCGACTTCATCCAGAACTCGGCCGCGTGGCGCTGGGTATAGCTGACCTCGGCGCGGAAGGTGGGGCCGAAGGTGTACACATCGCCGAAGGCCATCGCGAAGTTCTCGGCGTTGAGCTGTCCGGAGACGGTGAGGTTCGTGGACTTGCCGAAGAAGTCCTGGCTGTAATCGACGCTGCCGTCCTCCTTGCGCGGGGGGTTGTCGATATCGAGCGTCGTAACCCGGAACATCTGCCCGGCGCCCTCGGCGTCGGAGCCGGTGATGATCGGGGTGTGGACGTAGACGAAGCCGCGCGCCTGGAAGAACTCGTGGATCGCCGCCGCCGCGACCGAACGGACGCGGAAGGTCGCGGAGAAGAGGTTCGTGCGCGGGCGCAGGTGCTGGATCGTGCGGAGAAATTCGACGCTGTGGCGCTTCTTTTGCAGGGGGTAGTCGGGGGTGGAGACGCCCTCGACCGTGATCTCCGCCGCCTTGAGCTCGAAGGGCTGCTTGGCCTCCGGGGTCACGACAAGCGTGCCGCGCACGATCAGCGCCGCGCCGACGTTCTGGTGGGCGATCTCGTCATAGTTGGGAAGGCTCGCGCGCTCGAACACGACCTGCAGCGACTCGAAGCTGCTGCCGTCGTTGAGGGCGATAAAGCCGAAGTTCTTGAGGTCACGCACCGTGCGCACCCAGCCGCAGACAGTGAGCTCCTTGCCGTCAAAGGCGCTGGGCTCGGCAAAGATACCGGCGATTTTCTGGCGTTTCATAGCGATTGATCCTTTCATAGTTGGTTTCTGTCAGTATATACACGAGCGGGGGAGATTGCAAGGGGGAATATGCTGTTCTTTTTGCGAAGGGAGCCTCCGCGTATCTCAGAAGATAAACTCGATCGGGGCTTCGTAGTTGCACAGCTCCACGTCCTGATGCGCGCCGCCGTCCTCGCCGTCGCGCGTCCAGGGGATGGGCTTGTCGAAGTGGAAGCGCGCCTTCTTCGTGTGCAGGATCAGGAGCTTGTCACTGTCGTAGCGCCCGGAGAGCACAGAGCTCGCCATCTCGGCAAATTCCGCGGCGTTGTCGGGGTTCTTGACCAGTACCAGCTCGCTCATGCCGTCGCCCAGCCCCACCATGGACTCGGGCAGGCGCACGCCGCCGCCGACGGAGGGGGGGTTGGAGATGCTGCCGTAGAGGAAGTTCCCCTCGATCGTGCCGCCGTCATACTCCACGACGGCGTGAACCGGTACGATGCTGCCAAGCGAGGCCATGCCCTGCATCACATACGCGAGATGCCCCAGGGCGCGCTTCTGATCCTGCGGGGTGGCGTAGCTCACCTCCGTGAACGCGCCAAAGGCCGCGATATATGCAAAATAATTCTCCCCGAAGCCGCCCACATCGAAGGGGTGCGGCGTGCCGGAGACAAGCCGCGCCGCCGCGCCGGGCATATCGTTCTTGGGAAGACCGAGGCTCGTCGCCACATCGTTCGCCGTGCCCATCGGGAAATAGCCGAGAGCGGGGCGCTTTTCCATCTGCATCAGCCCGGCCATGACCTCGCTGAGCGTGCCGTCCCCGCCGACGCAGGCGACGACATCGTAGTCCGCACCCTCGGCGCGCACCAGTTCTGTCGCGTCGCCCTGCTGCGCGGTGAAGTAGAGCGTCGTGCGCAGCCCGCCGGCGTCCAGCGTTTGCAGCGCCTCGGGGAGATTGAGCTTATATCCGCTGCGCCCCGCGGCGGGATTGATAATCAGCATTAGTTTTTTCATGTTATCCCTCGTTTAGAATCAGTGTCAGTGCCGCGCTGAGATCGGGCACGATGTACGCCGCCTTCTCGCGCATCTCCTCATCCGGCGCGAGCAGGTCGGGCACCATGATCGGGCGAAAGCCGCCCGCCCTCGCCGCGCGCACGCCGTTATACGAGTCCTCGATCACCCAGCTCTCCGCCGCGCTCACGCCGAGGCGCGAGGCCGCCGTCAGGAAGATTTCGGGGTCGGGCTTCGAGCGCGTCACCATATCGCCGCCAATGATCGCATCAAAGCAGGGGAGCAGTCCCGCCTCATCCAGCTCGAGCCGCACGGTCTCCGTCCGGGTCGAGGAGGCGAGGGCGATCCGGTAGCCCCGCTCCCGCAGCGCGGCGAGAATCTCCCGCGCGCCGGGCTTGAGCGGCAGCCGCCCGCCGCCGTAGCGCGCGCGAAAGCGCGAGAGCACGCGGCCATCAAAGTCCTCAAAGCGCAGCGCGGGGTACGCCTCCGCCATGATCTCGCGCGTGCGCTGCTTCGTCACGCCGATACAGCGGACGAACACGTCTCCGATATCCGCAAGCCCCAGTTCCCCGGCGACCTCGAACCAGACGGCGCGCACGGCGCGCTCGGAGTCGAAGATCACGCCGTCCATGTCAAAGAGCACCGCCCTCATGGTTCTCCCTTTCCGGGGCGCATGTCCAGCATCCGCGCCATCGCCGCGGCGTTCAGGCAGCGGCTGTAAAAGTCCCGGATCACGCGGTGCAGCACGGGGCGGATCTCCCACTCGCCCCCGAAGCGGCGCTGCATCAGTGTGACCGGCGCGCCGCCGATATGATAGTCGCAGGGGAGCTCCTCATAGCCGAAGCGCGCAAAGAACTTGCGCAGCCTGCGCAGATACGCACCGTCTGTATCGTCGAAGGCGGTGAGCTCGGCGAGGATGCCCTGCCGATCGGCGTAGCGCTTCGCGATCAGGCGCATCGCCTCGAGCCCGAAGCCCTTGCCCCGGTACCAGGGCAGGATGCCGAGATATTTGAGCAGCACATAGCCATACAGCCCCCGGCACATGACGAGCGCATAGCCCAGCTCCAGGCCGCTCTCCGCGTCGGAGAAGATCAGCAGCTCCTGGTCTCCGGCACTCATGGCGCGGTGGATGCTCCACTTGCCGAGCAACTCCCGCGCATCGAAGTCGATCTCCATGGCGCTGTAAAAGCGCTCGAGATCCCGGTGCCCGCCCTTGCGAAGCGTGACCATTCAGGCTTCCTCCCCTCTAATTTCCTGTGCCCGGACGAGGCTTGCGTAGATCCCGTCCTTCTCCATCAGCTCACGGTGGCTGCCAAGCTCCGCGATCTGCTCGCCCTCGATGACCGCGATACGGTTGGCTGAGCGCACAGTGGAGAGGCGGTGGGCAATGATGATGCTGGTGCGCCCCCGGCTCAGCGCGTCCAGAGAGCGCTGGATGCTCTGCTCTGTCACGGTATCGAGCGCCGAGGTCGCCTCGTCGAGGATCAGCACCTTCGGATTCTTCAAAAACACCCGCGCGATGGCGAGGCGCTGCTTCTGCCCGCCGGAGAGCATCACGCCGCGCTCGCCGATGTAGCTGTCGTAGCCGTCCGGCATGGCGAGGATCTCCGCGTGGATCTCCGCGCGCTTCGCGGCCTCGACGATCTCGGCGTCCGTCGCGTCGGGGCGGCCGTAGCGGATGTTCTCGCGCACGGTGCCGGCGAACATGAACACGTCCTGCTGCAAAATGCCGACCCGGCGGCGCAGCGAGCGCTGCGTCACGGCGCGCACGTCCAGCCCGTCCACGGTGACGCTGCCCTCGCTCACCTCGTAAAAGCGGGGAATGAGCTGGCAGAGCGTCGTCTTGCCGCCGCCCGAGGAGCCGACGACCGCCAGGGTCTCGCCGGGGGCGATATGTAAGTCGATATGGCGCAGCACCGGCACGCCGTTATCGTAGTGAAAGCTCACATCATTGAAGTCGATGCGCCCGGCGATGTCGCCAAGCTCCACGGCGTCCGGCGCGTCCTTGATCTCCGGCTCCGTGCGCATGATCTCCAGAAAGCGCGTGAAGCCCGCCGCGCCCTGCATATACTGCTCGACAAACTGGATCAGGCGGCGCAGGGGAGAGATGAAGGTGGAGACGTAGAGCGTGAAGGTCACAAGATCGATCACGTCCATGCGCCCCTGCATGATGAGCAGGCCGCCCGCCGTGATGACCAGCACCTGCATCACCCCGGTTGTGAACTCCATCCCGCTCATATAGAGCCCCATCGAGCGGTAATACTCCACCTTGGCGCTCTTGAAGACCTCGTTGGCCTCGTCGAATTTCTCCGTCTCGCGCCCTTCGTTGGCAAAGGCCTTCGCCGTGCGCACGCCGGAGATGCTCGACTCGATGGCGGCGGTGATCGTCGCGGTCTTTTTCTTGACCTCGACATTGGCATGGCGCATCCGCATCCGCTGGCTCAGCGTGAACCACACGCCCAGCGGCAGCGCCACCGCCAGCACCAGCGCGAGCCGCCACTGGATGCAGAACATCACGAGCAGCGAGCCCAGCAGGCTCAGCGAGCAGATCAGCAGATTCTCCGGCCCGTGGTGGGCAAGCTCCGTCACCTCGAAGAGATCACTCACGACGCGGCTGAGCAGCACGCCCGTGCGGTTCTTGTCAAAGAAGCTGAAGGGCAGCTCCTGCATGTGCGTGAAGAGGTCGCGGCGCATATCCGCCTCGGTCAGCACGCCCATCTTGTGTCCGAGCACCGTGATGCAGTAGTACAGAAAGCCCTTGCACACATAGGCCAGCACCAGCGCCCCCATGACAAGGAAGAATGCTCGGTAGAGCCTCTGCGGCAGATAGCGCTGCATCGCCATGCGCGAGACGTAGGGGAAGACGAGGTCGATGACCGCGACCGCCACGGCGCAGACCATATCAATGAGAAAAAGCCGCCGATGCCGTGCGATATAGGCGATAAAAACGGCCAGCGGGCGGCTCTTATAGTCGATGTCAGCGTGCTTCGTTGGCATAGTGGTCTCTCTCCTTCACGGCCATGCGGTCGCAGCGGTTGTTGTACTCGTTCTCGGCGTGACCCTTGACCCAGTGATAGTGCATCTCATGCTGACGGGTGAGGTCGAGCAGCATCGTCCAGAGATCGGGGTTGAGCGCGGGCTTCTTGTCAGACTTGACCCAGCCCTTCTTCCGCCAGCCCCAGGCCCAGCCCTTCTCCAGCGCGTCGATGACGTACTTGGAGTCGGAGTAGAGCTCTACGACGCAGCTCTCCTTCAGCGCGAGCAGCGCGGAGATGACGGCGGTGAGCTCCATGCGGTTGTTCGTAGTCTGCGCCTCGCCGCCGGAGAGCTCCCTCTCCACGCCCTTGTACACGAGGATCGCCCCCCAGCCTCCCGGCCCGGGATTACCGCTGCATGCCCCGTCGGTATAAATGGTTACGGTTTTCATAGGCAGTATTCCAAAAAATGATTTTGCAGGGGAGGGGCTTGCCCCTCCCGCAGATACGCAGCAATCTCTATATTTTCGCGTATTCGCCGGGGCATTGTGCGGCGGTATGGTTTCCCCGCCGGGAGGGGCAAGCCCCTCCCCTACGTTATTCTCACAGATTATTCTCGTAGCGCTCCTTGAGCACCTGATACTCCGCGCGGTCGATGAGGCCGTTTTTCAGCCATTCGTCGAGCTGGCGGATACGGGTGTTCCTGTCGCGCTGGAAGTGATCCTCGCCTGTCGCCTCGCAGCTGAAGCAGTACGCCTCCGGCTCGGTGAAGCTCTTCTCGCGCGGGTCGTGCCGATGCACGGCCGCGGAGGCGCGCGCTTTGGTCATGGTGGGGGTATCCGCGTCGCGCTCCTTTTTCTTGCGCCGCGCCGCCTTGATAACGGCGATCAGCAGCACGATCAGAAGGATCGGCGCGGCAAGCAGCAGCTCGAAGGGGATATCCAGCCGATAGGCGAGGATACGCAGCTCGAACAGAAAATGCCGGAAGGCGCCGGAGTCGAATACCTCCGAGGCATTGGAGAGCGCGATACCAAAAATCAGGATCAGCCAGCCGAGACCGAGGCTCTTTTTCTTCGCCGTCTGTTTCTTATTCGCCATGACAAGCCCTCCTTATTCCTGCGTTTCGCTCTCCCCGTCCTCGATCTCGCGCTCGGTCTTCTCCATGTCGATGACACGGCTCCCGGCGCTCGGGCGCATGACGCGCACGCCCTGGGTCGAGCGGCTCATGAGCGAGATGCTCACCGCCGCAAGGCGGATGATCGTCGCATCGTCCGTGATGACCAGCACATCGTCCCCGTCGCTCACGACGCGCACGGAGGCGATGGCGCCGGTCTTGTCGGTGATGTTGTAGTTCTTGAGGCCGAGGCCGCCGCGCCCGTGGACGCTGTATTCCCCGAGCGGCGTGCGCTTGCCGTAGCCGTTCTCGGTGATCGTGAGCAGCGAATCGCCCGCGCCGGAGTGATCCGCGCCGATCACATAGTCGCCCTCGCGCAGACGGATGCCGCGCACACCGACCGCCCCACGCCCCATCGGGCGCACGTCCGTCTCGCTGAAGCAGACGGCCATACCGTCGTGGCTCGCAATCAAAATCTGCTCGCTGCCGTCGGTCGGGATCACCGTAATGAGGCTGTCGCCCTCGTCGAGGTTCAGCGCGCGGATGCCGCTGGTGCGGATATTGCGCAGCGCCGACTGCGCCATGCGCTTGACCGTGCCCTGCCGCGTGACGAAGAAGAGGTACTTGTCCTCCTCAAAGCCGCGCCCGCGGATCATGGCGCTGACCTTCTCGGGCTGCTCGCCACCCTCTACGGGGATGATGTTCACGATATTCGTGCCCCTGGCGTTGCGCCCCGCCTCGGGGATCGTATAGCCCTTCTTGACAAAGACGCGCCCCTTGGAGGTGAAGAAGAGGATGTTGTCGTGCGTGGAGGCGGTGAAGACGGTCTCCACATAGTCCTCCTCCTTGGTCGCCATGGCGCGGATGCCCTTGCCGCCGCGACCCTGGGCGCGGTATTCGCTGACGGGCAGGCGCTTGATGTAACCGCCGTGGGTGAGGGTGAAGACGCACTGCTCCTCCTCGATCAGATCCTCCACGTCGATCTCGTCCGTCACGTCCTGAATCTCCGTCTTGCGCTTGTCGCCGTATTTGTCGCGCAGTTGGATCAGCTCGTCCTTGAGCACCGCCTTGATCTTCTCGGGATCGGCCAGCAGCTC
>JAZQCO010000086.1:0-3266 GCA_045546335.1 Candidatus Limivicinus sp. | reverse complement strand
CTGTGGCGCTGGCAGCGGGCGGCGGCGTGTTCGCGCTGCGAACGCTGGGAGACAGGGACAGCCGCCTTACGGAGGTCACGCCGACCCCGACGGCGGCGGCCGAGGAAGTCGTCGCCAGCCCGACGCCGACGCCGATCCCCGCAACGCCGACGCCGTCCCCCGTGGAGACGGCGGTGTTCCGCTTCCAAACGAGCGCCCAAGCGACAAAGCTGATCGAGTATTCCGGCGCGGGCGGCGCGGTCGAGATCCCGGCGGAGAATGAGGGAGAGACGGTGAGTACGATCGGCTATTTTGTCTTCTCTAACCGCGAAGACATCACCTCCGTCGTGATCCCCGAGGGTGTGACCGAGATCTGCGCGGGAGCCTTCATGGGCTGTAAGAATCTCAAATCCATCACCCTGCCCTCGACGCTCAAGAGCATCGGCACCGATGCCTTCGCGCTCTGCGAGGCGCTGGAGGAGATCGTCTACTCCGGCAGTGAGAGCCAGTGGAACGCGGTGAAGATCGGCAGCGGGAACGAGGCGCTCCGTGCCCTCACCGCCGGGGAGACGAAGGCAGAAGTGGAAGAGGAGAAAGAGGAAGAGCTCGAGTATGTGGACTACAGCAGCGCGGCAAACTACAGCAGCGCGGCTCAGACGGACGGCGGCGCTTCCCAGTCGCAGCTGGTCACAGGCACGGGCGAGCAGTCCTCCACCCAAGAACAGGTGACGGAACCGGACATCCCGCCCATCGACTCCGGTTACGAAAGCACCGTTATCCCGCCAAACGCCGGGGACGAAGAGGGGACTTTTGCCGACGAATGGTGCGAACCTGCAGAGGAAGCCGATCGTGGACCCGAGAATGGCATCATCCCTCTCGGGTAAAAAACAATGGCGCACAGCGAAACGGCTGTGCGCCATAACTGTATTCAGTACTCAGGTACTTCCGGCTCTACCCGGATGGCGGCGCTGCGGGAGCCGAGGTAGAGGACAGTGCCGCTTGGCACGACGACGGGTTGGTTTGGCGTGAGCCTGGTGCCGTTTGGCAGGAAGGTGCCATAGCTCGACCCGACATCGCAGACCATGATGCGCCCCTGTTCGTAATGCACTGCGCAGTGCCTCCGGCTGACACCGCCCGTGCTGTTCGGGAAGACGAGCTGGCAGCTCTGGGAATCGCGCCCGACATAGACCGTCTCGCCCGCGGCGACGCTTTTCCCGGGCAGGGAGGAGGGATCGGGCACCTGAATGCTGACGGAGACACCGGGACGGGAGGGGGGTGGGTCGAACGGGAAGTCGTTGTCCGAAGACGCGGGGAAGTCTACCGTGACATCGGCATAGGGGATGGTTTGCGAGGTGTTCTCGATCTGCTCCTTGGGGCTGGGGCCGTAGCGGTTCTCCCCCGGGTCGCTGTCCGTGCAGAGCCAGACCAGCAGCAGGATGGGGCCGACAAGTGGAATAAAGGCGATGCCATAGTACCCGCCGCTGCGCCCCGTGTCGTGCAGACGGCGCACAATCACGGCCAGCCCCGGCAGAAAGCAGACAAGACTGTAGAGAACGACGAGAAGAAATGCCACCCCAAGCAGCACTTCCGCGTCCTCGAGGAGTGCGATGGTGACAAGGATGGTAAGTGGGAGCGTGATGAGCAGATTGGCAAGGTAAAAGAACCAGTACTCGCTCCTTCTCGCGCGCCCCTTGAAGCTCGCGTATTTTTTGAAGCAGGTGGTGTAGGCGGTGATCAGATTCATTGTATTCTCCTTTCCGATTGCTGTTGTGCGCGGTGGTTCGTATATGAAGCAGTATACCAGCCTGTGAGCGAAAAATGTCGCATGGTATGAGACATTTTTTTACCGCCGGACGCGGACGATATCCCGGAGGCGATGGCGCGTCTGCGCACCGGAAAACAGAAAACTCCGGCAAAAAACGGGTCATACCGCTTTTTGCCGGAGCTTTTCTATTCCGCCGACTCCCGCAGGGCGGGAGCGGCGTCATGTCGTATTACATAATGGGAATTTTGATCTTGAGATCACTCAGCGGCCAGGAGGAGCAGGCGTGGAACCAGCCCATCTCCTTGTCCATGCGCCGTCTGCCGTCGCCGATGGGGGAGACGAAGATATCGCCGGAGAGCAGATGGCTGCGGCAGAAGCCGCACTCGCCGTTGCGGCAGTGCGTGTCGATGGCAATGCCCGCGCGCTCAAGCGCGACGGCGACCGGCTCGGCGGCGCTCGCGTCGATCACATCCTCGTGGATGCCGCGCACGACCGTGATCTGGAAGGTCCTGGTCTCGGTGCCCTTCGGGTAGCCCGGCAGGGTCGAGACATCGGCGGGATTGTTCACCACGTCATGGCGGAAGCGGCGCACCGGCACGCCCATCTCGTCGAGCGCCTTCTTCACAAAGCGGAACATCGGCAGCGGGCCGCAGAAGAGATAGGTGCAGCCGGGCGTGGAGTACTTCTCGATGATCTCCCGCGTGATGAAGCCCTTCTCGCCGTCCCAGTCCGGCTCGTCGGAGAGAACGTGCACCACCTTCACATCGGGGCAGGCGGCCTCGATGGCGGCGAGCTCGTCCTTGAGCACAATGTCGTTGGCCTTCACAGAGCCGTAGAGGATCGTGAGCTTGACGCCCTTGAGCTTGCCGTAGGCGATCTCCTTCGCCATGGAGTGAAACGGCGTGATGCCGCTGCCCCCGGCGAGCGCCACAAGCTCCTTCGCGTCGCGCATCGGCTCATAGTAGAAGAAGCCGAAGGGCAGCGCGCCCTCCAGCACGTCGCCGACCTTGACGTGCTCGAAGAAGTAATCCGGCACAAGATAGGGGACGTTGCGGCGCACGGTGATCTCGAAGAAGGGGTGCTCGCCGCGCGCCTCATAGGGCGCGGAGGAGATCGTATAGGGGCGGGAGAGCACGCTCTCGCCGATCTTCAAACGGAAGTTGACGTACTGCCCGCTCTGGAACACCGGGATGTGCCCGTCGCCGCTTTCAAAGCGGAAGACCCGGGAACTGGGAGACGCCTCGCGGATGTCCACCACCTTGAACACCATGTGTTTCGGGTGCAGCAGGTCCGCCACCTCGCGGATGGGGTCCCTCGGGTCAATGACCGTGGAGCCCTTGGCAAAGTTTTCTTCCCTCAGCTTGGTCACGCGGGAGGCTCCGCCGACACCCTTCAGAAAGCCTTTGCCTTTGATGCTCATCTCTTACAGCCTCCCTTTCTTTTCCATGTCTTCCTTGACGCCCTTGGCCGCCGCGCGGCCGTTGGTGATCTGCGGGCCCATGCCGTCGCCGGACATGCCGTG
>JAZQCO010000085.1:0-9343 GCA_045546335.1 Candidatus Limivicinus sp. | reverse complement strand
GCGGCGCGGTGAGACCTTCGTCACCCGCAAGATCACCCTCGCCGCCGCCCGTATCGCCCAGGGCAAGCAGGACAAGCTCTATCTCGGCAACCTCTCCTCCCTGCGCGACTGGGGCTATGCCAAGGACTACGTCGAGTGTATGTGGCTGATCCTCCAGAACGAGAAGCCGGAGGACTTCGTCATTGCGACGGGCGTGCAGCATTCCGTGCGCGAGTTTGCGACGCTCGCCTTCCACTACGCCGGCATTGAGCTCACGTGGCAGGGCGAAGGCATGGACGAGAAGGGCATCGACAAGGCCAGCGGCCGCGTGATCATTGAGGTGAGCCCCGACTTCTACCGCCCGACCGACGTGGTCAACCTCTGGGGCGACCCTGCGAAGGCCAGGCGGGAGCTCGGCTGGAACCCCACCAAGACCAGCTTCGAGCAGCTTGTGAAGATCATGGTCGAGCATGACATGGAGAAGGTCGCGGTCGAGCGCGTCGGCGAGCACATCAAGACCAACCTCGCCGAGTACCTGGAAAAGGGTCTGGTCAAGTGAGGAGGAAAGAGCAATGATGGAAAAGAACGCAAAGATCTACGTCGCCGGGCACCGCGGCATGGTGGGCAGCGCCATCGTGCGCGAGCTGAAGCGGCAGGGCTATGAGAATATCGTCACGCGCACGCACAAGGAGCTTGACCTCATGCGTCAGGACGCGGTGGAGGCCTTCTTCGCCGAGGAGAAGCCGGAATACGTCTTCCTCGCCGCGGCGAAGGTCGGCGGCATCGTGGCCAACCAGAACGCGCTCGCGGATTTCATGTACGATAACATGATGCTGGAGATGAACGTCATCCACAGCGCGTGGAAAAACGGCTGCAAGAAGCTGGAGTTTCTGGGCTCCTCCTGCATCTATCCGCGCATGGCGCCGCAGCCCATGACCGAGAGCTGTCTGCTGACGGGCGAGTTGGAAAAGACCAACGAGGCCTACGCGCTCGCGAAGATTTCCGGGCTCAAGTACTGCGAGTTTCTAAACCGCCAGTACGGCACGGACTACATCAGCGTCATGCCGACGAACCTCTACGGGCCGAACGACAACTATCACCCGACGCACAGCCACGTTCTCCCGGCGCTGATCCGCCGCTTCCACGAGGCAAAGCTCGAGGGGAAGGAGTCTGTCACCTGCTGGGGCGACGGCAGCCCGCTGCGCGAGTTTTTGTATGTGGACGATCTGGCGAACCTCTGCGTGTTTCTGATGAACCACTACAGCGGCAACGAGACCGTGAACGCCGGCACCGGCAAGGAGCTGACGATCAAGGCGCTCACGGAGCTGGTGGCGAAGGTCGTGGGCTACACCGGGCGCATTGAGTGGGATACCACGAAGCCCAACGGCACCCCGCGAAAGCTGCTTGACGTGAGCAAGGCCACCGCTCTCGGCTGGACCTACAAGACCGAGCTGGAGGACGGCATCCGTCTCTCCTACGAGGATTTTCTGCACAACCCCATGCGCGCCGAGCGCTGAGGCGCTTCGGGCAGCTTTCAGGAGGCCAGGGAAATGGATATTGATTTTGTTGTGCTCTGGGTGGATGGCAGCGACCCCGCCTGGCTTGCGGAGAAGCAGCGCTTCCAGCCGGCAAAGAAGAAGGAAGATAACGATAATGGTGCCAACCGCTATCGTGACTGGGGACTGATGCAGTATTGGTTCCGCGCTGTGGAGAAGTTTGCCCCCTGGGTGCGCACCGTCCACTTTGTGACCTGGGGGCATCTGCCTCCCTTCCTGAACACCGAAAACCCCAGGCTGCATATCGTGCGGCACGAGGACTATATGCCCGCCGAGGCGCTGCCCTGCTTCAACTCCTGTGCGCTGGAAATGAACCTCCACCGCATCCCCGGTCTCGCCGAGCACTTCGTTTATTTTAACGACGATGTCTTCCTGACGCAGCCCACGTCCCCCGATGACTTCTTTGATACAAAGACCGGGTTGCCGCGCGCCCAGTTTTGCGAGATGCCCTGCTGCTTCCAGCGCAAGCTGGAGACCTACAACGTCCATATGGCACGCGCGGTGGGGCTTGTCAACAAGTGGTTCCCCAAGGCAGAGATCCCCTGGAAGCGGTATTGGCGGCTCTTTCTCAATCGTGCCTACCCCATGGCAGACAATATCCGCACGTTCGCACTGCGCCTGCTCTATCCGCATTATTTCAGCGGCTTTCGCGTTTTCCACACCTGCTTCCCCTACCGCAGGAGCACCTTCGAGGCAGTCTGGCAGCATGAGCCGGAGCTTTTGCAGCACACCACGCGCACGCGATTTCGCGGCTGGGAGGAAGTGAACCAGTATTTTCCCTACATGTGGCAGCTTGTGAGCGGGAGCTTCTCGCCCGGGCGCGTCAGCCTGTACCTGGCCTCCATCCGTCCCGACACGATCGAGGATATCTGTGAGGCGATCACGCGGCAGCGCTGCCGAACAGTCTGCCTGAATGACTCCGAAGCCTTGCTCGACTTTGAGAAGCTCTCCCGCCGCCTTAACGCCGCCTTTGCGGAAATTCTCCCGGAAACGTGTTCATTTGAAATATAATAGAATAGTAAAGAGGCGATAGCATGCAATTCTCCGTAATTGTTCCCGTATATAAGGTCGAGGCGTATCTGGATCGCTGTGTGCGGAGCGTACTCAATCAGACCTATTCCGATTTTGAGCTGATTCTGGTAGACGATGGCTCGCCCGACCGCTGCCCGGAGATGTGCGAGGCGTTCAGAGAGATGGACAGCCGCGTGCGCGTCATCCACAAGCCCAACGGCGGCCTGGTCTCCGCAAGAAACGCGGGGATCATGGCAGCGAGGGGCGACTATATCTGCTATGTGGACGGCGACGACTGGGCGAAGGAGACGATGCTGGAGTTTATCCACAATGTTCTCTCTCGCTCCCCCGTCCCGCTGGATATGGTGCTCTTTGCGGCGGACGACGTGTACAGCGATCACCTCGGGGAGACGATCAACAAGGTTCCCGAGGGCTACTACGATCGCGCGAGGCTGGAAAAGGAGGTTTTCCCCTACCTGCTCACCGACCGGCGCAAGGGCTTTCGCGCCGGTGACATGATCCACGCGCACACCTGGGACAAGGCCTGTCGGCGCGAACTGCAAGTCGAGCACTATATGCGTGATGAGCGCATCCGTGTTTTCACGGACGTACCGCTCACCTACGAGTGTATGCTCAACTCTCAGAATATATATATCTGCAACGAGCATCTCTACTACTATAATAAAACCAACGAGCAGTCGATCCGCGCCAGAAGCGGACGCAACTTCCTCACGCGCAGCTTCATCTATCTGGTGTCGTATCTGCAGGAGCGTCTGCGCGGCTACAGTCCGGAGATCGACCGCCAGCTCAACGACTTCCCCGTGACCCTTATCATCCGCACTGGGATGTGGCTTTATCAGTCGGATGCAGGCTTCGGCGAGGCCTTACAGGATTGGAAAAAGGGGCTGAAGGAGACCGGGATGCTCAAGCTCGTCTCTCTCCGGGGGCTGCCGCTCAAGCCCTGGTTGCTGATTTTCCTGCTCAAGCTCCACCTCAGCGTCGCTGCGATGCAGCTCTGCGCCGTTGAGGTAAAGCTGATGCCCTCCTCGGGCAAAGACTAAAGGAGTGCCCCATGTTCAAACGCTTTGTATCTCTCCTTGCCATGCTGAGCCTGACGCTCGCGCTGTGCAGCACCGCCTTTGCCGCCCCGGCCGCCTCCGCGCTTAGCTATACCGATTACTTCACCGAGCGAGACCTCTCCGGCGACTGGGACCAGGCCGAGGCGAAAACGCTCACCCTCGACGGCAGCCTCGCGATCACCGAGCCCGGCGTCTACGTCCTCTCCGGGACGATCGCCGACGGCTGCATCCGCGTGAAGGTCTCCAGTGAGGACAAGGTGCAGCTCGTTCTGAGCGGCGTCAGCGTGACCTCCTCCGAGGGTTCCTGCCTTCTGGTTGAAAACGCCGGCAAGGTCTTTGTTACGCTCGCCCCGGGCAGCGAAAACAGCCTTGTCAGCTCTGCCTTTGCCGCAAACGCCGGAGAGGACGGTGCGGTGTTCTCGCACGATGATATCGTCTTCAACGGCACGGGCACGCTCAGCGTCCGCTCCGCCGGGCACGGTATCGTCGGCAAGGACGATGTGAAGTTCGCAGGCGGCGTGTACGTCATCAGCGCCGAGGGTCGCGGGATCAGCGGCAAGGACAGCGTGCGCATCTTCGATGGCAGCTTCACCATCGACTGCGGCAAGGACCCCATCCGCTCGAAGAACACCGAGCGGGCGGACAAGGGCTATGTGCTCATTCTCGGCGGGGAATTCTTCCTCGACGGGAACAAGGCGGACTGATCAAATTGCAAAGCGCGGGAAGCTGTGCCGGGTCGCCGCGCTTTTGAAAGGAAATCCCCATGAAGATACACCGAACCAAAAACGCCGCGCGCAATATCGTCTTCGACGGGCTGTTCCGCTTCGTCGATATGATCGTCCCCTTCTTCATGCGCACAGTCATGCTCCACTGGCTGGGAGTGGAATATCTGGGGCTCAACGGCCTGTTTCGCTCCATTTTGATGTTCCTCAATCTGGCGGAGCTGGGTGTGGGGAGCGCAATGGTATTCAGCATGTATAAACCCATCGCCGAGGATGACACGGACAAAATCTGCGCCCTTATGCGGCTGTATAAGCTCTTTTACCGGGTGATCGGGTTATTTATTCTGGCTATTGGCCTTGCGCTGACGCCGTTTCTCGATGTTCTGATCAAGGGTGAGACGCCTCCGGATGTCAACCTCTACATCCTGTATTTCATGAACCTCGGCTCCACGGTGCTGACCTACTGGCTTTTCGCCTACAAGAACTCCCTGCTCAACGCCCACCAGCGCAACGATATAGCCAGCAAGGTGAATCTTGCCGTTCATCTGGTCGAGTACGTATTGAAAGCCACCTCACTGATTGTTTTCCGCAACTACTACCTCTATCTTCTCGTGCAGCTTGCCGCCCAAATCACAATCAACCTCGTCACCGCACTGCAGGTGGACAAGCTCTTTCCCATGTACCGCGCTCACGGGAAAATGCCCAGGGAGCAGGTTATGGAGATCGCGCGCCGTGTTCGGGACCTCTTCACCTCCAAGTTTGCTTACGTGATCTCCTCCTCCGCCGACACGCTCGTGATCTCCTCCTTTCTCGGTCTGGCTGTTCTCGCGCTGTATCAAAACTACTTTTTCATCATCACCTCTCTGCGCGGCTTCCTTGACGTTATTCTCAAAGCCTGTATTGCCGGTGTCGGAAACAGCCTTGTCACCGAGAGTATGGAGAAAAATTACTACGACCTGCGCCGCTTCAGCCTGCTCTTTGGCTGGGTAATGTGCGTCAGCTCCTCGATGCTGCTGTGTATGTACCAGCCCTTTATGGTTCTCTGGATGGGCGAGGAGAACCTTCTCTCCTTCCCCTTCGTGATCTGCTTTGTGGTCTATTACTTCTTTGTCGGCATCAATCGCGTTCCCACTATGTTCAAGGATGCCGCCGGGATCTGGCACCGCGATCGCTTCCGCCCGCTCACGGCGGCGCTCGTCAATCTCGCGCTGAACCTGCTCACCGTGCGCTATATCGGTCTCTTCGGCGTGCTGCTCTCCACCGTCGTCTCCATCGTCTTTGTGGAGCTTCCCTGGCTGTTCCACAACCTGTTCCACGAGATTTTCCCTGTGGAACACCTCTGGGAATATGCGCGGGACTTTGCCCTGCTGGCGCTGCTCGCCGCTGTCTCCTGCACCGCGTCCTGGTTTGTGTGCGGCCTGTACCGCCTTAACCCCTGGCTCACGCTGCTGCTCAACGCGGCGGTGAGCTTCGTCGTGCCGAACCTGTTCTTCCTGCTCTGCTATGGTCGAAGCGCGCTGTTTCGCGATACTCTGGGGCATCTGAAGCGTGTCCTGCTCAAAAAGCTCGGATAAAAGAGGCTGTAATATGAAATCTTATGACTATCTCATCGTCGGCGCGGGGCTCTTCGGCGCGGTGTTCGCGCAGGAGGCGGCCGCGCGCGGCAAGCGTGTGCTTGTGATCGACAAGCGCGCACACGTCGGCGGCAACGTCTACACCGAATGCGTCGAGGGCATCCAGGTGCACCGCTACGGCGCGCACATCTTCCACACCAACGACAAGCGGGTTTGGAATTATGTAAACCAATTTGCCGAGTTCAACCGCTACACCAACTCCCCCGTCGCGAACTTCCGCGGCGAGCTCTACTCCCTGCCCTTCAATATGTACACCTTCAACCGGATGTGGGGCGTGACGACCCCGCAGGAGGCCGCCGCGCGCATCGAGCAGCAGCGGCGCGAGGCCGGGATCACCGAGCCGCACAATCTCGCCGAGCAGGCGATCAGCCTCGTGGGGCGGGATATCTATGAGAAGCTCGTGCGCGGCTACACCGAAAAGCAGTGGGGGCGCCCCTGCGAGGAGCTGCCCGCTTTCATCATCCGGCGGCTGCCCGTGCGCTTCACCTTCGACAACAACTACTTCAACGCCCGCTTCCAGGGCATCCCCGTCGGCGGCTACACGGCGATGGTCGAGCGGATGCTCGAGGGGATCGAAGTGCGGCTGAACTGCGACTACCTCGCCGACCGCGCTGCTTGGGATACTCTGGCTGATAAAGTCGTCTACACCGGGCCGATCGACGCCTTCTTCGGCTTCTCGCTCGGGAACCTCGAATACCGCTCCGTGCGTTTTGAGACCGAGACGCTCGATATGCCGAACTACCAGGGCAACGCCGTCGTGAACTACACCGACCGCGAGACCCCCTATACCCGCGTCATCGAGCACAAGTGGTTCGAGTTTGGGAAGGACGAAAACGGAAACGAGCTGCCGAAAACCGTCATCTCGCGCGAGTATTCCAGCGAGTGGAAGCCCGGCGACGAGCCGTATTATCCGGTCAACGACGAGAAAAACGCCGCCCTGCTGCGCGAGTATCAGGCTCTCGCCGCGAAGGAGAGCCGCGTTCTCTTCGGCGGCCGCCTCGGCGAATACCGCTACTACGACATGGATCAGGTCATCGCCGCCGCGCTCAAGCGCGTGGAGGAGGAGCTGTAAGCGTATGGCCGCCATCCGTTCCTTTCTCCGGCGGGAGCCGGTTCTGCTGATCGCCGCGCTCGCCGCTGCGGTCAGTTGTCTGTTCGTGCCGCCGGACGCGCGGTATCTCGGCTACCTCGATCTGCGCACGCTCGCGCTGCTCTACTGCCTGATGGTAGTCGTCGCGGGGCTGCGGCAGGCGGGGCTCTTCGCCCACCTCGCGCACACGCTCTGCGAAAAGGCGGGCAGCGTGCGCGTCATGGGGCTGCTGCTCGTGCTGCTGTCATTTTTCAGCGCCATGCTGATTACAAACGACGTGGCGCTGCTGACCTTCGTGCCCTTCGCGGTCGTCGTGCTCGGCATGGCACAGCGGCGGCAGGCGCTCATTCACATCGTCGTCCTGCAGACCATCGCCGCAAACCTCGGCAGTATGCTCACCCCGGTCGGCAATCCTCAAAACCTCTATCTCTACTCGCGCTACGGCCTCGGCTTCGGGGACTTTCTGCGCGTGACGGGGCCTGTATGGCTCGTTTCGCTGCTGCTGGTGTCCCTCGGCTGTCTGCTGCTTCCGGGTGAGAGGCTCACGCTCTTTCTCGGCGAGGCGCCGGGGCTGCATCGCCGGGAGCTCTGGCTCTACCTCGCGCTCTTTGCGCTGTGCCTGCTCGTCGTGCTGCGATTGCTGACCTGGCCTGTGATGCTCGCCGCGCTCGTCGCGGCGCTGCTCGTGCTCGACCGCAAGACCCTGCTACACGCGGATTTTCTGCTGCTGCTGACCTTCGTCGCCTTCTTTATCTTCGCGGGCAATCTCGCGCGGATCGGGGCGATCGACCGCCTGCTGCGCGCGCTGCTCACGGGGCGGGAATACCTCGTATCGCTGCTGGCCAGCCAGGTGATCTCGAACGTCCCGGCGGCGCTGCTGCTCTCGGGCTTTACCGAAAACGCCCGGCCGCTGCTGCTCGGTGTGAACATCGGCGGCCTCGGCACCCCGATCGCGAGCCTCGCCAGCCTCATCAGCCTCAAGCTCTATTCCCACTCCGAACACGCGCACCCCGGGCGGTATCTGCTCGAGTTCACGCTGCTGAATCTGCTCTTTCTGCTGCTGTTATCCCTGTTTTGCGCACTTCCATGGTTTTCTTGAGAAATATGCACAGATTTTTCCGTTTGATGGAAGGAATCTTTTTCTTGACAGAAGCACCCGTCCGTGATATATTGCTAATCGTCAATTATATACCACAGTAAAGCGGCGAAGAAGAGAAGAGTACCCCGTTGGATGCCTCTACAGAGAGTCCCGGCAGCTGAAAAGGGATGGACGGAAGGCGGGTGAACATGGTCTCGGAGTCGCGGGCGCGAGGGGAACTAAGCGTCCGACGGGTGCTCCCGTTACAGGGCAGGCGCGTGTTGGCGCGCTGAGAAAGGCGGTGCGTCCTGCGCCGCGAAGCAAGGTGGTACCACGGAATTACATCCGTCCTTACGTCTGTAAGGGCGGTTTTTTTGTTGGAGAAAGACATATGATCGAACTGAGACACCTTGGCAAAACCTATCAGGCGGCGGATAAGCAGATCGTCGCGCTCGAGGACATCAACCTCACCATCCACGACAGCGAGATCTTCGGCATCATCGGCCTCTCCGGCGCGGGCAAGAGCACGCTCGTGCGCTGCATCAATCTTTTGGAGCGCCCCACCGAGGGCGAGGTGCTGGTGGACGGCAAGAGCCTCACCCAGCTCAGCCGCAAGGAGCTTTTGAAGCTGCGGCAGTCCATCGGCATGATCTTCCAGGGCTTCAACCTCCTCGAGCAGCGCAGCGTCCTGCGTAACGTCATGTTCCCGCTCGAGATTGCCGGGGTCAGCCGGCGCGAGGCCGCCGAGCGCGCCCGGGAGCTGCTGGAGCTGGTCGGCCTCGGCGACCGCGCCGCGTCCTACCCCTCGCAGCTCTCCGGCGGACAGAAGCAGCGTGTCGCCATTGCCCGCGCCCTCGCGACGAACCCGAAGTACATCCTCTGCGATGAGGCGACCTCCGCCCTCGACCCCAACACCACCCGCGCCATCCTCGAGCTGCTGCGGAAGATCAATCAGGAGCTGGGCGTGACGATCGTCGTCATCACCCATGAGATGAAGGTCATTGACCAGATCTGTGACCGCGTCGCCGTCATTGACCAGAGCCGTATTGCCGAGGAGGGCCGCGTGAGCGAGGTCTTCACCAGCCCCCAGTCCGAGATCGCGAAGGAGCTCATCCTCCCGCAGGACCGCGCCGCGATCGACACCACCGGCGGAAAAAAGCTCCGTCTCATCTTTGACGGCAACTATTCGCAGGT
>JAZQCO010000084.1:0-66904 GCA_045546335.1 Candidatus Limivicinus sp. | reverse complement strand
TTTTGGATGAGCGTACATTTCAGATCGTTCAGGAGCTTTGCCATCTCACTTTTCCTTTCGTAAAACAGTCGTAACTATTCAGTCTACCCCGTCATTCCGAGCCAGTGTCGCAACACTGGCGTGGGAATCCGTCTCTCCTTTATACAGTTTGCACAGTTCAGACGGTTCAAAAGGATGCGGATTGCCACACCAGTGACATCGGTCACTGGTTCGCAATGACGGAAATCGGGCGTTTTCTTTCATAAATCGGTCGTGACTGAATAGTTACAAAAAAGACATGAAAGCCGGCGGCTTTCATGTCCTGTAATCCATATAGAATCATTCCTGGCAGACGCGCACTTCGATCCCCTTCTCCGCCGCGTAAGCCTCGAAGGCTTCGGGCAGGCGCTGGTCGGTGATGATGAGGCTGATCTTTTCCAGACCGTCAAAGAGGATATTGGCGTTGCCCTCAAGCTTGGTGTGGTCCACGACGAGAACCTTCTTCTGGGCATTTTGCAGCATCTGGCGGCGGACATTGGCCTCGCTGATGTGGTTATCGGACAGGCCGAACTCCACATTCACCTTCGGACAGCTCACAAAGGCGCAGTCCACATAGTAGCGGCGCAGAGCCTCCACGGTGTTGGGGTCGGCGAAAGACATGGTGCGGCGGCGGAAGGTACCGCCGACACAGACCAGATTCACGCCGGAATTGGCCCCGCTGAAGAGATTGCAGATCGCAAGGGAATTGGTCACGAGCGTGATGTTCAGCTCCCGGGTCAGAATTGCCTCGGCAATGGCGAGGCAGGTGGTAGAGGAGTCGAGCATGACGACGTCATTTTCCCGGATCTCCCGCACGGCCGCCTCAGCGAGCTTTTCCTTCGTATGCTGGAGATAGGACCTGCGCAGCTCCAGCGGGTAGCCCTTGTCGTACTTCTCCACAAGATACGCGCCGCCATGGGTGCGCACCAGCTTTCCGGCCTTTTCCATTTCGTTGAGGTCGCGGCGCACTGTCTCTTCGCTGCACTGGAGCTTTTCACTCAGCTCCGGGACGAGGACAAAGCCAGCCTTACGGAGCTCCCTGTCGATCAGATTGTGCCGTTCGATTTTGAGCATCTCAATCACCCCCTGAAGTTTGCCGCATTCCCTAGCTTCGGCTCTGGTAGCCTATCATAACGTAAAAGAGTCAAAACGTCAATTGATTCTGCAAGCCATTTTATTTCTGCCTGTTTTTCTTTTTATGTGTTGACTTTTGCCCGTTTCGGGTGTATGTTCTGGGCATAGGGTTGCCGCTTATTTTGCGTTTGTGTTGTTTTTTGCTTTCTTTGATCGTTTACGATCCGCTTTCTCTCTGCTTTCTATACGATTGGGGGTACATCTATGCCCGGTTTTGATAGTTTTTTCCTCATGAGCACCGAGGACGTCCGCCGCTACGCCGTCGAAGTGCTGCACCGCTTTGCCCCTGACGAGCCGACCGAATGCACCGAAATCGGCGACGGCAACATCAACTATGTTTTCCGCGTCCGCTCCCTGCGTGACGGACATTCCGTGATCGTCAAGCAGGCGGACAGGCTGCTGCGCTCTTCGGGCAGGCCTCTGGACATGTACCGCAACAAGATCGAGGCTGCGATCCTCAAGCTCGAGGGCGAGCTTGCCCCGGGTCTTGTGCCCGAGGTCTGGCACTACGACGAAACCATGGCGGCAACGTCGATGGAGGATATCTCCGAGTATAAGAATCTCCGCAAGGAGCTATCGGAAAATCGCGTCTATCCGCACTTTGCGGAAAGCATTTCTTCCTTCCTGGCAAACACGCTGCTGCCGACCACCGATCTGGTGCTGGACGCGGAGGAAAAGAAGCGGCGCGTGAAGTTCTTCACCAATCCGGAGCTGTGCAGGATCACCGAGGATCTGGTGCTGACCGAGCCCTACTATGATTACAAAGGCCGCAACATTCTCTTTGCCGGAAACGAAGAGTTTGTGCGGGAGCATCTCTATGAAGACCCGGCTCTGCACGCCGAGGTCGCAAGCCTGCGGCTGAACTTCATGAACAACGCGCAGGCGCTGCTGCACGGGGATCTGCACTCCGGCTCCCTCTTTATCAACGAAAAGGGGCTCAAGGTTCTCGACCCCGAATTTGCCTTCTACGGCCCCATGGGCTACGATATCGGAAACGTGATCGGGAATCTCTTCTTCGCCTGGGCCAACAAGGCCTTCACCGCGCCGGACGCGGAAGAAGTCCTGTCGGCAATCGAAACCTGCATCGCCGACACCTGGGATCTGACGCGGGAGAAGCTCGAAGCAAGCTACGACGCCTGTGTCACGCTCCCGCTCTACCGGGTGCCCGCCTTCAAGAGCGCGTATCTGGACAGCATCCTGGCGGATTCCGCCGGGTACGCGGGCACGGAAATCATCCGCCGCACGGTGGGCGACTCCAAAGTGATGGAGGTCACGTCCGTCTCCGACCCGAGGCGGCGTATCCCGATGGAGCGCGCGCTCATAAAGCTCGGCATTGCGCTCATCAAAAACCGCAGGAGCTGCCGCGCGGGGCGTGAGCTGACGGAAGCCTTCCGTCTGATTCTGGCATGAGGTGATACGCTATGGTACGCATGGACGAGGGCATGCCCTTCCTGCTCAAATATGAAAACGTAGCCTGGTACGAGGCCGGCAAGGTTCGCATCCTCGACCGCCGGATTTTCCCCACCGAAGTGCGCTTCGTCGAGTGCGGGAGCTATCAGGAGGTGGCTCAGGCCATTGCCGACATGGTGACGCAGAGCGCGGGACCCTACACCGCAGTGGGCATGGGAATGGCGCTGGCGGCCTTTCAGGTGCGCGGCGAGGCGAAGGAGAAGCAACTTGCCTTTCTCAAACAGGCGGCGTATGATCTGGCACATGCCCGCCCCACCACCGCGAACCGCTACGGGCAGATCACCTTCCGGGCGGCAGAGCTTGCGGAAAAGGCGCTGGAAGAGGGTCGCGACCCCATCGAGGCCATTGTGGAATCCACGGTGGAATCCTTAAACCGCCGCTACAGCACCATGCAGATCGTGGGCGACGAGCTGTGCAGGCTGATCCCCGCGGGCGGCAGCATCCTGACCCAGTGCTTTGGCGAGACCATCATCGGCACCGTCATCCGTGCGGCGAAGAAGCAGGGCAAGGAGTTTCGTGTTTTCTGCGCCGAGACAAGGCCGTACCTTCAGGGGGCGCGGCTGACCTCGAGCTGCTTTGCCGAGATGGGCTTTGACACGACGGTGCTGACCGACAACATGATCGCCTGGGCCATGCAGGAGGGAAAGATCGGACTTTTCACCTCCGCCGCCGACACGATCGCCCGCGACGGGCACATTGCCAACAAAATCGGTTCTCTTCAAATCGCCATTCTCGCCAGGCATTTCGGTATCCCCTACTATGTAACAGGGATCCCCGACCGTGACAAGCACACGAGGGACGACATCCTCATCGAAATGCGCGACCCCGAACAGGTGCTGCGCTATCGCGGCATTCCAAACTGTCTGCCGCAGGTGAAGGCTGTCTACCCCTCCTTCGATGTCGTACCGCCGCAGTTCATCTCCGGGGTGGTAACGGACAAGGGCGTTTATGTCCCCTACCTGCTCGAGCGCTATTTTGACAGCAACGTAAAAGCCTTTTATTAAAGAAAATAAATAAAAAAGGAGAGATTGCCATGAAAGTCTATGTACGCGCTCCCTATCCCGAAAATCGTCTGGCTGAGCTCAGAGAGATGTTCGACGAGGTCCTGTACGAGCCGTGGACCGAAACCGGTGAGCGCTATTACGAGGATGAAATGCTCGAACACCTGCTGAAGGTGCAGCCGGACGTGCTGATCACCGAGCTTGACCGCGTGACCGAAAAGGTACTCGCGGGCTACAAGGGGCTCAAGGTGATCGGCGACTGCCGCGCCACCCCCGCAAACCTCGACACCGCCGCCTGCACGAAGGCAGGCGTCCCCGTTCTCTGCACGCCGGGGCGCAACAACCAGGCCGTGGCCGAGATGGTCGTAGCTCTCATCATCATGCACCTGCGCCACGGGCTCGAGTCCATCCAGTGGGTCAAGGACGGCGGCTGGGTCCAGGGCACCACGCCCTACTTCCTGTGGATGGGCCACGAGCTGCAGGGCAAGAAGGTCGGTCTGGTGGGCTTCGGCGCGGTCGCCCAGGCGGCGGCGAAGATCCTCGACGGCTTTGACTGCGAGGTCTGCTACTATGACTACAAGGGCCGCCCCTTCGGCCACTACACCCCCATGAGCGTGGAAGAGATCTTCAGGACCTGCGACATCGTTTCCCTCCACCTGCCGGTGAGCGATTCCACCCGCGGTCTTGTCACCGAGGCGCTTTTGCGCTCCATGAAGCCGGACGCCCTGTTTGTGAACGCCGGCCGCTCGGCGCTGGTGGACACCAAGGCTCTCATCCGCGTTCTCAACGACAAGGCCATCGCCGGCGCCGTCATCGACGTACTGGACAACGAGCCCCCCACGCCCGAGGATCTGGAGATCCTGAACTGCCCCAACACGATCCTGACCCCGCATATCTGCGGCGCCTCCTATGAGGTCACCAACCACCAGGCGGATATTCTCAACGCGCGGCTCAGGAAATGGCTTGCGGGCGAGGAGCTGGCCAGGATCGTTTACAACCGCGACGTACTGCAATGAGGCACTATCTGCTTATCGACCTGGGCACCGGCAGCACGCGGGCGGCCATCGTGCGGAGCGACGGGAAGACCCTCGCCATGTGCAGCTTCTTCAACCGTTACTACCGGGACGACGCCTACCCCGACGCGCAGTACTTTCTGCCCGCTGACTGGGAGGCCGAGATCCTGCGCTGCTGCCGCGAGGTGCATGCCCGGTGCCCGGAGATCCGCATCGACGCGGTTTCCGCCGCCGGTGCAAGGCAGAGTATCGTGCTGCTCGACAGAGAGGGGCAGGCCTTCTACGGGCTCCCTAACATCGACAACCGCGGCCGCGAGTTCATGAAGGCGCTCAGCGACCAGCCGTGGATCTATGAGTGCTCCGGAAAATGGGTGAGCGAGGATTTCTGCGCAGCAAAGCTGCTGGGTCTTCGCAAAAAGCGCCCGGAGCTCTACAGCCGCATCGGCACGGTCCTCTCTCTCAGCGGACACATCGCGAAGCTCTTCACCGGTCTTTCGGTGTTTGAGCCCTCCCAGGCCTGCGAGACGCAGCTTTACGACCTCGGCACAAAGCAGTGGTCCAAAGAGCTCTGCGCGGCCTACGGTGTCGATCCCGCCCTGCTGCCCCCGCTCATAAACGCCGGGGAGTGTGTCGGCTCCATCCTGCCTGAGCGCCGCAAAGAGTTCGGTATGGCGGAGGACGCGATCTTTATCGCGGGCGGGGCCGACACGCAGGCAGCGCTGCTGCAGACCGGCATAAAGCCCGGGGACATCGCCATCGTCGCCGGGACGACGGCTCCCGTCACCGCCCTGACCGGGCACAAGCTCTGCGATCAGCAGCAGCGCGTGTGGGTGGACGCAAACTTCGGCGCCAAGGGCTATCTTATTGAGATGAACCCCGGCGTGACCGGCCTCAACTACCAGCGGGCCAAGGAGTTCCTCGCGCCCGATACCCCTTACGAAGAGCTGGAGCGCCTCTACCGGGAAAAGAAGGACTTCCGCTGCACGGCGTCCTTCACGTCCCTGCTGTTTTATGAGCGGCGTTCCCTCCGCTCCGGCGGTTTTTATATGCCGAGCCCTTTCCCCGAACCACTCGACAAAGTGGATATGCTCTGGGCCGTGCTGGCGGACAGCGCCTGCGGCATCTACGAGCAACTCTGGCGTCTGCGCGAGCTGAGCGGTCACGAGAGCAAGTACATTTTGGGCTGCGGCGGCGGACTGCGTTCGGAAGCGCTGTGCCGGATGATCACCGATCTGTCGGGGCTTGCGCTGCACCTGAAGCCCGGCTTTGAGCAGGCGACGATCTTCGGCCTTGTGGCGCTGTGCAACGAGGCGCTGCACGACGAAACCGCCCTCGGCGGCGACAGGGGAGAGCGTGTATACACGCCGCAGGAAAACCCGCTCATTTGGAAATACCACCGGCAGTGGAGCCGCCAGCGCCTGGCCATGAATCCCGTTACTGACACTATACTATAAAAAACGGAGGAACCTTACTATGTTAATGCAGGAAGAACGTGAACTGATGGTGGAAATCGGTAAGCAGATGAGCACCTCGGGCCTCTGCCCCGGCACCAGCGGCAACCAGAGTATCTATAACCCCGAGCTGGGTCTCATGGCGATTAAGCCCTCCGGCATCGGCTACATGGAGACCACGCCCGAGGACATCGTGATCATGGATCTCGAGTCCCATGTGGTTGACGGCAAGCGCAAGCCCTCCAGCGAGTGGGACATGCACACCGAGTTTTATAAGCACAAACCCTCCTGCCGCGCCATCGTTCACACCCACTCCCGCTTCTGCACCACCTTCGCGGTACTCAGAAAGCCCATTGAGGCCGTGCACTATGTCCTCGCCGATGCCAACTGCTACGAGATCCCCTGCGCTCCCTACCACACCTTCGGCACGCCGGAGCTGGCTAACGACGCGGTGAAAACCTGCGGCGACGGAGACGCGGTGTTGCTCGCGAACCACGGCATCATCGTCTGCGGCAAGAATCTCAAGAGCGCCTTCGGCCTGGCCAAGAACCTCGAGTACATTGCGGAACTCCAGTACCGCGCGATGTGCATCGGCCAGCCCTTCGTCCTCGGCAAGGCAGAGATGGACGAGGTGTTTGAGGGCTTCAAGTCCTACGGCCAGCCCGCCAGCGGCAAGAAGGGCTACTGAGACAGAGGAGAGAGATGAATAATTTCGATTTCTACAGCCCTACCTACTTTGTTTTCGGCCGCGACCGTGAAAACGACGCGGGCAAGTATGTCAAAAAATTCGGCGGCAGCCGCGTCATGATTCTCTACGGCGGCCAGTCCGCCAGGAAGTCCGGTCTTTTAGATCGCGTGAAAGCCTCTCTGGATGCCGAGGGTCTGAGCTCTGTGGAGCTCGGCGGCGTCAAGCCCAACCCCCGCAGCGGCCTTGTGTATGAGGGCATTGCGCTCGCCCGCAAGGAGAAGGTCGATTTCATGCTGGCAGTCGGCGGCGGCAGCGTCATGGACACCGCCAAGAGCATCGCTATGGGTGTCCCCTATGACGGGGACTTCTGGGACTTTTTCGCGGGCAAGACCCCGGAGACGGCCCTGCCCGTCGGCGTGGTGCTGACCATCGCGGCTTCCGGGAGCGAAGGCTCCCCCAACGCGATCATCACCAACGAGAAGACCCTTGACAAAACCGCGGCCGAGGCCGACTGCATCCGTCCGAAGTTCTCCATCATGAACCCGGTGCTGACCGAGAGCCTGCCCGCCTTCCAGACCGCCTGCGGCGTGACGGATATCATCTCCCACGCTTTTGAGCGCTACTTCACCCCCACCAGGAACGTGGAGACCACGGACCGCATGCTGGAGGGGATCGTGCTCGCGATGCTGCACGAGGGCAGACGTGTCATGGAAAATCCCCATGACTACGAAGCCCGCGCCAACATCATGTGGGCCGGCATGGTCGTGCACAATGACATCATGGGCGTCGGCCGCAAGCAGGACTGGAACAGCCACCACCTTGAGCATGTGCTCTCAGCGGTATATGACTGTGCCCACGGCGCGGGACTTTCCGTCATCATGCCCGCGTGGATGAGCTACTGCATCGAGCACAGCGATGCAAATCGCTTTGCCCAGATGGCCACGCGCATCTTCGGCTGCCAGATGGACTTTGACGATCCCAAGCGCACCGCGCGCGAGGGCGTTGAGGCCTTCAAGAACTTCCTGCGTGAGCTGCACATGCCCCTGACCTTTGCCGAGGTGGGCGCAGACCCCGCCTCGATCGACCGTCTGGTGGAGATGAACAATGTGGGCGAGGGCGTCACAGGCGGCTATGTCGGCCTGACGCGCGAGGCGATCCGTGAAATCTACGAAATAGCGGCCGGACTTGGCTGACGAAGGAAAGGAGACGGAAATGGAAAACACCGAAAAGAAGCTCGGCTTCTCCACACGTCAGATCCATGTAGGGAAATGCAAGAACAGCGCCGGTGCGCTGTGCGACCCGATCTATCAGACCTCCACCTTCGCGTTTGACTCCGTCGAGCAGGGCGGCGCACGCTTTGCCGGCACCGAGGCAGGCTATGTCTACTCCCGTCCCGCAAACCCCACCACAAACTCCGTTGAGGCGAAGATCGCCTCCCTCGAAAACGGCGAGGCCGCCATGGCCACGGCCTCCGGCATGGGTGCCATCACCGCCGCCATCTACCGCAGCGTTGTCGCGGGCGACGAGATTGTGGCTGACGAGACCCTCTACGGCTGCACCTTCGCATTTTTGTCCAAGGAGATCGTCCAGCTCGGCGTCAAGGTGACGTTCGTCAACCTCAACGAGCCGGGTGCCCTCCGAAAGGCGCTGACCGAGAAGACCAAGGTCGTCTACTTTGAGACCCCCTGCAACCCCACGCTCAAGGTCATCGACATCAAGGCCGTCGCCGACGAGGCGCACGCCTACAATCCCGACATCCGCGTCATCGTGGACAATACCTTCTGCTCCCCCTATCTCCAGCGCCCGCTGGAGCTGGGCGCGGACGTGGTCGTGCACAGCGCCACCAAGTACATCAACGGCCACGGCGACGTGATCGCGGGCTTCGTGGTTGGCAGGAAGGCATTTATCGACGACGTGCGCGCCATCGGCGTGGTACATATGAACGGCGCGGTCATGAGTCCGTTCAACGCCTTCCTCATCGCCCGCGGCCTCAAGACGCTGAGCATCCGCATGGAGCGTCACTGTGCAAACGCCAAAAAGCTCGCCGCCTGGCTGGAAGCGCACCCTGCCGTGAAGAAAGTCTATTATCCGGGACTTGAGAGCTTCGAGGGCTTCGAGACCGCGAAAAAGCAGATGAGCGATTTCGGCGGGATGATGTCCATTGAGCTCAAGGCTGACAAGGCCTCTACCGCCGCGGCGATCAACAGGCTCAAGCTCTGCACCATCGCCGTCTCCCTCGGCGACGCGGAAACGCTGGTCGAGCACGCGGCCTCCATGACCCACTCCACCTACTCGGCAGAAGAACTGGCCGCCGCCGGCATCTCCGAGGGTCTTGTGCGCATCAGCGTCGGTCTTGAGGATATCGAGGATATCATCGCCGACTTTGAGCAGGCCTTTGCCGAGCTGAAATGATCCCCAATCACCGAAAAACTCCGCGGAGGCTTGCCCTCCGCGGAGTAAGGTTATATGATGTACTCAATCGCGAAACGTGATTTCGCAATCGTACAGGAGGATAAGAATATGAAAGTCATTGCCACCGATCAGGCACCGGCTGCCATCGGCCCCTACTCGCAAGGCTATGTTGTCAATGGTCTGCTGTTTACCTCCGGGCAGGTTGCCCTGCTCCCCGAAAGCGGCGCTGTCGCCGGCGAGAGCATCGAGGCGCAGGCCGAACAGTGCTGCAAGAACATCGGCGCACTTCTGGAGGCCGCCGGGACGGGTTTTGACAAGGTCATCAAGACCACCTGCTTCCTCGCGGATATGGGCGACTTTGCCGCCTTTAACGCCATCTATGAGAAATATTTTGTCAGCAAACCCGCCCGCTCCTGCGTGGCGGTGAAGACCCTGCCGAAGAATCTCCTGTGTGAGATCGAGGCCATCGCCGTCGTCAAATAAGGAGACTATGCCATGCTGATGAGAAAGACAATGGACGGCAACGAAGCCGCCGCGTATGTATCCTATGCCTTTACGGAGGTCGCTTCCATCTACCCCATCACGCCCTCAAGCCCCATGGCCGACCATGTGGACGACTGGGCCGCTCACGGTAAGAAGAACCTCTTCGGTCAGCCGGTGCAGCTCGTGGAGATGCAGGCCGAGTCCGGCGCCTGCGGCGCGATGCACGGCGCACTGGAGACCGGGTCACTGGCCACCACCTACACCGCCTCCCAGGGGCTGATGCTGATGATCCCGCCGATGTTCCGCATTGCGGGTTCGATGCTGCCGGGCGTGATGCATGTCGCCGCCCGCACCGTCGGCACCCACTCCATCTCCATCTTCGGCGATCACTCCGACGCCATGGCCTGCCGCCAGACCGGCTTTGCGATGCTGGCCTCCTCGAGCGTGCAGGAGTGCATGGACATCGGCGCGGTGGCCCACCTTGCCGCGATCAAAGGCTCCATCCCCTTCATGCACTTCTTTGACGGCTTCCGCACCAGCCACGAGATCCAGAAGATCGAGCTGTTAGACTACGACGATCTGGGAAAGCTCCTCGACTGGGACGCGGTGCAGCGTTTCCGCGACCATGCTCTCAACTCCGAACACCCGACCATCCGCTCGACTTTGCAGAATCCCGACACCTTCTTCCAGTCCCGCGAGGCCTGCAACACCGCCTACGACCTTCTGCCCGACATCGTGCAGGAGAAGATGGACGCCATCCATCAGCTCACGGGGCGGGACTACAAGCTCTTCAACTATTACGGCGCGCCGGACGCCGAGCGTGTCATCGTTGCCATGGGCTCTGTGTGTGAGACGCTGCATGAGGTGGTAGACTACCTCGCGGAGCGCGGCGAGAAGGTCGGCATGGTCCAGGTACACCTCTACCGCCCGTTCTCGGCAAAGCACCTCGCCGCCGTGCTGCCCGCAAGCGTCAGGACCATCTCTGTTCTCGACCGCACCAAGGAGCCGGGCGCCGCAGGCGAGCCGCTCTTTGAGGACGTGTGCACGGCCCTGCGCGACACCGCCTTTGCCGGTGTCGAGATCCTCGGCGGACGGTATGGCCTTTCCTCCAAGGACACCATCCCCGCCCACATGAAGGCCGTGTTCGACAACATGGCCGGGGAGAAGAAGAACCACTTCACCGTAGGCATCCACGACGACGTGACCCACACGTCCCTGCCTGTCGGCGAGAACATCGTTACCTCCGGCAAGTCGATCATCTCCTGCAAGTTCTGGGGTCTCGGCTCCGACGGCACCGTGGGCGCCAACAAAAACTCCATCAAGATCATCGGCGACAACACCGATCAGTACGCCCAGGCGTATTTTGAATACGATTCCAAGAAGTCCGGCGGTGTGACCAAGAGCCACCTGCGTTTCGGCCACGAGCCCATCCGCTCCACCTATTACGTCACGATGGCAGACTTCGTGGCCTGCCACAAGCAGAGCTACATGAAGGACTTTGATATCGTGGCGGAGATCAAGAAGGGCGGCACGTTCCTCCTCAACACCGACTGGGACATGGCGGGGCTCGAAGAGCATCTGCCGAACCGCGCCAAGCGCATCATCGCGCAAAACGGCCTTCATTTTTACACCATTGATGCCACCGACATCGCCCAGCAGATCGGTCTCGGCAATCGCACGAACACCGTGCTGCAGGCGGCCTTCTTCAAGCTCTCGGGCGTACTGCCCATCGAAGACGCCGTGCAGTACATGAAGGACGCCATTGTCAAGACCTATGCCAAGAAGGGCGAGAAGATCGTCAACATGAACTGCGCCGCTGTTGACGCGGGTCTCACCGCCCTGAAGAAGATCGACGTCCCTGCGGGCTGGGCGGAGCTGAAGGACGAGGAGGAAAGCGTCGATCAGAGCCTGCCGACCTATATCCGCGAGATCCAGATCCCGGTCAACAGGCAGGCGGGTGACAAAATTCCGGTGTCGAAGTTCATGCCCTACGCTGACGGCGTGAGCCCGGTAGAGACCTCGAAGTACGAGCGCCGCGGCATTGCCACGAACGTCCCCAAGTGGATCCCCGAAAACTGCATCGGCTGCAACATGTGCTCGCTGGTGTGTCCGCACGCCTGCATCCGTCCCTTCCTGGTAACGGAAGAGGAGAAGGCGGCCGGCCCGGAGGGTATGGTCACGAAGAAGGCAGTCGGCAAGGGCTTCGAGAAGTACACCTACCGCATTCAGGTCGATCCCATCGACTGCCAGGGCTGCTCCTCCTGTGCCAATGTCTGCCCGGCCAAGGAGAAAGCCCTCGTGATGCAGCCGCTTGAGAGCCAGATGCACGAGCAGCCGAACTGGGATTACCTTGTGTCTCTCCCGGTCAAGGCAAACCCCATGGACAAGTTCAGCACCCGCGGCAGCCAGTACGAGCGCCCGCTCTATGAGTTCAACGGCTCCTGCGCCGGCTGCGGCGAGGCACCCTACATGAAGCTCATGACCCAGCTCTTCGGCGAGCGCATGTATGTGGCCGACGCCACCGGCTGCACCTATGTGGTCGGCTCCTCCACGCCCACCTTCCCCTACGCGAGAACTGCCAAGGGCTACGGCCCCGCGCCTTCCAACTCTCTGTTTGAAAACAACGCGGAGTACGGCCTCGGCATGTGCCTGTCGGTTGACCAGATGCGCCGCCAGGCGAAGACCCACGCGGAAGCCGCCCTCCGGAAGACCGGCGACGAGGCTTTGAAGGCCGCCCTCGCCGCATGGCTCGAAAAGGGTGACGAGCCGGACGAGACCCGCGCGGTGTCCGACGCGCTCAAGGAAGCGCTGGCCGCGACTGCCTGCGAGTGTGAGGATGTGCTTTGGCTGCGTAACCGCACCGACGCACTGGTCAAGAAGAGCATGTGGATGTATGGCGGCGATGGCTGGGCGTACGACATCGGCTACGGCGGTCTCGACCATGTACTTGCCTCCGGCATTGATGTCAATATCCTTGTGGTCGATACCGAGGTCTACTCCAACACCGGTGGTCAGGCCTCCAAGGCCACCTCCATCGGCGCGGTGGCTCAGTTTGCAAATGCCGGAAAGACGACCGCCAAGAAGGATCTGGGCCGCATGGCGATGGTGTACGACAACGTCTATGTCGCCAAGGTCGCCATGGGCGCAAATCCCGCCCAGCTCATTACCGCCCTCAAGGAGGCCGAAGCCCACAAGGGTCCCTCCCTGATTATCGCCTACGCCCCCTGCATCAACCACGGTCTGGTCAACGGCATGGGCAAGGCCATGATGGAGGAGAAGCTCGCGGTGGAGTGCGGGTACTGGCCGCTCTTCCGCTACATTCCCGAGAATCTGGACAAGGGGCTCAACCCCTTCCTGCTCGACAGCAAGGAGCCCAACGGCAAACTCCGCGAGTTCATGATGGGAGAGGTACGCTTCGCCTCTCTGACGCGCACCTTCCCCGAGCGCGCCGAGGTTCTCTTCCAGGAGGCCGAGGAATTCACCGCCCGCCGCTATGCCCAGTACAAGGCGATGGCCGGAAAGTAAGCAGTTCCCAACATACAAAGGGGCTGTCTCAAAAGTCCGAAAGAGAACGCAGGGGAGACTGTCAGCCTCCCGGCGTCAAAGCAAAAATATCTGTAAAAAGTTGGGCGAATCCGCTGATTTGTGCGAATTCGCCCAACTTTTCTATTTATAATGCTTTCACTGCGCGGGCGGCTAATAGCCGCCCCTACGGCTGCTCTTGCCGTTTTGAGACAGCCCCTTCTTGAAAAGACTGATACTATTGTACTGCCGGGCGGCTGCCCCTACGAAAAAAGCGTGAATTTCGACTTTTTTCACAGCACCGTTTCTTACATTTCTTTCCGTCCTGCCAACATTTCTTTCCGCCCTGCCAACATTCATTCTTGCCTTTTCTTCCCATACCGTTTATAATGATAATTGTATGTTTTGGGGGAGGGCACCGTGATGGAAAAGTACCAATTTGACACCGCACTCATGCAGGAGATGGAACGCTCCTGCGTGCCGTTCGCCGTCTATCAGTTTATCGACCGGCGTGTCGTCACCCGTGTGCTCTCTGCGGGATTTCTGGAGCTCTTCGGCTACTCAGATCGCCGCCTCACCTATGAGCTGATGGATCACGACATGTACCGCGACACCCACCCGGACGATGTCTCGCGCATCGCCGACGCCGCGTTCCGCTTCGCCGTGAACGAGGAGCCGTTCAACGTGGTCTACCGCACCCGCCGTCCCAGCGAGGCGATTTATCGCATCGTCCACGCCTTCGGGCGGCACGTTTACACGGAGACCGGCGTGCGTCTGGCGGTGGTCTGGTATGTGGACGAGGGCAGCTATCTGCCCGACGCGCCCAAGGCCGAGGGCGAGCTGAAGGACAGCTTCGTGAGCTATCTGCGCAGCCTTACGCAGTTTCACGAGAACTACTACGATTTTCTCACAGGTCTGCCGAACATGACCTATTTCTTCGAGCTGGCCGAGGCCGGGAGAGAGCGTATCCGCGACGAGGGCGGGGAGACGGCTTTTCTGTTCTTCAACCTCGTGGGGATGAAGCTCTATAACGGCAAATACGGCTTCGCCGAGGGCGACCGGCTGCTGCGCTCCTTCGCGCGGATGCTGGTCAAGCACTTCAGTGTGGAAAACTGCGGCCGCTTCGGGCAGGATAACTTCGCCGTCTACACCACGAACGCGCAGCTTGAGGATACGCTCGAGCGCGTGATGCGCGACTGCAAGAGCCTCAACGAGGGCAAGTCTTTGCCGATCCGCGTCGGCATTTATCTCGATCAGCTCGAGCCCGTCGATATCGGCACCGCCTGTGACCGCGCCAAGATGGCCTGCGACAGCAAGCGCGGCGCGTTCATCTCCGTCTACCGCTACTTCGACATGACCCTGCTTGCGGACACCGCGCGGCGGCATTACATCCTCGCGCAGTTCGAGCGCGCCCTGAGCGAACGCTGGATCAAGGTCTTTTATCAGCCCATCGTGCGCGCCACCACGGGCCGCGTCTGCAATGAGGAGGCGCTGGCGCGCTGGTTCGACCCCGTGAAGGGGACGCTCTCGCCCGCCGAGTTCGTGCCCGTGCTCGAGGACGCGCTGCTGATCTACCGTCTGGATCTCTATATGGTGGAGCGAGTGCTCGAGGAGCTGAGGCAAAAGCAGGCGGCCGGGCTCACCTGCGTTCCGGTCTCCGTCAACCTCTCCCGCTCGGACTTCGACTGCTGCGACCCGGTGGAGGAGGTCTGCAAGCGGGTGGACGCCGCGGGCGTCAGCCGTGAGCTGCTGATCATCGAGATCACGGAGAGCACGATCGGCCAGAACCCCGACGCGCTGCGCGAACAGATCGCCCGCTTCCGCGCGCTGGGCTTCCATGTGTGGCTGGACGACTTCGGCAGCGGCTACTCCTCACTGGACGTGCTGCAAACCTTCGAGGTGGATACGATCAAGTTCGACCTCGCCTTCATGCAGCAGTTTAACCACACCGGAAAGAGCCAGATCATCCTGACGGAGCTGATGAAGATGGCGCTGATGCTGGGGATCGACACCGTGGTCGAGGGCGTGCAGACAAGCGAGCAGGTGCGCTTTCTCAACGGGATCGGCAGCGACAAGCTGCAGGGCGACTACTACAGCAAGCCCGTGCCGCTCGAGACCATCCTTCAGCTCAGCCGTGCCGAGGTGGGGCAGCCGCTCGAGGATCCCGGCGAGTCCGGCTACTATACGGCCATCGGCACCTTCAACCTCTGCGACCCCGGCGCGCTCGATTGCGGCGCGGGGCAGGTTTTCCGCCCCTATCTGCACACTCTGCCCACGGCGGTGCTCGAGCTTTGCGGCCAGGCGCGGTGTTTCCTGCGCTTCAACGAGAGCTATGCTGAGTTCATGCGCCGCAGCTTCGGTATCGAGCTCGAGGTCGGGGTTTCGGTCTATGACGAGATCGGCCCGAGCGCCGCGTTCACCGCTGCCATGGAGGAGTGCATCCAGAGCAGCGACTGGGTCACCGTGCGTGAGAGCAGCCCCGATGGCGGGACGCTCCACTCCCTGCTGCGCCGCATTGCCTCCAACCCCGTCACCGGCGCGCACGCCATCGCCATCATCCCCATCCGCGTGAGTGAATAATGCCCTGTCTTCGCCGTCGGGCGCATCACAAAGCGCCCCCGGCGGTCATCAGTGCAGCAATGAGTATATGATGGGCGAATCCGTATCGCACAAGATACGGATTCGCCCATCATTTTTCTTGCTTTCCTGTTGTTCGACAAGGGCGATTCGTGAATCGCCCTTACACTAAACTTTTCACAGCGCGCTCTCGTCGTGGCGGAAGGGCAGCAGGAGCGTCTGGAAGAGGATGCGGATATCCATGCCGATCGTCCAGTTCTCGATATAGTAGCGGTCGAGGGCGACCACCTTCTCGAAATCGGTGATCTCGCTGCGCCCGCTGACCTGCCACATCCCGGTCATGCCGGGGCGCGCGCTCATGCGGATGCGGTGGCGGATATCATACTTCTTCCACTCGTCCACCGTCGGCGGGCGGGTGCCCACGAGGCTCATATCGCCCTTGAGGACGTTAAAGAACTGCGGGAACTCGTCCAGATTCGTCTTGCGGATAAAGTTCCCGATCCCGCGCGGTTTCCCGTTTTTATCCTTCTTTTCGCTGCCGATAATGCGCGGATCGTCCGTGAGCTTGAACATCATGCCGTCCTGCACGCGGTTTTGCGCGAGCAGCGCGGCCTTTCTCTCCTCCGCGTCCATGTACATGCTGCGGAACTTGTACATCTTGAACAGCTTCCCGTTCTGCCCCACGCGCTGCTGTACGAAGAAGATCGGTCCGGGAGATTGATGATAGATGATCGGCGCGAGGAAGACGAACAGCACGCCCGTGAGCAGACAGCCCACCAGGCCGCCCGCAATATCCATCAGGCGCTTGAACATCAGCCGCTCCATCGGCGCGAAATGCGCGCTGCTCGTCAGCACCTCATACTCGCCGAGGCGCTTGATCTCCGCGAAGCCCTCCATGAGAGGGTTGGAGTAGTTGACGCTGATGCCCATTTCCATCATCGTGTCCACAAGGCTCTTCGGCACCGGGATATCCTCCGGCTGGAGCAGGAACACCTCGTCCACATAACCGTGGCAGATAAACTGCACTGCCGCGTCGTCAAGCGGCATGACCGGCACGCCGTAGCTGTCGAAGCGCCCATTCTCCGCCGCGTCGAGCAGCACGATCCCGACCACGCGGTAGTTGTCGCTCAACCTGTCCCCGTGAAGCTTTGCCATCGCGGTCTCCACCTGCGCGGCGGAGGTGATGAGCACCAGGGTACGCTGGTTTCTGATCATGTGCCGTGAGCCCCGGATACGCCGCTTGTTGGCGCCGCGCAGCAGCAGATCCAGCGGGACGTACAGTGCGCCGGTTAAGCCGTATTGCAGGCGTGAGGCCGAGACTGAACGGTGAACGATAAACAGATACACCAACGCCAGCAGCAGCGTCGCGCCTATAAACTTTCCGACCGAGCCAAATTCCGCGCTGCCGTCGCGGCGCACGATGCCATAGTACTCGCCCGAAAACGGGATAATGACGAGCTGGCAGATCGTCAGCACCGCCGCCTGATACCGAAACGCCTCCTCCCCGTAGGGGTCGCCGAAGCCGCGCAGCAGCCAGTAGGCGAGGCAGAAGCTGAGCTGGAGGCAGGCGATATCCAGCACGATAAAGTCCCAGTGCCGCAGCAGCACATTCTCCGTCCGCCTACGCATAGTACTGCCTATACCATTCGGCAAAGCGGCGCAGACCGTCCCGAATGCCGATGCGCGGCGTGAAGCCGTAGTCGCGCTCCAACGCCTCGCTGTCGGCGTAGGTCACGGGCACATCGCCCGGCTGCATCCCGACAAGCTGCCTGTGCGCCGCGAAGTCGTAGTCCGCGGGGAGTACCCCGGCGCGCACCAGCTCCTCCTGCAAGGTCGCGACGAAGTCCAGCAGGTTCTCCGGCTGTCCGCCGCCGATGTTGTAGACCGCGTAGGGCGGCACGGGCAGTCCGTCCTCACCGCTGCGCTTCTCGGGCGCGCCGCGCATCACGCGCAGGATGCCCTCCACAATGTCGTCGATATAGGTGAAATCGCGCCTGCAATTGCCGTAGTTGAAGATCTGGATCGTCTTCCCGGCGGCGAGCTTCTGCGTGGCGGAGTAGTAGAACATATCCGGCCGCCCGGCGGGGCCGTAGACCGTGAAGAAGCGCAGCCCGGTCGAGGGGATGTTATAGAGCTTGGCGTAGCTGTGGGCCAGCAGCTCGTCGCTCTTCTTGGTCGCGGCGTAGAGGGACACCGGGTTGTCCACCCGATCCTCCACGCTGAAGGGCACCTTTTTGTTCCCGCCGTAGACCGAGGAGCTGGAGGCGTAGACCAGATGCTCCACGGGATAGCGGCGGCAGGCCTCCAGCAGCGTATAAAAGCCGATGATGTTCGACTCGATATACACATCCGGGTGCTCGATGCTGTAGCGCACCCCCGCCTGCGCGGCGAGGTTCACCACGACGGCGGGGCGATAGCGCTCGAAGAGCTCCGTGACCAGCGCCTTGTCGGCGATGGAGCCGCGCACAAAGACGTGCTCCACCGGGGAGCGGCGCGCCGCCTGCTCGATCAGGCCGAGGCGGTACTCCTTGAGGCGCACATCGTAGTAGTCGTTCATATTGTCGAGGCTGATGACCGTGCCGCCGCTGAGCTCGCCCAGCAGACGCAGCACCAGATACGCCCCGATGAAGCCGGGAGAGCCAGTGACAAGGATGGTTTTGCCGTTGAGTTCGACCGGGGTCTTGCCCATATCAATCCCTCCTGAACAGATCGCGCGTATAGACCTTATCCTTCACATCGTCGAGCACCGCGTCATAGCGGTTGGCGACGATGCAGCCGCACATCGCCTTGAAGCGCTCGAGGTCGTTGACCACAAGGCTGCCGAAGAAGGTTGTGCCGTCCTCCAGCGTCGGCTCATAGATTACCACTGTTGCGCCCTTGGCCTTGATGCGCTTCATCACGCCCTGGATGGAGGACTGGCGGAAGTTGTCGGAATTGGACTTCATCGTCAGGCGGTACACGCCGACGACGATCTCGCGCATGTTCGCCTCGCGCGCGCCGGAGTACTGCTCGTTCTTCCCGTAGGTGCCGGCAATCTCCATGACGCGCTCGGCGATGAAGTCCTTGCGCGTGCTGTTGGACTGCACAATGGCGTGGATCAGGTTCTGCGGCACGTCGCGGTAGTTTGCGAGGAGCTGCTTGGTGTCCTTGGGCAGGCAGTAGCCGCCGTAGCCGAAGGAGGGGTTGTTATAGAAGTCTCCCACGCGCGGGTCGAGGCAGACTCCCTTGATGATCTGCGCGGTGTTCAGCCCCTTGGTCTCCGCATAGGTGTCGAGCTCGTTGAAGTAGCTCACGCGCAGCGCGAGGTAGGTGTTCACGAAGAGCTTGGTCGCCTCCGCCTCGGTCGAGCCCATGAAGAGCATCGGGATCTCCTCCTTGAGCGCGCCCTCGCGCAGCAGCGCGGCGAAGGCCTGCGCCGTCTCCGCCTCCTCCGGCTCGCAGCCGACAATGATGCGGCTGGGGTAGAGGTTGTCGTAGAGCGCCTTGGACTCGCGCAGGAACTCCGGGCTGAAGAGGATGTTGTCCATCCCCATCCGCTCGCGGATCTGGCGGGTATAGCCCACGGGAATCGTGGATTTGATGACGACGGCGGGCTTGACCTCGCGCTGCGCCGTGCAGTCCTTGATAAGCCGGAGGACGGATTCGACCGCTGAGCAGTCAAAATAATTGGTCTTGGGGTCATAATTGGTGGGTACGCCGAGTACAATGCAGTCTGCGTCCGCGTAGGCGGCGGCGCCGTCCGTGCTCGCGCGCAGAGAGAGCGTCCTCTCCCCCGCCTCCGCCTCGGCGAGGAAGCGCTCGATATATTCATCCTGGATCGGGGAGCGGAAACGGTTGATACGCTCCGCCTTGGCGGGCGTCGTCGTCACGGCGGTCACGTCATGGTGCTGCGCGAGCAGCACGGCGAGGGAGAGCCCGACGTATCCCGTCCCTGCCACGGCGATGCGCATACGCTCGCCCGGACGCTTGAGAGAAAGTGCGGTATCTCGCATGGGGATTGCCTCCTTGCATAAAAAAGCCCGCGAGTGCGGGCGAACTCTGTCATAGTCTCATTTTATCACGCCGCACGCGGCGCGTCAACAGCCTTCGCGGCATTCAAAGCAGGCGGAAAAGAAGTGCTTGAAACAGACACCAAAGTGTGGTATAGTAAACAATACGATATTTGTTGAAAGGAAATGTGAACATACATGAATCCAAACGGCGAATCAAGACCCGCCGACCATGACGCGCATTCCGGGCTTCTCTCGCTGATCCAGATGCAGCTACACCTCTGGCAGGAGGTACTGCTCAGCCTGCTGCTGATGCTCGTCCTGATCGCTCTGGTCTATTACTTCAACATCCCAAACCCCAACATGATCCTGATCGCAGGGCTTGTCGTCAGCTCGGCCACCTTCGGCTACAGCGGCGGTTTGACCGCGGCAATCATCATGTTCGTGTACACGCTGTTCTTCTTCTCCACCGGGAACGATTTTGTCACCTTCACCCCGGTCAACACGAAGAAGGTCGTCGTCTCGCTGATCGGCATTGTGGTGGACATGGTCTTCGTCTGTGAGCTCAAGAGCACCGTGCTCGCCGCCCTGCGCCGCATCGGCTCGCTGACTGAGACCTTGCAGGAGGATAACCGCCTGTTGCAGGAGGCCTCTCTCACCGACGGGCTGACCGGGATCCGCAACCGTCTCGCGCTGCGGCAGGACTTTCCCTATTACTGCCACAAAAAGCTCTTTGTGATGATGCTCGATATCGACAATTTCAAGACCATCAACGACCAGTTCGGCCACGATCAGGGCGACGTCGTGCTTGAGACCATCGGCTACCGCCTCGCCCATTTGTTTGGGCGGGAGCGCTGCTACCGCTTCGGCGGGGATGAGTTTCTGGTGCTCGCGCCGGAGCTGAGCGAGAGCGAGTTTCTCACGAAGGTGCAGCTTCTCGTTGACAGTATGCCTGTCCTCTCACGCAGCAACCCTCCCCAGCGCGCAAGCTGTTCGATCGGCTATATCTACGGCAATGCGAAGGATGACGACGCGCTGCGCGCCATGTTCGCCGCCGCGGACGAGCGGATGTATCAGGCAAAATCCAGCGGCAAGAACCGTATCGTCGGCGACTGCGCGGTGGGGTAAAAGGGCTGACTCAAAAGAAATTGTTGCATCCGGACTGCTCGCTTTGTAGGGGCGATTCACGAATCGCCCGGCGGTAGTCACAAAACTTTTTCATAAATGATGGGCGAATTCGTATCACACAAGCCACGAATTCGCCCATCATTTTTATAGCTTTACCCTTGTTTTGCGCGGGCGCTCCGTGGAGCGCCCCTACAGCAAACAACGACGTATTTCTCAAATGCAGATTTACGCCTTCTTGAGCTGTTCGATCTTCGAGAGGATCATCTTCTCGTTATACAGCAGGAACAGGCAGGCGCCGATCACACAGGTGACGGTGGCGATCCAGGCGACCGTGCGGTACTGCCCGGCCTCGACCATCTCGACGCCGTTCACCAGATGCTTGACGGTGACGGAGGTGTAGATCACCATGGAGAGCGCCTGGCCGAGCTTCATGGCGAAGGTGCGCGCGGCAAAGAACATGCCGCTGCGATCCTCGCCCGTCTCGAGCGTGCTCAGCTCACACACGTCGGCGACGCAGGCCTGGGGCAGGATGCCGAGAATCGCCATGGGGATACCGGCGCTGATGGCGACGACCAGCCCCCAGACAAAGCCCTGTCCGCACAGCGCCGTCACAAGGAACACCGCCGCGTAGGCAAAGAAGCCGGTCACGATCAGCTTCTTCTTTCCGAGCTTCGGCGCGAGCTTGTTGACCGGGAGATACAGCATCAGGCTCACCACCGTCATAATGACCGTCAGGGTGAAGGTGTTGTCGGAGGGAATGCCCATCAGGCGCGTCTCAAAGTCGGCCAGACCGGTCTGGAAGAGCGTGACCGCGAAGAAGTAGATCACGTCCGCGTACACAAAGCGGCGGAACTGTCCGTTCTTGAAGGTCTTGAAGAGCGAGGAGAACGCCGGGGTCTGGCTCGGCTTGGAGTCGATGTAGTCGCGCTCCTTGATAAAGAGCGCGGGAACCATGCACGCCACAAAAGCGACCGCGCACATAATGCCGATGGCGATGCGCATGGCGCTCTGCTGTGCGAGGACGACCTGGTTCAGCGTCTCGGCGCTCAGGATCGTGCGTACCTCGTCCATCTTGACCACCGTGTCGCCGCTGCCCTGGAGCAGCACCATCAGTTCCTCGAGGCTCAGCCCCTTCTCCGCCGCGACAGGCGCGAGCACTGCCGCCACCTTGCCGCCCTGGAAGATGTTGGCGAGCGAGGGCACCATCGTCGCAAGCGAGAAGCCCGCGATATAGGTGAAGGAGATGTAGGTCGAGACGTTGATGCGGTGCTCCTGCGTGTCGCCAAGCTCTGCGATCAGGGCGTTGTAGGGCGTGCAGTAGATGGTCATGGCGAGATAGAAGAGCATCAGCAGCGCGAAGATGATGACATTGTTGGTGGTGACGGAGCCTGTGCTCGGCAGCACAAACACCGCCGCGGTCAGCAGCGCGAAGGGAAGCGCCGAGGCCTTCAGGAAGGGGATGCGGCGGCCGCCCTTGAAGTTGCTGCGATCCGACCAGCTCGCAATCAGCGGGTCGGTCACTGCGTCAAAGAGCCGCCCCACCGCCGTGATGATGCCAAAGAGCGTCAGAGAGGCGATCAGGGGATTCTGGGAGATGAACTGACCCATGATGCCGTTGGTGTCCAGGAACTTCTCCGCCGAGCCGGTATAGAGATGCACCAGCCAGGTGGAGATGATGCCGGAGAGCAGGCTCCAGCCAAACTGACCCACCGCAAAGATCCACAGGAGCTTGTTTGTGATTTTCTTCACGTCTTCATCCTCTTTTTCGTATTTTTTCAGAATCTGCTGTTCATAGTGTACAAAGATTCCGCGAAAATGTCAACCGCTTTTCTCTATTCCAGGCCATACGGCCAGCCGACGAGGCCGCCCATGTCGTACAGGCGCGTATAGCCGAGCGCCGCGAGCATCTCCGCCGCGCGGCGGCTGCGCAGTCCCGAGCGGCAGTAGACCAGCACCGGGGTATCATACCCGGGGATCAGCGCCGCCGCGCTCTCGGGCGTGATGTCATCCACAGGCAGCAGCTCCGCGCCGACGGCGTGGCCGGTGATATATTCCTCTTCCTCGCGCACGTCCAGCAGCACGCAGGCGGGGAGGGTATCAAGCAGCCTCTTCGCCTCACGAAAATCGACGTGCCGCACCGCGTTCTCCTCAGGAGAGGGCAGCTTCGATGACATGGGCAAAGTCCTCCAATCCGAGTCTGTCCTCCTCCGTGAAGCGGGCAAGGTGCGGGCTGTCGATATCCAGCACCGCCACGACCTCGCCGCAGCGCCGCAGCGGCACGACGATCTCGGAGTTCGAGGCGCTGTCACAGGCGATATGCCCGGGGAAGGCGTGGACATCGGGCACAAGCTGTGTCTGATCCGCAGCCGCCGCCGTGCCGCAGACCCCCTTCCCCCAGGGGATCTCGATGCAGGCAGGCTTGCCCTGGAAGGGGCCGAGCACAAGCGTATCCCCCTCGCGCAGATAGAAGCCCGCCCAGTTGATGCCCTCCAGGCTCTCCCACAGCAGCGCCGCCGCGTTTGCGAGATTCGCGATCGGGTGCGGCACCCCCTCGATCAACGCGCGCAGCCGTGCGTTCAATTCTTGATAGTCTGTCATAGTCTCCTCCATGAAAAAAGGCCGTGATCTCTCACGGCCCCTTTTTTACGAATCCAGTCATGATTCAGCCTAGCGCGGCTGAGGGGGAGTTCAGAGGGGCACTCCCCTCTGATTTGTCGCCTCGAAAGGCGGCAAAGAAAATCAAATCCGTTTTTTCCGGGGGCGTGTACCTCGGAAAAAACACTTCTCGCCCCGCAAGTGTGCGAGCCGTCTCCCGCAAGGCGAGTGCGCGCAGCGGGGTGCAGTCCCAACTATTCAGTCCCCTTCGGGGACTGAATAGTTATCGAAACCAGATAAAGTCGCAAAACAGCAGGAAGAGGAAGAACACAAGCGCAAAGACAGCCAGGATCAGCAGCCCCGAGCGCACAGCCGCCCAGATATAGGCGCTGCGCTCCTCCTTCGTCATGCGCGAGCTCTCGGGTGCCGCCTCCGGCGCGTCAGCCTTCCCAGGCACGAACCACGGCATTCCCTCCACGTTCATGCTGGCGATGGTGCGGCCGTCGTCCTCCGTCTCCGCAGGGCGCTTTTGTTCCTCTGCCATGCTCAGTCCTCCGTCTCCGCAGGGCGCTTTTGTTCCTCTGCCATGCTCAATCCTCCGTCACACCGGCGGCATTCGCCTTCTGCATGGTCTCCTCCGCCTCGGCCTTGGCCTCGGCGTCGTTATACAGATGGCAGGCACAGAAGTGGTTGGGCTGTAGCTCACGCCAGCGCGGCTCGGCGTACTTGCAGATCTCCATGCAGTTCTCGCAGCGGGTGTGGAACTTGCAGCCGTGCGGGGGATTCGCGGGGCTGGGGATGCTGCCCTCGAGCACGATGCGGTTCATCTTCGCATGCGGGTCGGGGACGGGGATCGCCGAGAACAGCGCCTTCGTGTAGGGGTGCAGCGGCTCGGCGAAGATATCTTCGGTCGTGCCATACTCGACGAGATTGCCGAGGTACATGACGCCGACAGAGTCGGAGATATGCTCCACGACGCTCAGGTCGTGGGAGATAAACAGATAGGTCAGCTTGTACTGATCCTGCAAGTCCTTGAGGAGGTTGATGATCTGCGCCTGGATCGACACATCCAGCGCGGAGACCGGCTCGTCGCAGACCACGAACTCGGGGTTGAGCGCCAGGGCGCGCGCAATGCAGATACGCTGCCGCTGGCCGCCGGAGAACTCATGCGGGTAGCGATCCTTGTGGAAGGGCTGCAGGCCGCAGTTGTCCATGATCTTGTCGATATAGTCGTCAAACTCATTGGCGGGGACGAGATTGTGCTCCCGCACGGCCTCGCCGATGATCTCACCGACAGGCAGACGCGGAGAGAGGCTGGAGAAGGGATCCTGGAAGATGATCTGCATCTTCGTGCGCATCGAGCGCATCTCCCTGGCGGAGAAATCATAGACCTCCTTGCCGTTGAAGAGCACCTGTCCGCCGGACTTCTCGCCCGAGAGGCGCAGGATCGTGCGGCCGGTGGTGGTCTTGCCGCAGCCGGATTCGCCGACCAGCCCCATCGTCGTGCCGCGCTTGAGGTTGAAGGTGACGCCGTCCACCGCCTTGACATAGCCCACAGTCTTGGAGATCATGCCGCCCTTGATGGGGAAGTACTTCTTGAGCTTGTTGACCATCAGGATATACTGCGGGTCATACTGCACGGGGGTGAAGGTGTTGTCAATGACCAGTTCGGACTGCTTTGCCATCCTTATTCCCCCTCCTTTTTGTCGTAGAACCGGTAGCAGCTCACAAAATGCGTATCGCTCAGGCGGACCTCACAGGGATACTCGCCCGTGCAGCGCTCCACGCACATCTCGCAGCGATCCTTGAAATAGCAATAGTTAGGCATATTGATCGGGTTCGGCACCTTGCCGGGAATGGAATAGAGCTTGTCCGTCTTCTTACCGACGACAGGTTTCGACGCCATCAGTCCGATGGTGTAGGGGTGTGCGGGGTGATAGAAGATATCCTCCGCCGTGCCCTTCTCGATCACGCGCCCGGCGTACATGACGACGACATAGTCCGCCATCTCGGCGATGACGCCGAGGTCGTGGGTAATGAACATGATCGAGGAGTTGATGCGATCCTTCAGATGCCGCAGCAGGTCGAGGATCTGCGCCTGGATCGTCACATCGAGCGCGGTCGTCGGCTCGTCGGCAATAATGACCTTGGGGTTGCAGGCAAGCGCCATGGCGATGACCACGCGCTGCCGCATACCGCCGGAGAGCTCGTGCGGGAACATATTGTACACGCCCTCGGAGTTGGCGATACCGACCATCTCCAGCAGCTCGATCGTGCGCTTTTTGATATCGGCCTCGCTCTTGCCCTCACCGTCGTGCAGCGCAATGACCTCATTGATCTGTTCGCCGATGCGGAAAACCGGGTTCAGGGCGGTCATCGGCTCCTGGAAGATCATGGAGACGTAGTTGCCGCGCAGCTTTTGCAGCGCCTCGTTGGGCGCCTTGGTCACGTCATACGCCTTGTCGCCGAGGTTGAGGCGGATCTCCCCTTCCACGACCTGCCCCTGCGGGCGCTGCAGGAGCTGCATCAGCGAGAGGCTGGTCACGGATTTGCCGCAGCCGGACTCGCCGACGACGCCGACAGTCTTGCCGATGGGCACCTCGAAGCTCACACCGTCCACGGCCTTGACCGTGCCGGCATCGGTGAAGAAGTAGGTGTGCAGATTATCAAACTCCACGGAGTTGTTGGGATCGTGCATCGTGGTCAGATACTCCGACTCCGGCACGTTTTTGCGCTTGCGCTGCTTTTCGTAGGCGTTGGTGATCTTGCGGTTCTCGCGGGAGATGCGCCGCGACTCCTTGGCGGAGAGATATCCTTCCGGTTTCTTTTTTGCCATGTTCTCTCCCTCCTTACCGCTTCATCTTCGGGTCGAAGGCGTCACGCAGACCGTCGCCGACCAGGTTGAAGGCCAGAACCGTGAGCAGCAGCAGCGTTCCGGCGGGGATCCAGATGAACCAGTAGTGCTGCAGCACGAAGGTGTTGTTGACATCGTTAATGATATTGCCCCAGGAGGCGAAGGGGAACTTGACGCCGAGGCCGAGGAAGCTCAAGGACGCCTCGGTGATGATCGTGCTGCCAATGCCCATCGTGACAGAGACAATGATCTGGGGGATGACATTGGGGACAAGGTGCTTGAAGATGCGGCGGGAGACGGAGATGCCGCAGGCCTCGGTCGCGGTCATGAACTCCTGCTCGCGCAGGGAGAGGATCTGCCCGCGGATCAGGCGCGCCATGCCCGGCCAGCCGAGGAAGCCGAGAATCAGCATGAGGTAGATCATTCTGAGCGTCGGATCGACGTTCAGCGCATCCATCGCAGCGCCGAGGATAATAATGATCGGCATGGAGGGGATGCAGTAGAAGATATCGACGATACGCATGATGAGGTTATCGACCCACTTGCCGAAGTAACCGGCGATACCGCCCATGATGATGCCAAGGATGGTCGCGATGGCCTCGACGATGAAGCCGATGATCAGCGACACGCGGCCGCCGTACATCAGGCGCGTCAGCATATCCATGCCGTTGCGGTCGGTGCCGAGCCAGTGCGCACGGCTGGGCTGGGCGTAGGTGTCATACACGCGGGTCTCTGTGCCCTGGCGGATCTTCCAGTTCTTGACATCCGCCTTGTACTCGATGATGTACTCATGCTCCACGCCGTCGGTATCCGTAAAGACGAAGCGATCCGCTCCGGCCTCGAGCTCAGCGACAAGCTCCTCCTGGAAGGCGCGGGAGAGGAAGATATCGGGCAGGATGGCCTGCACGACATAGCGGCTGATGAAGGCCACATCGCTGCCGCCCTCGAGCACGCCGCCGTCCTCCTCGATGGTGTAGCTCTTACCGTCCGCCTGGAAGCTGCCGGCGCCGTTGGTGTAGGCCTTGAGCGCCTCATACACGAACTCGAAGCTGAGCTTCTGCCCCTCGACGGAGCTGGAGACGATATCCTTATAGGCCAGGCCGATCGTGGTGCCGTCGGCGAGGGTGATGCGATAGAAGTCCTCGCCCTCGTTGATGACGTTGTAGTCGGTCTGGCGGAAGGAGAAGCTGTCCTTGTTGGTCTGCGTTGCGAGCACGACCTGCGCTTGCAGGACGCTGTCGAACTTCTGCTCAGGCGCGGCGAGGAAGCGGAAGTCCACGTTCTTCACAGCCCCGGCGTATTCCTTGTTCTGAATGTCGATGCGGTAGAACTGCTCGTCCTCCTGGTACGGGGTGATCAGTCCGCCGATGAAGGAGAAGACAAACATAAAGGCGAGGATCGCAAGGCCGACGACGGCGATACGGTTGCGCAGAAAGCGCTTGACGACCATGGCGCCCGGCGAGAGCACCTTGACACGGCGGTCATCGTTCAGGGAGAACTGCTCTTCGCCCTCGGGCGTTTCCGCAGCGGGATTGACTTTCTTTTTTTCTTCGCTCATATCCGATGACCTCCTTTCTTATGCGATGCGGACACGCGGATCGACGACCGCGTAGAGAATATCCGAGATCAGGTTGCCAAGCAGGGTGAGGATGGCGAGGAAGGCGAGGTAGAACATACTGAACGGGATGTCGCCCGCGATCATCGCATGGTAGGACGCATAGCCGATGCCGGGAATGGAGAACATCGTCTCGGTAAAGAGCGCGCCGGAGAAGAGACCGGGCAGCGAGCCGCCGACGATCGTGACCAGCGGGATCAGCGTATTGCGGAAGGCGTGGTGATAGATGACCTTCTTCTCGCTCAGCCCCTTGGCCCGGGCGGTGCGGATGTAATCGGCGTTGAGCACCTCGAGCATGTTCGTGCGGGTGTAACGCATCAGACCGCCGATGGAGATGACCACAAGCGTGACGATGGGCAGCACGAGATGGTGCGCCTTATCGAGGAACTGTCCCCAGGGCGAGAGCTGCTCATAGTAGCGCCCCACAAGGCCGAAGAGGTCGAACCAGCCGAGCTTCACGCTGAACACCAGCTTCAGCAGTGCGATAAAGAAGAAGGTGGGCAGGGAGATAAAGGCGATGGCAAGGATCGAGATGGTGTAATCGGTCTTGGAGTACTGCTTGGTGGCGGCGATGATACCGAGGGGGATGGCGATGACGAGCTCGAAAAACAGGGTGATGAGCCCCATCCAGAAGCTGAGCCACACCGTCTTGTGGAACTCCTCCACGACCGGGATCGTGTAGAACCAGCTGTCGCCGAAGTTGCCGCGGAAGAAGTCCTTGAGCCAGTACAGATAGCCGCCGAGAATGCCCTTATCCATATTGTACATGGACGTGAGCTGCGCCATCCACTCCTCATAGCTCTTGGAGCCGGGCTGCTGGGACTTGGCGCGCGCCACATTCTCGATATAGGATGTGGGCAGGCAGCGCATCAGGGTGTAGATGATCAGCATGACAAAGAAAAAGATGATCACCGACAGGAACAGGCGCTTGATGATATATTTGCGCACGGGCATGACCTCCGTTCTTTCTTCAATTGCAGAGCGCTGGAGCTGCAATTGATACTCTCGTATTCCGGGGACAGTTGTATCACCGCAACTGCCGCATAGCACAGGGCGGCCGGGACTGCCCTCTGCTATACGGTAATTTTAAGAGCCTGCGCCCCCCGGAGGGGGGGCGCAGGGATAAGAGTTTTACTGAAATGTGCTAAGCCGGAATCAGTTCAGCTCGATGTTCTCGATCTCGGCAAACCACTTGTAGAAGGTGGTGATGTCGGGCGTGACGGTGTCCATGTTCACGCGCTCGGTCGAGAAGATGATCGCGTTCTGGCGCTGATAGGTCGGAGTCTCGACGGCCCAGTCGACAACGATGTCGAGGCAGGCCTTGTACATCGCCTTGCGGTAAGCCTGGTCGGTGGAGGCGCGGGCCGCCATGATCAGCTCATCGAGCTCGGGATCGGCGATGCAGTACTCATAGTTGGAGCCACCCTGGGCAGGGCCGCCCATGGGGTTCTTGCCGGCGGCGGTGCTGGGGCCGTTGGCGACGTCGGAGAAGTAGATCTGGTACATGTCGGGATCGACGGTGGCGCCCCAGGCGGCGGCCCACATCTCGACCTGGATCGCGTCCAGATTGTCCCACAGATCGGAGCTGTTGGAGAGGTCCTTGATAATGAGGTTCATGCCGATGGTGGCCAGCGCGTTCTTGGCCTCGTTGACGATCATGAAGGCGGGGTGATCGCCGATACCGTCAGCCGGGATCCAGAAGGTGTACTCGAGCTTCGCGCCCTCGGGAGCGGCGGTGAGCTTGCCGTCCTCGACGGTGTAGCCGGCGGCCTCGAACCAGCCCAGAGCGGCCTCGAGCGCGGCGGCGTACTTCGCCTCGGCGTCCATATCGGAGGTGTAGATGTCGTTGCCGTTCACGTCAACGGAGAAGGCCACCTTGTAGCCGTCGTCAGCCGGACGGGGAGCGGCCCAGGAGGTGTTGGAGATGGGGTAGTTGATGACGGAGGCGCGGTCGCCGTAGTAGGAGTCGATAGCGACCTCACGGTACACGGAGAAGATGGTGCCGAAGGCCTTGCGGAGAGCCTTGGAGGCGTCGGAGGCGGGATCGTCGCCAACCTTGACGTTGACGGCGTTCTGGCCGATGTAGCCATAGCCGAGGTTATCGACGGTGTTGGTGGTGATCACGTCGCCCGTCAGCTCGCCGTTGGCGTTGGTCTTCATGATGGCGGCGATGTTGTCGTTGGAGAAGGTGGGATCGCTGATATCGACGGTACCGGTCATGATGCCGTTGAGCTTGTCCTGGTCGGAAGCGGTCTCGACGAAGTTCATGAACTTGGTCTTGGGAGCGCCGAGGAAGTAGTTCTCGTTGCCCTCGTAGTAGATCACGCCGTTTTCAAACTTGATGAACTTGTAGGGGCCGGCGCCGAGAGGCTGGGTGGTCTTGGCGCGCACAAGGCTCAGATCGCCCTTGGGGAAGCCGAAGCTGTTGTTGTCATAGTCATAGAGGGACGCATCGCCATAGTAGTGCATGGGGGCGATATTGATGCCGAGGTGATAGATGGCGGTGGCGTCGATCTGGGTCATGACGACGCGCAGGTTGTAGTCGTCGATCTTCTGGATGCCCTCGATGCTGGCGGCGGACTCACCGGTCTGAACACCGGCCTGGTAGTCGGAGCCGAGAGCGGCGATGGTCAGGTCGAGACGAGTGCTGCCGGCGGACTCGGTGGCCTCAGCCTGCTCGACGGTCTCATAGGCGGCGACGATGGCATCCCAGAAGTCCGCAGCGGTCGCGGTCTCTTCCAGCTCGAAGCCCCAGTTGGCGGCGCAGGCGGCGACGGAGTCGTCGGCGGCGTTGTAGCCCTTGCTCTTGCAGTAGTCCACAATCTCCTGGGCAAAGTCAGCGCCGGCCTGGGTGTTGTAGTACTCCCAGAAGGCGTTGTACTGCTCCTCGGTGTAGAGCTCGGTCTCGGCATAGCCGTCGGGACCGGCGGCAAAAATCACGTTGCCGCGGGTGTCCATACCGCTGCGATAGGCCTCCATGCCGAGGATGGGCTGGGCGTACAGGGTGCTGGAGCCGTCATAGGTGGGGTCGCACAGGACGTACATGGAGAAGATCACGTCGTCCACGGTGATGGGCTCGCCGTCGGAGAAGACCAGATCGTCACGGAGCTGGAAATCATAGAAGACGGTGCCGTCCTCGTTCTCGGTGATGGTGAGGTCGGCGGGGCCGTAGTAGGTGTACGGGGTGCCGTTGAACTCGATGGTCTCGCCCTCGATGCCCTTCTGGATGATGGCACCGGTACGGTCGCTGTTGAGCAGGCTGAGCTGGGTCATGGTGCAGGCTTCCTGATCATACGCGGTCTGGGAGAAGAAGGGGGAGAACTTGCTGTTAAACGGGGAGTATGCAACGACCAGCGGGGTATCCTCGCTGGCAGCGGTGGCAGGCTCCGCGGGCTCCGCAGGCTCCTCGGGAGCTTCGGGCGTGGCTTCCGCAGGCTCTTCGGTCGCAGCAGGCTCTTCAGTGGCAGCGGGCTCTTCGGTCGCAGCAGGAGCTTCCTGCTTCTGACCGCAGCCTGCGAGGACACTGACGCACATCACAACGGCGAGCAGAAGCGCAAGCAGTTTCTTCGTGTTGTTCATTGAAATCCTCCTAATCTTATTTGCCAATCCTCTATATATTATATAGAAGAATAGCTTACTCAGATACGGCGCGCAGCTTCTCACGCTCGCGAAAGCACAGCCACGCACACAGCGCGCAGCCGAGCGCGCCGAGCAGGAACAGCGCGTCCCCGGGCAGGAAAGCGCCGCCGCGCCATAACGCCGCCGCCTCGCCGAGAAGCGAAAGCCCCGGCAGCAGCATAAGCGCGAAGCAGCAGGCGGGAACTCGGTCGTTGGCCTGATCGGCACCGCGCCGGTCAAGCCTCTCCCCCAGCGTGCGCAGACGGTAGAGCGCCGCGAGCAGCAAACCCAGAGGGAGCGCCGTGAAGAGATACGGCAGCGTCACATAGAGCGTGAGCGAGGCGGTGCTGCGCGGCAGCAGGGAGAGCAGAAAACAGCCCGCCGCCAGCCATGAGAGAAGCCGCAGCCGCTTCTGCGCGGCGCTGGCCGCCTCGAAGCCTGCCGCAAAGCGATAGTAGCTGCCGATATACGCTGTCTCCGTGCGGATGCGCCCGCGCTCGTCCACACTGTCGATGAGACGGTAGTCGCGCGAATACTGTTTCCCCGCCATCTCACACGTCCTCGAACAGCTTCTCAAGCGGCACGTCCAGCCGCTCGGAAATCAGGAAAAGCGTGTCGAGGGAGATGCCCTTGACGACGGTGGAATTGTTCGCCTCGATCTGGCTGACAAAGCTCACGCTGCGCCCGATGCTCTCGGCGAACTGCTCCTGCGTCAGGCCGCGCCGCTTGCGGTAAAAGGCGATCTTCAGCCCGAGGACGCGAAACTTTTCACGATAGTCTTCCTTCATTTCACACCTCAAGTTGATCGCAGGAGCGCATCAGGAATGTTCTTTAATTTTACATTGATTCGCTGTAAAAAAGTATAGGCTGTCAGTGCATTATTCTTCACTGACAGCGAATTTTCTGCGATTTTTTCCTATTTTTTGCCTTCTCTTGCTTTTCCGGTGCAAAGCAGTAAAGAATTGTGGGCAAAAACAGGGGCAGACAGCGCTTCGTCACATTGGACAAAACCGCTGTCTGCTTTTTGTTCCTTATTCCAGGCTCTCGCCGAGCCAGTCGGCGGCCTTCGCCTCGTCCACGCCGAGCCCGGCGGCGAGGAACGCCGCCATCTCGTTGAGGTCGAGGGCGCGCATACGCTCGAAATTGCTCTTGCCGCTGACGTTCTCTACAGCTCGGCCTTCGATATAGCCGCAGTCATAGCACATATTCAGAGGGATCTTGCGATGCGAGTCGAGCACCATCTCGCTGCCGCAGCGGGGACATTTCATATGCCTTTCCTCCTGCCTGTTCCGTGCGCCGCCCGGACGGCTCCTTACTGGAGCATCGCCTCGATGGCGGCCTTGGGCTGCACGCCGACGGAGGCCTTGACGCGCTCGCCGTTTTTGAAGACCATCAGCGTCGGGATGCTCGAGATGCCGTACTTCGCTGCGAGCTCCGGCTGCTCGTCCACGTCGATCTTGCCGACCTTCACGGAACCTTCCCGCTCCTCGGCGATCTTGGCGATGGTGGGAGCCAGCATACGGCAGGGGCCGCACCAGGTCGCCCAGAAGTCCACCAGCACGGGGATCTCGGATTTCAGCACTTCCTGCTCAAAATTACTCTCGGTCAAAATAATTTCAGCCATGATTTAATCTCCTTTCACATACTGTATCCTTAGTTTGCACAGTATAGCTCTATACTAACACAGCCGCGCGTGGTTTGCAACGGCAAAGCGCGCCATCTTTCAAAATCTTTCCAGAGGCGCTTTTGCATATCTCGCGCCGCAGCGCACAAGCTATGTGCGGACGGAAGCGGCGTGCTGATCCAGAGGATCGGGACGGCGTGAAGTCCGTCCCAATCTGATGGAAAGGAGATGCAATCTGATGTCCAACAATTCCAGCAATCATCTTGTCAACCCCGCCGCCCGTGAGGCCATGGATAAGTTCAAGATGGAGGCCGCTTCTCAGGTCGGCGTGAACCTGAAGGAGGGCTATAACGGCGACCTCACCAGCCGTCAGGCCGGTTCCGTCGGCGGCCAGATGGTCAAGAAGATGATCGAGGCCTACGAGAACGGCATGAAGTAAGCCCCCTGCTTGGCAGCGGGAGAGCCTGTGCTCTCCCGCTGCTTTTTCGTGAACCCTTTTCCGCGCCCTTACATAGACTGTTTCGGATGGCGCAGCTATCCGAAATCGTTTTATCCCGGAGGCATTGATTTGAATCAACGGCGTCCTACACCCGAGGGACTGGGGAGTCTGCCGAATCCCGCGCCGCTTGCGATGGCCTATGTGCCGATGCAGGCATCCGTCTCCCCCAGCTACGAGGCCGGGGAATCCCTGAGCCGGGGCACGCTCTTCCCCGGTCTGGATCTGCCCTTTATGAACCTCATCAACGACGAGCTGCCCGCCACGCCCTTGACGGAGCTGATGGCGATCGACTTCGTCGCCGATGAGTTGGAGCTGTATCTCGATACGCACCCCGAGGACGGGGAGGCGTTTGCGCTCTATCAGACGATGCTCGCCCTGCAGCAGGAGGCGCGCGAGCGCTATGTCCGCACCTGCGGACCGATCCGCCAGAGCGATATGCTCTCGGCGGAGCGCTACACTTGGCTTGACAGCCCCTGGCCCTGGGAGTACAGGGCAGGAAAGGAGGGCTGAGTATGTTCGTGTATGAGAAGAAGCTGCAATACCCCGTGCGCATCAAGACCCCGAACCCCGCCCTTGCGAAGTTCATCATCAGCCAATACGGTGGGCCGGACGGGGAGCTTGGCGCTTCGATGCGCTATCTGAGCCAGCGCTACTCCATGCCCTACCCCGAGCTCAAGGGGCTGCTGACCGACATCGGCGTAGAGGAGCTGGGGCACCTGGAGATGGTCGCGGCGGTCGTGCACCAGCTCACGCGGGAGATGAGCCCGGCGGAGATCAAGAAGGCCGGCCTCGATCCCTACTTCGTCGATCACACCGCCGGGGTCTATCCGACAGCGGCCTCGGGCTTTCCGTGGACGGCGGCGAGCATGCAGGTCAAGGGCGACCCGATCGCCGATCTCAGCGAGGATCTGGCCGCCGAGCAGAAGGCGCGCGTCACCTACGACAACATCCTGCGCTTGAGCGACGACCCCGACGTGAACAACGTCATGCGCTACCTGCGCGAGCGTGAGATCGTACACTATCAGCGCTTCGGCGAGGCGCTGCGGCGCACGACCGAGCGGCTGAACGAGAAGAACTTCTACGCCACGAACCCGGCCTTCGACCGGTGAGACTTCAACAGGGGAACGCTTTTTTGCGTTCCCCTGCTTCTGTTAATAAAATAGTGTAGAAATATCCTGCGCGCTTGTGCTAGAATACAAAAAGCGTGCCGCAAGGCAAGCCCTGCGGCACATCTGGCACCCACGGCGAGACTCGAACTCACTACCTTGCGCTTAGGAGGCGCACGCTCTATCCTGGTGAGCTACGTGGGCTATTGCTTGTATATTCTACCGCAAGTTAGCGCTTCTGTCAAGAAAGGAACTCCCATGCTGACGCTCAAACACATTCAAAAGGACTATATGGCCGGAGAGACGACCGTCCACGCCCTCAAGGGGGTCGATCTCTGCTTCCGGGAGAGTGAATTTGTCGCCATACTCGGCCACTCCGGCTGCGGCAAGACGACGCTGCTGAACATCATCGGCGGCCTCGACCAGTACACGGCGGGCGACCTGGTGATCCGAGGCAAGTCCACCAAGAACTTCACCGACGCCGACTGGGACAGCTACCGCAACCACTCCATCGGCTTCGTCTTCCAGTCGTACAACCTGATCCCGCACCAGACGGTGCTCGCGAACGTCGAGCTTGCGCTGACGCTCTCGGGCGTCGGCAAAGCGGAACGCCGCCGTCGCGCCGCCGAGGCGCTCACGAAGGTCGGGCTGGGCGACCAGCTCCACAAGAAGCCCAACCAGATGTCCGGCGGTCAGATGCAACGCGTCGCCATCGCCCGCGCGCTGGTCAACAATCCCGACATCCTCCTCGCCGACGAGCCCACCGGTGCGCTCGACTCCGACACCTCCGTGCAGATCATGGAGCTGCTCAAGGAGATCTCGCGGGACAAGCTCATCATTATGGTCACACACAACCCCGAGCTCGCCGTCGGCTATGCCAGCCGCATCATCCGACTGCGCGACGGGCTGATCGTGGACGACAGCGACCCCTATGAGGCGCCGCCCGAGACACCCGCCCCGGTCAGGAAGCGCCGCCGGGAGAAGAAGCAGCACACCTCGATGGGGCTCTTCACGGCGCTGGGGCTCTCCACCAACAACCTGATGACCAAGAAAGCGCGCACGCTGCTGACCTCCTTTGCCGGGAGCATCGGTATCATCGGCATCGCGCTGATCCTCTCGCTGTCCACCGGCATACAAAACTACATCGACAAGGTGCAGGAGGACACGCTCTCGAGCTATCCCATCACCATCCGCGCCGAGGCGATGGACATGAGCAGCATGATGACCTCCTTCATGGGCGTACAGGCGGACGTAGAGGCCAACCAGCACGAGCGCGACGCGGTCTATTCGAGCAAGGTGCTCTACTCGATGATCAACTCCTTCGTCACCGCCGACACGGAGACGAACAACCTGCGCGCCTTCCGCGCCTGGCTGGAGGATGAAAACGGCGAGGCCGCGCCGTATATCAGCTCCGTGCAGTACTCCTACGATATCGACATGACCCCCTACGCCGAGGACGAGAACGGGCATATCGCCAAAACCGACGCGGTGCAGATCATCACCACCGCCATGTCCGCCTCCTTCGGCGGGGACTACAGCAGCTACTTCTCGACCTACGGGCAGATGTTCTCCACCATGGATATCTGGCAGGAGCTGCTCTCGGGCGAGGACGGCGAGCTGGTCAGTCCCCTGCTCAGCAAGCAGTACGATCTGCTCTACGGGCACTGGCCGCGCCGCTATGACGAGGTCATGCTGATCGTGAACGAGGACAACGAGATCTCCGACCTGGTGCTCTATTCGCTCGGCCTCAAGTCCACCGACAGCATCGCTGAGAACATGGACGCGCTCATCGCCGCCGAGGCGATGGACACCTCGCTCGAGAGTTGGAGCTACGAGGAGATGTGCCGTCTCACCTTCCGCTACATCTTCGCGGCGGACAAGTATCGCTGGGACGAGGAGAGCGGCGCGTATATCGACCTCTCCGAGGAGGAGCTGGGGTTGCGTACCTTATATAATAATGGTCTCGAGGTGCGCATCGTCGGTGTCCTTCGTCCGAACAGCGACGCGCTGGGCGGCGGCGCCACCGGCGCTGTGGGCTACACGCACGCACTGGTCGAGCATATCCTGGAGGAGAGCGCGCAGAAGGAGCTGGTGCGCAGGCAGCTCGACGATCCGGCGCATGACGTATTCACGGGGCTCCCCTTCCTCGACAATGACGACAAGGCGCTCACCAACGCGAAGAAGGAGCAGGCCGCGCGGGACTATCTCGCCGAGGCCGACGAGGCGACGCTCGCGGAGATCTACGTCAAGCTCATGTGCGAGCCGGACGAGGAGTATCTCACAGAGATGCTCGATGAGCAGCTCGAGGGCACCACGCGCGAGGACATCGAGGAGATGGTGCTGAAAACCTATCCCGAATACGCCTCCATGCTCTCGCAGATGAACGACGATATGCTCTTCGACTACATCCGCCAGATGGCGGGCGAGCAGATTCGGCAGCAGTACGCCGTCCAGATGGGGGCGATCTACCGGCAGCTCTCCGACAAGGAGCTGGCGCACGACTTTACGCTGCTCGATCTCGACGAGGACGACTACCTCTGGATCTACGAGAACGCCATGCCGCCGGTTTATTCCACCAGTACGCTGCGCGACTCGCTCAAGAAGCTCGGCTACGCCGATCTCGCCGCCCCGAGCGTCATCAACATCTATGCCGCCACCTTCGAGAACAAGGACGCCATCGCCGACGCCATCGAGCACTACAACGAGAGCGTGAGCGAGGACGATCAGATCAGCTACACCGACGTCGTGGCGCTGCTGATGAGCTCGATCACCAACATCATCAAGGTCATCAGCTATGTGCTGATCGCCTTTGTGGCCATCTCCCTCGTGGTCTCCTCCATTATGATCGGTATTATCACCTACATCAGCGTGCTCGAGCGCACGAAGGAGATCGGCATTCTCCGCGCCATCGGCGCCTCGAAGAAGGACGTGTCGCGCGTCTTCAACGCCGAGACCTTCATCATCGGCTTCTTCGCCGGGGCGATCGGCATCGGCACGACGGCGCTGCTGAATATCCCGATCAACATCATCGTCCACGATCTCACGGGCATCATGGCGCTCAACTCCACCCTGCCTGTCGAGGGCGCGGCGGGGCTGGTGTTCATCAGCGTCCTGCTGACCTATATCGCGGGGCTGATCCCCTCAGGTCTTGCCGCGAAGAAGGACCCGGTCGAAGCGCTGAGAACGGAATAAAGGAAAACCGGAGAGGAGCTGCGAACAGCAGCCCCTCTCCTTTTTCAATCCGTCCGCGCAGCGGACACCATAATTATTAGTTATTAATTATTATTTATTAGTTATTCCACTACCGCCAGTCCCGTGAGCCAGCGGCGCATCATGTCGAAGGCGTGGTTGCCCGCCATGCGGCGGATAAAGGAGCGCGTGCGCTTCTCCCCGAGGCTAAGCGCTCGGACGAAGGTCTGCCCCTCGACCGCCATCGAGACGAACACCGTCCCGACCGGGTTCACGCCATCGCCGTCCGGCCCGGCGAGCCCCGTCACACCGAGGCCGATCTCCGCCCCGGTGAGGGCGCGGACGCGCTCGGCCATCTCGCGCGCCACCGGCTCGCTCACAGCGCCGTGCGCCTCGATCAGCGCGGGCTCGATCCCGAGCAGACGCGCCTTCGCCTCGTTCGTATAGGTCACGCAGCCGCCGAGGAACACCGCGCTCGCGCCGGGCAGCTCTGTGATGCGCCGGGCGATATCCCCGCCCGTGCAGCTCTCCGCCGCGGCAAAATGCAGCCCCCGCTCTTTCAGCATCGGCAGCAGCGCCTGTTCGAGCGACTCCACATCCATGCCGTAGACCACATCGCCCAGCCGCTCACGCACCTCGGCGAGCACCGGGGCGATCATCGCCTCCGCCGCCGCCTCGCTCTCCGCCTTGGCGGTGATCTGCAAGAGGCAGTCGCACTCCTTGGCATAGGGCGCCATGGTCGGATTTTGCATGGCGTTCATCCTGTCGCGGAAAATCTGATCCACCGCGCTCTCGCCCATGCCGAAGATGTTCACCGAATGCGAGACGATCTGCTCGTCCGAGAGCCGCCTCAGATACGGCAGGCCGTACTCCCGGAACATCGGGACGCACTCATTCGGCGGTCCGGGGAGCAGCAGCACGATCTTGCCGTCCTTTTCAAAGGCGCAGCCCGGCGCGGTGCCCCAGCGGTTGTGGAATACCGTCGCGCCCTCCGGGATCAGCGCCTGGGAGAGATTGTTGGGGCTGAACGCCTTCCCGCCCCGGATATACTCGTACAGCCCCTCGCGCTCCGCGCGGTTTTCCACCAGCGGCAGGGAGAAGGCTTCGGCGAGGATCTGCTTGGTCAGATCGTCGCAGGTCGGGCCGAGGCCGCCGGTCGTGATGATGATATCGGCGCGGCTCTTCGCAAGCTCCACACACGCGCGCAGACGCGCGGGGTTATCGCCCACAACTGTGTGATAGCGCACGTTCACTCCGATCTTTGACAGCAGCTCCGACACGTCGCGCGCGTCGGTGTTCGTGACGTGCCCCAACAGCAGCTCGGTGCCGACGGAGAGGATTTCGGTGTTATACTGTCTCTTCATGCCTCAGCTCGATCCTTTCGATCCCCTGCAGCGCCTCCTCGACCAGCGCCTGTACATCCAGCTTCGCCTCGGCGGCCTCGACCTCGTGGAGCTTCGGGCGCGTGCGGGGATGGCGCGGCGTGAAGACCGTGCAGCAGTCCTCATAGGGCAAAATCGAGGTGTCAAAGGTGCCGATCCGGCGCGAGAGCTGCACGATCTCCTCCTTGTCCATGCCGATCAGCGGCTGGAGTACCGGCAGCTTCATCACCGCCTGGGTCGAGGCCATGGCCTCCATAGTCTGGCTCGCGACCTGACCGAGGTTCTCGCCGGTTACGATGGCCTTCGCCCCCGTGCCCTCGGCGATGCGCTCGGCAATGCGCATCATGAAGCGGCGCATGATGAGCGTGAAATACTCCTCCGGGCACTTGTCCCGGATTTCCTCCTGAATGTGGGTAAACGGCACCACTTCCATGGTCATTTTGCCGCAAAATCTGGTCAGAATCCTCCCCAGCTCCACCACTTTGTCCTTTGCCTGCTGCGAGGTGTAGGGGAAGGAGAAGAAGTGTACCGGAATGAGGCGCACGCCGCGCTTTGCGATCATGTAGCTGGAAACGGGGCTGTCGATGCCGCCGGAGAGCAGCGTCACGGCGACGCCGTTGGAGCCGACGGGCATCCCGCCCGCGCCGTGAATGGGCTGGGCGTGGACGTAGGCGGCGAGGTCGCGCACCTCGATCACGACGGTGAGCTCGGGGGTATGGACCTCGACCGCGCAGTTCGGGAAGGCCTCGGCGAGCTCGCCGCCGACGTACTGGCTCAGCTCGATGGAGGTCATGGGGAAGCTCTTGTCGCTGCGCTTGGACTCGACCTTGAAGCTCTTCGCGCGCAGCATATCCTCGCGCAGATACTCGATGGCAAGGCGCGTGATGGCGTCCTTGTCCTTCTCGCATGCGCGGGCGCGGGTGAGCTTCACCACGCCGAACACGTCCTGCAAGGCCTCGAAGGCGGCGTCGAGATCGGCGTCCTCGCTCTCGGCCTCGACGTACACGGTCGATTGCAGGCACGTCACCTTGAATTTTCCAAGGCCGACGAGGCGGCGGCGGATGTTGCCCATGAGCTTTTGTTCAAAGCTGCGGCGGTTGAGCCCCTTGAGGACGATCTCACCGAGCTTGAGTAGAATCAGATCCTGCATAGTATATCTCCTAAACCAGATTTTTGAGGATGGGGATTTTCTTCATCACCGCCGTGACCGCTGCGGAGAAGGCGACGCTCAGCAGCGTGATCAGCGGCACCGAGAGCAGCGGGTGCACGGTCAGTGTGCCCAGACCGCAGAAGCGGCGCAGCAGGTCGATCGGAACCGGGTGCAGCAGATAGATCCCAAAGCTGAGACCGGACAGCGCCCGGATCAGGCGCGGCGTCTCCCGTCCCCGGCAGCACTCGCGCAGCAGCAGGAACAGCGCCGAAGCCTGCAGCGCGGCGTTGGGGGAAAATTCGCTCACGAAGGGGGTATAGATCTCCCCGCGCGCCAGGGAGCCGAGGCCGTCGATCAGCGCGGCGGCGATGGTCGCCAGCAGCGCGAGGACATAGAGCGCCAGGCGCTGCGGCCTTGTAGTCTCCGCCGTTGCGAGCAGGCGTCCGAGGACGAAGTAGCCGGTATAGCCCAGCACAAGATGCACCTCCAGCCGCCCGGCGAAATACCGCGTCAGCGGCAGGAGGCCAAACTGCCCCAGCGTCGGCAGCAGCAGCGCAAACACGCCCGCAAGCACTGTAAAATAGCGCAGCAGCGCCCTCTCCCGCGCAAGCGCGCGCAGCAGCGGCGTCACCAGATACAGCCCCAGCAGCATGTACAGATACCACAGGTGCGGATGCCCCACACGCGCGTATTCCAGAATTTCCGGCAGCCCCTCTCTCAGGTAAAGGCCGATATAGAGCACCGCAAAGCCGAGCGACCAGACGATCAGCGCCGTCAGGATGCGCAGGAAATACTTGCCGAAGAGCTTTTTCAGCGGCAGCTCCCGCGCGGGATCGAGCAGCAGCGCGCCGCTGATCATCACGAATACCGGGACGCTCCAGCGCAGCAGCACCTCGATCACGGCCATTGTCTGCCAGGCAGAGCCGGTCACCGGGTGTTCGGTATAGTCCTTGGCGCAGACGTGCACCGCCACGACCGCTGCGGCCGCGAGCACGCGCAGCCAGTGCACCCAGCCAAACTGCCCGCTGTGTCCTTGTTCTCCGCTCATGTCTCTCTCCTACCCGTTAAATTCAAAGCTGCGGTACTGGATCGCCTCGGCGAGAGCCCAGTGACGCAAAGGCGGCGCGCATGAGCTTGTCCCCTCCTCGTCCAGCGCGCAGCAGTCGCGTAAGGCGGCAGGATTTGCTTTCTTCGTGCCTGTATCCTCATCTGCTTCACATTCGCATCACCGCCTCCGTCGGCGGGATGCGAAACTATCCTTATTTTTATACTCTATTTTTCTCTTCAAATCAAGTCCCCTCTTTCACTTGCAGCAAATCCGTACACCTCTTTCACTTGCAGCAAATCCGCGAACGAAACATTCAATGTCCTGCTGAGATATACCAATTCAATATCTGTCACAAAACGCTGTCCGGACTCGATGCGCTGGATGGCGTTTTTATCTACGTCCAGACCCGCTACCTGCAATCTGTCCGCAAGCTCCCGCTGAGACATACGCATTTCTTTTCTGCGGCGACTAACTTCTATTCCGCAGAGGTTGTTTCTTCCCCCTCTTGTTTTATTGATAAACATAATACTCCTCCTTGACATTTAGTGCTTGTCAACGGAAATATTATGTGTTATGATATGATTGAATATGACATTTAGTGAATGTCAACTTATTATAAGGAGGAAACGCAAAATGGACAGTGTTCCCGCGAAAGAGTATAATCTTTATCTCGCTGCAATTAAAGCAGCAAACGATTCCGGCGACAAGGAGGCGCTGCGGCAAATTCAAAAACAGCTAATCGCTAAATATGGCATCAACGACGATGTGAAGTGGCTGATAAAGCAGTTTAGATATTCGGTCTAGGCATTATTCTATAATCTGATTAATAAAATGATATTTCTTTTTGTGTTTATTATTGCCTTAATTTGGGCTCTTTTCGCTCCATCTAGTTCAAGTAAGGACACAAACACCACCGTTGCAAATGCTTTTTGTCAATCCGTAGCATTCCAGGAAACTATGCTTGTCATCGAGGATGCCGGGCACATTCGATGCAGTGGCTTAATCCTTATCTACTCTCGCTCAGATGGAGTACACATTACTTTTGAATTCAACGATGATGGAAGTTTTTCATGGTTTCAAATAGCAGAAACAGCAAAAGAAGAGTATCGTGCTCAACTATTCTCCGACAATTCATCTACCTATGATCCAGAATCCTTTGAAAAAGCACTTGATGCTTTTCACAGAAAGAGCCTTGAAATTGAGCAGCGATCCCAAAAAATGCAGTATTACAGTATATTTGGATCATATAAAACCGTTTCACGATTCTTTAATGACTTGATAAACGATCTGAAACGGTCAGATGCAGAAGGGATGGTAACACTGAACTGCTTTCTCCCCTTCTCCTGTGGAAAGACCTTCCCCGAAAGCACTGTCATTTCTTCCATTCTCAATGAAATTGCAAACACTTCTTTTATTAATGAATTTGCAAACATTCCTACCCCTTTAACTTTTCAGAAGGATGCTTCCGGAATTATTTCAGCAAGGCTCGGGGAATAAAACTGTCAGTGCAGAATAGAAAACACAGCGGTGAGTTGACTATCAAATCACCGCTGTGTTTTTCCCTGTTATCAATAAATCCGTATCTTATTCGTATCTTAATCAAGCGCAATGTACATGGTCACGGATTCACCCAGGTGAAGCGTGAAACACAGTTTCCTGAGTAGGGGTGACAATGATAGTCGCCCCTACTCAGTATGCCTTTTCACACTCTATACTTATTATTATTCAAATTCAAAGCTGCGGTACTGGATCGCCTCGGCGAGGTGCTCGGGGCGGATGGTCTCGCTTCCGGCGAGATCGGCGATCGTGCGCGCCACGCGCAGGATGCGGTCGTGGCTGCGCGCCGAGAGCCCCAGCGACGCGAAGGCGGCGCGCATCAGGCCGTCGCCCTCCGCGTCCAGCGCGCAGTATTCCCGCAGCGCGGCGGGGTTCATGTGGGCGTTGATCATCGTGCCGTCCACGCCGAAGCGCCGCCGCTGTATGGCGCGCGCCGCGTCCACGCGCGCCTTGATCGCCGCCGAGGGCTCGGCGCTGCGGCGGATGCGAAGCTGCTCATACTCGAGCGCGGGCACCTCGACGATCAGGTCGATGCGGTCGAGCAGCGGGCCGGAGATGCGGCTGTGGTAGCGCCGCACGTCCTGGATCGAGCAGTGGCACCGCCCCGAGGGGTGCCCGTACCAGCCGCACTTGCAGGGGTTCATCGCGCACACCAGCATGAAGCGGCTCGGGAAGCTCACCGTCCCCGCCGCGCGCGAGACCGTGACGACCCCGTCCTCGAGCGGCTGGCGCAGCACCTCGAGCGCCTCGTTCTTAAATTCCGGCAGCTCGTCGAGAAAGAGCACGCCGAGGTGGGCGATGCTGACCTGGCCGGGGCGCGGGAAGGTGCCGCCGCCCGCGAGGCCGACGGTGGACACCGTATGGTGCGGCGCGCAGAAGGGACGGGTCGAGACGATGGGGTGTCCGGGGCTTGTGAGACCGGCGACGGAGTGGATCTCCGTGGCCTCGATCATCTCCTCACGGCTCATGTCCGGGAGAATGCCCGGCAGACGCTTGGCCATCATGGACTTGCCCGCGCCGGGAGGGCCGATCAGCAGGATATTGTGCCCGCCGGCAGCGGCGATTTCCAGCGCGCGGCGGACGTTCTCCTGCCCCTTCACGTCGGCAAAATCCGGGATATGCTCGCGCCCGCTCTCGGGTGAGGGCGGCTCACTGGGGCTGATCGCCTCCTCACCGCTGAGATGGCGCAGCAGCTCGCTGACCGTATGGACGGGATAGACCGTCACGCCCTCGGCGAAGGCGGCCTCGAGCGCGTTCTCCGCCGGGACGAAGAGCGTCTTCACGCCCTCGCGCGCGGCGCTGAGCGCCATCGGCAGCGCGCCGGGCACCGCCCGCAGCTCCCCACTCAATGACAGCTCCCCGAAGAAGCCGCAGCTCTCGTCCGGCAGACGCACATCGCCGTTTGCCGCGAGGATGCCCACGAGGATCGGCAGATCATAGACCGTGCCGGCCTTCTTCTTGTCGGCGGGGGCGAGGTTGACCGTGATGCGGCTGACCGGGAAGCGGCGGCCGTTATTCTTGATGGCGGCGCGCACGCGCTCGCGGGACTCCTTGACGGCGGCATCCGGCAGACCCACCACGTCGAAGTTCGGCAGGCCGTTGGAGATGTACACCTCCACCGACACCGGGAAGCCCCCGATCCCGCTCACGCCAAAGCTGCGGATACTGGCGAGCATGGTTTCACCTCTCAAATCAATGAAAAACTAAAAATGAAAAATGAAAAATTATGGAGTCCGCTCCGCGGACGGATTGGAACAGATGGCCTCCACCCCTTTCGCAGACAGCGCCACGGGAGAGGTCATCCATTCCATCCGTGCCGCATCGCGGCACACCTCAATTTTTCATTTTTCGCTTTTCATTTTTAATTCACTGCTTATTCTTCGCTCTCTCCGACCACTGCGATATGCAGTTCGTCGAGCTGCTTCTGCGTGACCTCGGAGGGCGCGCCCATCATCACGTCCTGCGCGCTCTTGTTCATCGGGAAGGGGATGACCTCGCGGATCGAATCCTCCCCCGCAAGCAGCATGACCATACGATCCACGCCCGGCGCAATGCCCGCGTGCGGGGGCGCGCCGTAGCAGAAGGCGTTGTACATGGCGGGGAACTTCTTCTTCACGTCCTCCTCGCCGAGGCGCACCATCTCGAAGGCCTTGACCATGATCTCGGGATCGTGGTTACGCACAGCGCCGGAGGAGAGCTCCACGCCGTTGCACACGAGGTCGTACTGGTCGGCGGTGATGGTGAGCGGGGCGAGCTCGCCGCGCTCGGCCTTGAGCAGCACGTCCAGGCCGCCGGAGGGCATCGAGAACGGGTTGTGGCAGAACTCCAGCTCGCCGGACTCCTCGCCGATCTCGTACATCGGGAAATCGACGATCCAGCAGAACTCGTAGCGCTCCTTGTCCATGTGACCCGGCACCGCCGCGCCGAGCATCTTGCGCGCGACACCGGCGGTCTTGACCGCCTGATCGTGCTTGCCGGCTGCAAAGACGACAAGCGTGCCGTCGGCAAGGTTCAGCGTCTCGCCGAGGGCGGCGAATCTGTCGTTCAGGAACTTCGCGACGCCGCCGACAAACGCGCCGTTTTCGACCTTCGCCCAATACGGCTTCGCACCGGACTGCACCTCGACATCGGCGCAGAGCTTGTCGATCTGCTTGCGCGTCAGCGCGCAGCCGCTCACGGCGATCGCCTTCACGGTGTTGCCCGCGGCAAAGGGGGCAAAGTCCACGCCCGCGACGGCGGCGGTCACGTCATCGACCAGCAGGTCGATACGCAGATCGGGCTTGTCGGAGCCGTACTTCTCCATCGCCTCGAGGTAGGGGATGCGCTTGAAGGGCGCGGAGGAGGCGATATGATAGGTGCCGAACCTGGCAAAGATCGGGGGCAGCACGTCCTCGAGCACGGCGAACACGTCGTCCTGCGTGGCGAAGGCCATCTCCATATCGAGCTGGTAGAACTCGCCGGGGCTGCGGTCGCCGCGCGCGTCCTCGTCGCGGAAGCAGGGGGCAATCTGGAAGTAGCGGTCGAAGCCCGAGGTCATCAAAAGCTGCTTGAACTGCTGCGGCGCCTGCGGCAGAGCATAGAACTTGCCGGGGTGCTTGCGCGCGGGCACCAGATAGTCACGCGCGCCCTCGGGTGAGGAGGCCGTGAGGATCGGGGTGGTGATCTCGAGGAAGCCGTGGGCGGTCATCGCCGCGCGCAGCGCGGAGACCACGTTGCAGCGCAGGACGATGTTCTTCTTCACGGCGGGGTTGCGCAGATCGGGATAGCGGTACTTGAGGCGCTGCGCCTCGTCCGCCTCGCGGCTGCGGTTGATCTCAAAGGGCAGCTCGTTATAGCGGCAGCGGCCGAGAACCTCGACCTTCTCGGGGACGACCTCGATATCGCCGGTGGGGAGCTTGGGGTTCTTGCTGTCGCGCTCGCGCACAACGCCCTCGACCGAGATCGTGCTCTCCTTGGTGATGCCCTTGAAGATGGCGGCCATCTCGGCGTTCTCGACGACGACCTGAGTGGTGCCGTAGAAGTCGCGCACGACGACGAAGCCGAAGTTGTTGCCGACCTCGCGCACAGTCTCCATCCAGCCGACGATCTTGACCGTCTGGCCGACGTGCTCCATGCGGAGCTCTCCGCAGGTATGGGTACGGGACTGGAACATAACGGTTTTCTCTCCTTGTATAATTAATGATATATGGCTTTATCTGTCGAGAATCACGCTGCTGCGGTTTCTCTCCTCCACCGCGGCGCATATCACAGCGGCGGCCTCAGCGGCCGGGAGCTTCTGCTGCTCGCCGGTGCGCATATCCTTGAGCGACACCACGCCCTCGCGGATCTCGTCCTCCCCCAGCAGCACCGCGAAGGGGACGCCGATCCTGTCGGCGTAGGTCATCTTCGCCTTGAACTTCTTCTTCTCGCCGTAGAGCTGTGTGCGCACCCCCGCCTTGCGAAGCTCCGTCGCGGCGGAGACAGCCGCGCCCAGCTCCTCGGTCATCGGGAGCACCAGCGCGTCGCAGGGCGCGGTCACGATCTCATCGGACAACAGCCCCTGCTCACTCAGCACATAGAACAGCCGCGTGAGGCCGATGGAGATACCGACGCCCGGAAGCTGCTTGTCGGTGTAGTACTCGGCGAGATTGTCATAGCGCCCGCCGGAGCAGACAGAGCCGATCTCGGGGTGCTCGGTCATGACCGTCTCATACACCGTGCCGGTGTAGTAGTCGAGGCCGCGCGCAATCGTGAGGTCGATGGCGAAGTTCTCCTCCGGCACACCGAACTCACTCAGATAGCGCGTGACGGTAATCAGCTCGTCAAGCCCCTGATCGAAGGTCGCGTCCATCCCCCGGTAGTCCTCCAGACGCGAGAGAACATAGGCGTTATCGCCCTGGATGGCCATGAAGTCCAGCACATTCTCGCTCTTATCGGGGTACATGCCGACCTCGTTAATGAGCAGCTCCTTGACCTTCTGCGCGCCGATCTTATCGAGCTTGTCCACGGTACGCATGATCTCCCCCGCCTTCTCGCTCATGCCGTTCATGGCGTAGAAGCCGTTTAAGAGCTTGCGGTTGTTCACGCGGATCTTGAAGCGTCTAAGGCCGAGCTTCGTAAAGGTGCTGTAGATGATGGCGGGGATCTCCGCCTCGTTCAGGATATCGAGCTTGCCGTCGCCGATCACGTCGATATCCGCCTGATAGAACTCGCGGAAGCGGCCGCGCTGGGCGCGCTCGCCCCGGTAGACCTTGCCGATCTGGTAGCGGCGGAAGGGGAAGCTCAGCTCGCCGTAGTGCCCGGCGACGTACTTGGCGAGCGGCACGGTGAGATCAAAGCGCAGTGCGAGGTCACTGTCGCCCTTCTGGAAGCGGTAGATCTGCTTTTCTGTCTCGCCGCCGCCCTTGGCGAGCAGCACCTCCGCCGACTCGATCACAGGCGTGTCGAGCGGGGTGAAGCCGTAGAGCGCGTAGCTGCGGCGCAGCGTCTCCATCATGGCTTCGAGCTTCATCTGCTCCTTCGGCGCAAGCTCCATGAAGCCGGAGAGCGTGCGGGGGCTGACTTTTGGCATAAAACTATTCTCCTTTATGACAGCACAGTGCCGCGGCAGGGTTCTGCCGCGGCGTTCTATCCATTTGTTCCTCAGCGTCTCTGGGGATTGACGATGTTGCGCCAGTCGAGGTCGCCCCGGCGCAGCCCCTGCACCAGCACCTCCGCCGTGGCGGCGTTGGTGGCGAAGGGGATCTGATACTGGTCGCACAGGCGCTCGACCTTGTTGATATCCTCAAAGCCCTTGGGGTTGGCGGGATCGCAGAAGAAGAGCACCAGGTCGATCTCATTGAACGTGATGCGCCGCCCGATCTGCTCCGCGCCGCCCTGGTCGGCATGCAGATACAGCGTGATCGGCAGCCCCGTCGCCTCCGAAACCAGCTTGCCCGTCACGTTCGTGGCGCAGAGGCTGTGTTCGGACAAAATGCCGCAGTAGGCGATGCAAAACTGCACCATCAGTTCCTTTTTTCTGTCGTGAGCCATCAAAGCAATATTCATACTCTCACTCCGTTCTGAGGCAATACTCTATATTAGTACTATTATAAACGGAATAATCGGAAACTGCAACACTAAAATTGCGATTATCACCGGCATTTGACAGAATGGAAACTCCGCGGGGAAGTGAAAAATGAAAAGATAAAAATGAAAAGTTATGGTGTGCCCTTCGGGCACGAAATGGAATCGCCGCGCAGCGGCACCTTAATTTTTCACTTTTCATTTTTCGTTTTTCACTTGAGCAGCGTCATGGTCTCCTCGGAGGTGTCGCTGTAGCTGCGGATGTTGATATACGCATCCATGACCTGGCGCGCCATGAACTGCGTGTTGGCGCCGGCGCCGCCTCGTTCGACGACGACGGCGATGGCGACCTCGGGGTTATCATAGGGGGCATAGCACATGAAAATACCGTCGTTGGTGATGCCCTCGCCCTTCTGAGCGGTTCCGGTCTTGCCGGCGACCTCCCAGGCGCAGTCCGCCCACCACTTGGCATTGGCCTCGTTGACCGACCAGTCGTGCAGCACGGCGTACATGCCCTTGTGCACGGCGTCCCAGTTGTAGTCGGCGGAGTTGATCTTCGCCATGACGGTCGGCTCGCGCTCGTAGACCTTCTCGCTGTAATCAAAGCTGCGCACGCTCTTGAGGATGGAGGCGGAGTAGCGCGTGCCGCCGTTGGCGACGGTCGCGCAGTACTCGGCGATTTGCAGCGGCGTGAACACGGAGTCGGACTGGCCGATGGCGGCCTGCATCGTATCACCGATTCGCCACTGGGTACCGGTGTAGTCGGCGTGGTTTGCCTGGTTGGACATATTACCGGTCGCCTCGACCAGCTCGATGCCGGTCGGCATGCCCAGGCCGAAATCGTGGGCATACTCGCCCATCGCGTCAACGCCGAGCTGCTCGCCGATGGTGTAGAAGAAGTAGTTGCAGGAGTCGCGCAGCGCGGCGGTGACGTTGTCCTCACCGTGCGTCAGGTGCTCCTTGGGGTTCTTGCCCGCGCGCCAGATCCAGCATTCCGGCGCGTAGCCCTGGTCGGCGTACTTGGTGTACACGCCCTGGCACTTGACCTTGAACTCGGTGTTGATGATGCCCTCGGTCAGCGAGGCGATGGCGACGCAGGGCTTGAAGGTGGAGCCGGGGGCGTAGGTGCCCATCAGGGCGCGGTTGAAGAGCGGGGCGTTGGGCGTGGCGAGGTATTCGGCGTAGTTTTCGATGACGGTGGACACATCGAAGGTCGGCCAGCTCGCAATCGCGAGCGGCTCCCCCGTGCGCACATTCACCACCACGATGGCCGCGCCCGTGATCTCGTCCTTCATATCGGGGTTATAGTCCCCGCGCGCGAGTCCCTCCTCGCGCTCCTGCAGGCGGTCGGAGACCATGATATCCATGCCGTGGCTGAGGATCTTCTCCACCTGCTCCTGCAAGGCGAGGTCGATGGTCAGATAGATGTGGTTGCCCGGTTCCGGCTCCTCCTCGTAGACCGTGGCGAGGATGGTGCCGCCGGGGCTGCGCGTGACGGTCGCCTTGCCGTCCTTGCCGTGAAGCTGCTCCTCGAAGGTGTACTCCACACCGTCCTTGCCGACCATGGCGTCGTTGGCATACTTGAGCAGCGAATAGCGCTCGAACTCCTCCTGCGTCATCAGTCCCACATAGCCCAGCAGATGCGCGGCGTACTCGGTGCCGTAGTCACGCACATAGGCGCGCTCGACCTCGATACCGCTGAGCTTGTTCTCCATGATGGAGCTGATAAGCTGCATACTCGCGTCCTCGACGAAGAGATAGTCGGCGGTGTTGACCGCGTAGCGCACATTGATCGAATAGCGCACGCCCGCGATGATGCGCATTTCCTCGGCGGTGTAGCTGTTGTCGATCGAATAGCGCTCGCGCATATAGCTCATGAGCTCCACGGCGCTGGGATTTTTCGGCAGCGCGTCGGCCTTGTCGGCGAAATATGCCTCGAGCATCGTGCGCTCGATGTCGGTCATGTTCGGGTCATACTCGAAGGGGGGCGCGGCGGAGATCGGCAGATCGTCGTTATAGCTGTCGCCGAAGCTCTGCACCATACGCACAAGCTGCAGGATCGTCTCGTTGGCATCGACGTTCGAGAAGAGCTTGACGTTGTCGATCTTCAGGTTGTAGCACTCCTTGTTGCTCACGAGCAGACGGCCGTAGCGGTCGAGGATGTTCCCGCGTGCGGCGGTCACGACGGTCGTCTCGTCGGAGATGAGGTTGGAGCGGTTGTAGTACGCCTCGCCCTCGACGATCTGGAGCTGATAGAGGAAGAAGAGATAGATGGAGAGCGCTGTCGCAAGGAATACGACCATCGCGGTCACGCGCCCCTGGGAAATGGTACGGTTCATGCAGTTACCTCAAATCAAATTGGTGCGACAGGGGTGTTCAGAGGGGAGTGCCCCTCAATCAAGCAGTCTCCCCTGGGGACTGGTCGGTTGACTTTAGTCCAGCCAGTGTGCGGCGGGATAATAGGCCAGCGCCGCGAGCGGGAAGCTCCAGAGCGTTTGCAGCAGAAGCGTCGGGAGCATCACGAAGGCGAAGCTGTCGCGCGCCATGACCAGCAGCATCTGCACAAGCCCCGTCGCGAGCAGACCGAGCAGCGCCGCACCCATGTAGGCAAAGAAGCGGCGGTTGATGTAAAAGCGGGTGAGAAAGCCCGCGCCGAAGGCGAGCAGCGGGAAGAGCAGCGTGAAGGTCACGGTGTTCTCGACAAAGGCCATATCGGCAAAGACGCCCATGACGAGGCTGAGGATCGCACCCCAGCTCGCGCCGTGGAACATCCCCAGCGCCACCGCGACCGCCGGCAGTACCAGCGGGCAGACCCCGAGGATGCGCACGCGGTTGAGCACCATCGTCTGCGCGAGCAGCGAGAGGAAGATATACAGCAGCCCCCGCAGCAGCTTTTTGCTGCCAAGGCGCGTGAAAACCAGTTTTTCGATCAGCGCGGCAAGACGGTTCATGCTCTGCTCCCCCGCCCCGGCAAATGCGCCGGAGGCGTCATTCAACGACTGTAAAACTCTTGATGACAAAGACCTGCACCAGCGAATCCAGCTCGCAGCGCGGCTCGACGATGCCGTACTCGATCTGTCCGCCGGCCTCGGTCTGCACGCTTGTGATCGTGCCGATCACAAGCCCCTGCGGAAACGCGCCGCCGGAGCCGGAGGTCAGCACCTCGTCGCCGACGAAGATCTGCGCGCCGTCGGCCAGGAAGGTGAGCTTGGCCTGCTTGTTCTTCATCAGCCCGTACTCGCCCACCACCATGCCGGAGCTGCCCGTCGTGCCGACGAAGGCGCCGACGCTCATGTCCACGTCAATGAGCGTGGAGACCGTCGCCCAGGTGTCGCCAAGCTCGGTGATCTGCCCGACGAGCACGCCCTCCTCGGTGATGACCGCGTCGTGCAGCTTGATCTCCGAGGTCTTGCCCTTGCTGATGGTGAAGCTGTTGGACCAGTTGGAGGCCGACCAGAGCACGACCTTCGCCGACTCCACATAGAGATCGGATTTCTTGTTGCGCAGATACAGCAGCTCCCGCAGACGCTTGTTCTCCTCGCTGGCCTCGATCCCCTCGCGCGCCGAGCGCTGGGCATCGGCGAGCTGGGCGCGCAGCGATTCGTTCTCCGCGAGGAGGGAATCGTACTTGTACAGGTAGCCGTAGATCGTGTCGAACCAGTTGACCGCCGAGGAGAGCACCTTCTGCATCGGGGCGGTGACAATGCCGGTGACGTTTTGCAGCGCGCCGACACGGCCGTCGTCGCGCGTCGTGTTGCCGACGAGCACCAAGAGCGTCACGGCAAAGATGATGACGGCGATACGGATGCCGTTTTTCTTGAAATAGTCCTTCAAAGAAGCTCCACTCCCATTTTTTTGAGCATTTGTCCCAGGCGGCAGAGGGGCAGCCCCATGACGTTGAAGAAGTCGCCCTCGATCGCGCGCACGAACAGCGCGCCTTTGCCCTGCGCCCCGTAAGCGCCGGCCTTGTCCATCGGCTCGCCGGTGGCGATGTAGCGCGAAATCTCCGCGTCCGTGAGTTCCCGGAACCAGACCCGGCTCTCCTCCGCCTCCACCAGCGTCTCGCCGCCGTGCAGCACGGCGACGCCGGTGTAGACCGTATGGCAGTCGCCGGAGAGGCGGCGCAGCATCGCGGCGGCATCCGCCTCGCTGTGGGGCTTGCCGAAGGGACGGCCGTCCACCCAGACGATGGTGTCCGCCCCGATCACGAGCGCGTCCGCCTCGACGCGGGCGGCGACCTCGCGCGCCTTTTGCAGCGCGAGCGCCTTGACCAGCTCCGCCCCGTCGGCGTGCGCGGGCGGGATCTCCTCGCCCACGGCGGGGAGGATACGCAGATTCCGCGTCCCCAGCATCTCCATCAGCTCTCTCCGCCGCGGAGAGGCGGACGCAAGGATAATGTCCATGGCTTGTCTCCCAATATGCAAGTTAAAAGTGAAAAGATAAAAGTGAAAAATTTTGGTGTCGCCTGATGGCGACGGATTTCAATATGTCCGCGCAGCGGACACTATCATTTTTCGTTTTTCACTTTTCACTTTTCATTTTATTCCACTCCCCGGTAATACAGCCCGCGCGTGAGCACGTTCGGGCGGTAGTCGGTGAGGCCGAGGTGCCCCTTCGCCACCTCGACGCACTCGCGCGCGCTCTCGGTGGTGAACATGAGCCGCACGCCCCAGAGGCCGGAGGAGAACAGATCGTCCTTCTTGTCGGCCAGATAGAGCTTGTGGGCGTTGTAGATGACGTTGCGGCAGCCGTACTCCTTGACCACCGGGAACACCGAGCCCATACGGTCGGCCATCTGCGCCGGGGTCTGGCAGCTACAGCGGCCGGAGGAGTGCTTGATGACGCACTGATCCGAGACCATGAGCGGCAGGCGGCCGTAAATGATCGCCTCGGTGTCGAGAGGCTTTGGCATCTCGCGGATCTGGCTCAGGCGCAGCTCGAAGGAGGCCGTCGCCGACATGAGCCCCGCTGCGTGCAGCATATCGAGCGTCTGGGCGTTGAAGGCGTTGAGCCCGAAGTCGCCGCGCACGCGCAGCCCGGCGTTGCGCGCCAGGTAGATATGCCCGAGATTGCCCACCAGCGCCTCGTTCACCCCGGCGGCAAAGACCGTCTCGAGCGCTCTCTGCACAGGCTCGGTCTCCGCGTCGGTGATGATGCGCGGCAGCACCGCCACGAGCGTCACACCCTGCTCGACAAAGGGCTTGAGCGCGTCAAAGTGCGCCGCCATCTCCATGACAGGGAAGTACAGATAGTCCGGCTTGAGCGCGGCAAGCTCGTCGCTGAGCTGCTCGGCCGTGCGAAGCTGGAAGATGATCTTCGGCTCCGCCGGCTGCACCAGCGCCTTCGGCATGGGCGGCAGCTCGAACCTGCGGCGCTGCGGGGCTTTGGCGCGCTCCTCGGAGATGGCGTTTATCAGCTTGCGCCTCAGCTCGTTGATCGCGGCGGCGGGCAGGAAGAGACCGGGATCGGCCTTCGCCCTGTTCTCCACGACGTTGTACGGCGTGCCGCCGGTTTTGAACATCTGATCGCTGAGATATTCCTTCGTCAGCCCCTGCTTCTTCGCGCGCTCGGGCACGGGGCCGAAGGTCACGGCCTTGTTGCCGTCGTCGTCAAAGGCGATGGCGCGCGCGGGCATTCCTTTCTCGATCAGGGTATAGAAATGCACCGGGACGCGGCGCAGCTCGCCGTCGGCGTAAGCGCGGCGCGCGCGGGTGAAGATCGCCTCGTCGGGCTTCTCCGTCGCGCTGCGGGTGCCGAACATGTCGGAGAGGTTGCCGTCAAAATAGCCCTGGGTGAAGCCCTGGCGGGAGAAGGCCTGCTCGAGCAGGTTCATCTCCTCGGCGGTGGGCTTGCGGTGCTCGCGCAGCGCCTTGGCATAGACGCCGGTCACGATGCCGGTGTACTCCGGCCGCTTCATGCGCCCTTCGATCTTGAGGCTCGCCACGCCCGCGTCCTCGAGCTCCTGCAGGCGGTCGGCGAGGCACTGATCCTTGAGCGAGAGCGGATAGTCGTCCATCCGCCCGCCGAGGCTGTACTGCATCCGGCAGGGCTGGGCGCACATCCCCCGGTTGCCGCTGCGCCGCCCGATGAGGGCGGACATGTAGCACTGTCCGGAGTGGCAGAAGCACAGCGCCCCGTGGACAAACACCTCCGTCTCAATGGAGGCGCTGCGCGTGATGTAGCGGATCTGCTCGAGGCTCAGCTCGCGCGCAAGCACCGCGCGCGTGAGGCCGAGCTGCGCCGCCGCCTCCACGCCCGCGAGGTTGTGAATGGTCATCTGCGTGCTCGCGTGCAGCGGGATATCCGGCAGCGCCATGCGCACGGCCTTGATGAGCCCGAGATCCTGGATAATAATGCCGTCCGCCCCGCACTCGGAGGCCAGCCCCGCCGCGTTTACGGCGTCCTTGAGCTCGCGGTCGCCCACGAGGGTGTTGAGCGTCACATACACCTTGCAGCCGCGGATACGGCAGTAGCGCACGGCCTTTTCAAATTCTTCCGCGCTGAAATTTTTCGCGCCCCGGCGGGCGTTGAAGCCGTCGAGCCCCAGATAGATCGCGTCCGCGCCGTTCTGGACAGCGGCGATGACGGCTTCCGGCGAGCCGGCGGGTGATAACAGTTCGATCATCTCTATCTTAACTCCATTGGTCTGCCGCGCCGCCATCAGCCAGCGCGGTCTGGTCACAATAACATGGGGTATTATAACATAGAACACCCCCTTGCGACAAGTCAATTTTGATGGTATAATGCGGGAGCTTGTAAATTCTTTGTGAAAAGACGGATCTGAGACTATGACAGCGCATACCGTGATCGACAATTCCACAGCCATCGAGCGCCTTGTCGCCGCCCACGACGGGGACGTGGCGCTGCTCTGGCTCTTCCGGCAGCAGCAGCCCGGCGCGGATCTCGAGCAGGCCGCGCGCGCCCTGTGCCGCACCCTCGCCGAGCTGCAGAGTGCGGAAGAGAAGCTGCGGCGCATGGGGCTGTGCGGCGAGGGTGAGGTCGCTGCGCCCGCAAAGCCCCGGCATAACGAGACGCCGCAGAGCGCGAGCTACCTGCCCCCCGCGGATGAGATGCCGCAGTACACCGCGCAGGAGATCCAGGCGCTCTCCGAGAGCAGCGCCGACTTCGCGGCGATCTGCGCCGAGGCCGCGCGCGTCAAGGGGCGGCAGCTCAGCACGGCGGAGCTCGGCATCCTCGCGGGGATCGTCGATTACCTGCGCTTCCCGACCGAGGTCGTCTTTCTCCTGCTCAACTACTGCGCCGAGCGCGCCGAGGCGCGCACGCCGGGCAGCCGCCCGAGCTTCCGCACGATCCAGACTACGGCCTATCACTGGGCGAATCTCGAGCTGATGACGCACGAGCAGGTGGAGGAGCATCTGCGGCACGAGCGCGACCGCGACGCATCGGTCGGGCGCATCCAGCGTCTTTTGCAGCTCGACGGGCGCGCGCTCACCGTGCCCGAGCGGCGGCATATCGAAGCCTGGCTGGAGCAGGGCTTCGAGGACGGGGCGATCCAGCTCGCCTACGAGCGCACCGTATACAACACCAACGGCCTCAAGTGGCCGTATATGAACAAGATCCTCGCCCGCTGGCACGAGGCGGGGCTGCATGAGCGCGCCGCGATCGAGGCCAGAGAGCCCAGCCACGGCGCAAGCCGCCGCAGCGCCGCGCCCCAGGCGGCGGAGGTCAAGCCCATCGACGTGGACAGGCTCAAGGGCGTGCTGCAAAAGCTGCGTGAGAGCTGAGGAGGGATAGAAATGCCATACGACGGAAAACTGCTGGCTCGCGCGCGTGAGCAGCTTGAACAGCGGCGGCAGCGCAACGAGGACGAGGCGCAGCGGCGGCTCAAGCTGGCCTATGCGCGGGTGCCGGAGATCGAGCAGATCGACTTGACACTGCGCGCCCAGATGTCGCGCCTCATACGCCTCACGCTCTCCAAGCGCCCCGATCTCCAGGAGCAGATCGACGCGCTCAAGGCGGAAAACCTCGCCCTGCAGGCGCACCGCGCGGAGCTGCTGGTCGAGCACGGCTGGCCGATCGACTACCTCGACCCGATCTACTCCTGCAAGAACTGCCACGATTACGGGGAAAAGGAAGGCATCATGTGCCAGTGTCTGAAGACCCTGTACAACCAGGAGCTCACGCGCGAGCTCAGCACGCTCCTGCAGCGGGGCGATGAGAGCTTCGAGCGCTTCAACCTCAGTCTCTACAGCACGCAGCTCGACCCGAGGCACGGCCTCTCGCCGCGCGACACCATGGCGATCAACCTCGACATCTGCCGCGCCTTCGCCAACGCCTTCCCGAACACAAACCTCAACCTGCTCATGCAGGGCAGCACCGGCCTCGGCAAGACCTATCTGTCCGCCTGTGTGGCGCGCGCCGTCGCGGCGAAGGGCTACTCGGTGTGCTATGACAGCGCCGCCGCCGCCTTTGAGGCCTTTGAGCGGCAAAAATTCGCCCGCGAGAGCGACGAGTTCGAGGCCGCCGACCGCCGGGTCAAGCGGATGCTCTCCTGCGATCTGATGATCCTCGACGATCTCGGCACTGAGATGCCCGGCCCCGTGGCGCTCAGCGCGCTCTATACGCTGCTCAACACCCGCCTTGTCAACAAGCGCAGTATCATCATCAGCACCAATCTCGCGGACGAGGAGCTCAAAAAACGCTACACGCCTCAGATCTGCTCCCGCCTGAGCGGGGAGTTCCAGGTGCTGCCCTTCCACGGAGAGGATCTGAGGAAAAAGCTGAATCTGTGAATACCTTGCAGGGGGCTGTCTCAAAACGACAAGAGCAGCCGTAGGGGCGGCTATCAGCCGCCCGTGCAGTGAAAATATCAACACTTGAAAAGTTGGGCGAATTCGTATAAACAGCGGATTCGCCCAACTTTTTACAGATATCTTGATTTTGCTGCCGGGCGCTTCGTGAAGCGCCCCTACGGCAAGAATAGGCACTCTCGCGAACTGCTTTTATTCCAGTTTCCCCTCCGCTTTTCCACAAGAGTTTCTCCTCCGCAATACAGCGACTTTTGTGTATTTTGACAATCCATCGTTTCATTCTCTTTCCTACGATCATCAAAATGATGCGGGCGCACTTTTTTTCTTTAAAGAAGCAAATTTTTTGATTGCATTTTTTGGCAGACGGCGCTATACTGTGCATATTCCCTATTAGGATGGAGGTTTATTATGGAAAGAGAGAGCTTCAAATCCCGTCTGGGCTTCCTGCTCGTCAGCGCCGGCTGTGCGATCGGCTGCGGCAATGTGTGGAAATTCCCCTGGATGACCGGTCAGTACGGCGGCGGCGGCTTCGTGCTGGTGTACGCGCTGTGCCTGCTGCTGCTCGGTCTGCCCGCGCTCACGATGGAGTTTGCCGTCGGCCGCGCCGCGCAGAAGAGCCCGGTCAAAATGTACCAGGCGCTCGAGAAAAAGGGTCAGAAATGGCATATCCACGGCTACTTCGCCCTGCTCGGCAACATCGCCCTGATGGCGTTTTACACGGTCGTCACCGGCTGGATGATGTACTACTTCGTCCGCTTCCTCACCGGCCAGACCGCCGACCTCGGCTTCGTCGCCATGATCACCAACCCCGGCGTGAACGTGCTCTTCCTGCTCATCGCCGTCGTACTCGGCTTCGGCGTGTTGAGCTTCAACCTGCAGGGCGGCCTCGAGCGCGTCACCAAGTACCTGATGATCGCCCTCTTCGCGCTCATGCTGATCCTCAGCATCCACAGCGCCACACTTCCCGGCGCCAAGGAGGGGCTGAAATTCTACCTCGTGCCCGATTTCGGCAAGATCAACGGCTCCGTCATCGTCGGCGCTATGAACCAGGCCTTCTTCACCCTTTCCATCGGCATCGGCTCCATGGCCATCTTCGGCAGCTACATCGGCAAGGATCACAGCCTGCTCGGTGAGAGCGTGAACGTCATCCTGCTCGACACCTTCGTCGCCATCATGGCGGGCTTCATCATGTTCCCCGCCTGCTTCACCTACGGGATCGAGGTCAACGCCGGCCCCTCCCTGCTCTTTGACACGATGGCGACTGTCTTCAACAATATGGCGGGCGGGCGCATCTGGGGCTCGCTGTTCTTCCTGTTCATGGTCTTCGCCGCCTTCTCCACGGAGCTGGCCGTGTTCGAGAACATCCTCGCCTGCGTGCGTGAGCTCACCGGCTGGAGCCGTCCCAAGGGCTGCATCACCTGCGGCGTGGGCATCTTCCTGCTGGCGCTCACCACTGCGCTGGGCTACAGCGTGTTCCACTTCCAGCCCTTCGCTGAGGGCAGCGCATGGCTGGACTTCTGGGATTTCATCGTCAGCACCAACCTCCTGCCTCTCGGCGCGCTGGTGTTCTCGCTGTTCTGCTGCTTCAAGATCGGCTGGGGCTGGGATAACTTCGTGGCCGAAGCCAACGCCGGTAAGGGTCTGAAGGTGCAGAGCTGGATGAAGCCGATCTTCAAGTTCTTCGTCCCCATCTGCGTCGCGGCGCTGTATATCTACGGTCTCGTCACCTTCGGCTGGAAGTAAACGGAATCCCGTCCCCTTGATTTCCGGTGATTTATACAGACTGCAATGAGGGCGGATAAAAAAATCTGTCTGATTTGACGAAAATCTGCTTGACATCCTTCCAATCCTGTGGTATATATAAATCAGGAGATGGGCGGCACCCATCGGTGTAATCGGCACCTTAACCTGTAGAGCAAGCACAATTCACTTGCGGGCCACCCGGCGGCATGGTAGTCGGACGTTGAGCAGGCAACAAAGTCATCGTCCTAGCATTTTCTAGCGAAGCTGGCTGTAAAACCGGTTAGAAAAATACACCGTTTCCCCTCGGGGAGACGGTGTATTTTTGTGTATTTTTTGTAGCGGACGCCGCCCTCGGCGAGATCGCTGCAACGAAGCCGCAATTTTTCGCTACTCTTATGCCTCCCCTGAAAGGGGAGGTGCCCCAGTGCGCACTTTTCGCGCAGCGAAAAGTCGTGGGGCGGAGGGGGGCTGACCCCTCAGTCACGGCGCTTGCGGGGAACGCGCCGCGCCAGCTCCCCTTTCAGGGGAGCCAAGGGCAGCCGCCGAGGCCAGCAGCAGGTCTTTTCTATAGTCCATATCCTCGTCCTTCTTTTTTAGGCTATGTATAGCCTAAATAGTAGCATGGATAGCCTACTTTTGCAAGCGGATTCTTTTATGCTTGCAAAAGAAAGGACGGCGATGATATGGACACGATCACAGTCATCAAAAACAGGATTCTCTTCCTGTGTGCGCAGAGGAATATCTCTATCAACAAGCTCGCGACACTGTGCGCCTTGCCGCCATCCTCCGTGAAGAACATCCTCTACGGCAGAAGCAGCGACCCGAAGATCCTGACCATCAAAAAGCTCTGTGACGGGCTGGAGATCACACTGGGCGAGTTCTTCTCCACGCCGGAGTTCGATGCGCTTGAACAGGAAATCAAATAACATTCAGGGGCGGATAGTTATCCGCCCCTGTGCTTATTATTTCTTGCAAAACAGGTGCTTGCGCGGGCACTCGCCTGCCGGGAGGGGCTTGTGGAGGAGCTTTGCGAGAATGAGACGGCGGTGGGCATAGGCCAGGTACGCCGTGCAGGCCAGCAGCGCGCAGGTCAGCACCTTGCGCAGCAGACGGCGCAGCTTTTTCTTGAGCTTCTTTTTCAGTCTCTTCTTCGCCTGGGTGCTAAAGAGCTCCTTGAGCTTGCTCAGCAGTTTTTTCAGCATGGTGATTCCTCTCCTTTTTGTCATTTTATCTGAAATTGACCGCGTAAATCCTCTCGGCGAGCGGTGCGCTCAAAAAGTCGAGCACGACCCAGCCGTCAAAGCTCGCCTGTTCCGAAACTCTGGCGTTGAGCGCGCGGGCGAAGGCGTAGGGATGCCCGTAGGCCGCCGTGCCCTTGGTGCTCAGAAAGTGCAGCGCGATATCGCCCTCGCCGCGCCGCTCGCGGCTCTCCGCCATACCGAGCAGGAAGGCCGCCCACTTGTCCTCGATGGCGTACTCATAGCGATCCTGTACCCAGAGGGTGAAGCCGCCCTGCTCCTCCGCCGTGACGTTCCTGCTCACGTCATCGTGCCCGCTCTGGCTCTCCCACGCGAGCGGAATGCCCGCGCGCTCGCCAAGTCCCGCCGCGTCCGGATAGCGGCGCAGCAGCACCAGCTTGCCGCGCGCCTCGCCGAGCGTCGGGATCGTGTCGGTGAGCAGCCAGAAGTCCGGGTGCTCACGCAGATAGGCGTCCAGCATCGTCTCGAACGTCTCCACGCTCTCCTCCCCGTGCTCCTGCTTGACGGCGAAGAGCACCGTCTCGGTCGGGTGCTGCACCACAAAGGCGTAGCACTCGCGCAGCATATCGTCAAGGTACAGCGCGTCCATCGAGAACGCCGAGGGCTTGCAGCTTGTAAAGCCGTGCATCAGCTTGAAAATGCCGTTATGTTCATCCACCCCAAGGCGGATATCCAGATAGCGCGCCCCGGCCTCAAGCTGCCGGGTGATCGAGAGCCCCTGGCACTTGGAGAAAAAGGCGAGCTGGCAGTACTGCGTGGCGCTGTCGTGGGTGCCGGGCAGAGTAATGCGGTTGAGCGGCAGGGCATCGTCGAGCTCCGCCATCCAGTCCGCCGAACCGGGGACGGCGCGCGTATCGCCGCGCTCAAGCAGCGGCACGCCGAAGAAGACCGCCGCCGCGAGCAGCACCAGCGCCAGCAGCGCCGCGAGGATACGCAGCAGCACGCCGCCGAAACTCAGCTTCCGTCTCATAGGTACTCAGTCCTTCGCCTGATAGGCCGCGAGCATGGCGCGGTAGGTCATGTAGCAGTCGAGCTTGCCGACGACCTCGAAGGGCGCGTGCATACTCAGCACCGGCACGCCCGCGTCGATGGTGTCGATATTGCGCGTGGCCATGAAGCGCGCGATGGTGCCGCCGCCGCCCTGATCGACCTTGCCGATCTCGGTGAGCTGCCAGACGACCCCGGCCTCGTCGAGCACGCGGCGCAGCCAGCCGACCAGCTCCGCCGAGGCGTCGCTCGTGCTGTACTTGCCGCGCGAGCCGGTGTACTTGCAAACGCCCACGCCGTAGTTGAGAAGCGCCTCGTTGCGCTTCTCGAACACCTCGGGATAGAGGGGGTCGAAGGCGGTGGTCACGTCCGCCGAGAGGCAGATACTTTTTTCAAAGCAGCGGCGCAGCTTCACGCCCTGCGCCTCGCACAGATCCTCCATGAAGGTGTCAAAGGCGGCGCTCTGCATCCCCGTCACGCCCTCGGAGCCGATCTCCTCCTTGTCCGCGAAGAGGCACACGCAGGTTCTCTCGGGCGCTTCGACATCGAAGAGCGCCTGTAGCTCCGCGAAGGCGCAGACGCGGTCGTCCTGCCCGTAGCCGCCGATCATCGAGCGGTCGATGCCGACCTCGCAGACATCGACGGCGGGCACCGCGCTCAGCTCCGCCGAGAGGAAGTCGCTCTCGGTCATGCCGTAGAGATCGTTGAGGATGCTCAGCACCGCGAGCTTCACACGATCCTTGCCCTCGTCGGCGTAGGGCGCCGAGCCGATCAGGATCGTCAGCCCCTCGCCGGTGACGGCCTCGGAGAGCGTCTTCTTCATCTGCTCCTGCGCCAGGTGCGGCAGCAGGTCGGTGATGACGAAGCGCGGCTCGTCCTTTTCGCGGCCGATGGCGATAGGCACGGTCTCGCCGCTCTTGAGCACGACGACGCCGTGCAGCTCCAGCGGGGTCGCGAGCCACTGATATTTCTTGATGCCGCCGTAGTAATGCGTCTTGAGGAAGGCCAGCTCGTCCTGTTCATAGAGCGGATTGGGCTTGAGGTCGAGGCGCGGGGAGTCGATATGCGCCCCGGCGATCAGCGCGCCCTCGCTGAGGGGCTTCTTGCCGATCACCGCGAGCATCACGGACTTGCCCCGGTTGACAGTATAAACCTTGTCCCCCGCCTTGAGCGCCATCCCCGGCACATAGGGCACAAAGCCGCGAGCCTCGGCGAGCTCTGCGGTCAGGGCAGCCGCCTCGCGTTCGGTGCGGGCGCGGTCGAGAAACTCCATATAGTTCTTGCAGTAGCGCTCGCTCTCCACACGCTCCTCCAGGGAGATGCGGTCATAGCCGTTCTTTCGTTCGGAAAACAGGGTGTCACGCAGTTCAGTCATGGTATAACTCCTTCAATATGTTCTTTATCTCCCGGAGGAACGCGGCGCTCTCGCCGGTATTCTCCAGGCTGTAGGTACAGTGTTCGCGGAAAAACGCATCGCTCTTCTGCGCGTCCACGCGCCTCTCGGCGGCGGCGCGGTCAAGCCCGTCGCGCGCCATGATGCGCGCAAGGCGCATCTCGCGCGGGGCGAGCACGGCGATGGTCGCGCGGCAGCGCGCGGCAAGGCCGCTCTCGATCAGGGCGATCGCGTCGATGGCGGCAAGCCGCCCGCCCGCCATGGCGAAGTCCCGCAGCCGCCGCGCGACCTCCGCGCCGACGCAGCGGTGCGTGAGGGCGTTGAGCGCCGCGAGCGCCGCCGGGTCGGAGAAGACACGCGCGGCGAGCGCCCTTCTCTCAAGCCGCCCCGCCTTCACCGTGCCGGGGAAGGCCGCGTCCAGCTCGCGCAGCAGCCCCTCGTCCCGTTCGAGCAGCTCGTGATAGATCGCGTCGCAGTCGAGCACAAGGCCGCCGCGCGCTTCGATCTCCGCGAGGGCGGTGGTCTTGCCCGCGCCGCTCGGCCCCGTGATGCCGACGACGGTCATCGCCTCGGCCAGCGCCTCGGCGATCTCCTCCTCCGCAAGCGCCCCCTGACGCAGCACGCGGTAGGGCGTGCGGCTGAGATCGAGCAGCGTGCTCTCGCGCCCGAGGCCGCAGGGGCCGCCGTCCACGATGGCGGCGATTTTGCCGTCAAAGTAGCCGCGCACCGTCTCGGCGTCCTTCGGGCTCTCCGCGCCGGAGGGGTTCGCCGAGGGGGCGGCAAAGGGTACGCCCGCCGCCTTGAGCAGCGCGAGCGTCAGCGGGTGATCGGGGCACCTTAGCCCCACGGTCGCCCCGCCCGCGCGCACGAGCGCGGGCACCGCGTCCTTCGCCTTCATCACGAGGGTCAGCGGTCCCGGCCAGAAGCGCGCGGCGAGCGTGTACGCCTGGGGCGGGATGTCCTCGCAGTAGCGCGCCATCGCCTCCGCGTCAGGCACCATCAGCGAAAGGGGCTTCACTGCGGGTCTCCCCTTCACCTCATAGATCTCCCGCACTGCCTGTTCGTTGAGGCCGTTTCCCGCAAGGCCGTAGACCGTCTCGGTCGGCACCGCGACAAGCGCGCCCTCGCGCAGCAGCGCGGCGGCGTCTTCGATATTCTCCCTGATCCACAGTGTCTTCATGCTTTCGCCTGGTTTCTCAGTTTTTCCGCCTGATCGGCGGTGATGAGCGCGTCGAGCAGCGCGTCGAGATCCCCGTCGAGCACGGCGAGGAGGGGAAAGGTCTTGCTCTCGCCCTCCAGGCGGTGATCGACCACGATCTTCTCCTGATAGCGGTAGGTGCGCACCTTGCCGCTGCGGTCGCCCGAGCCGATCTGGCTCTTGCGTTCGGCGGCGACGGCGGCACTCTGCCGCGCCTGCTCCTGCTCGTAGAGCTTGGAGCGGAGGATCTGCAGGGCGCGATCCTTGTTCTTATACTGGCTGCGCTCGTCCTGACACTCCACCACCAGCCCCGTCGGAATGTGGGTGACGCGGATGGCGCTCTCGGTCTTGTTGACGTGCTGCCCGCCCGCGCCGGAGGAGCGGTAGGTGTCGATGCGCACTTCGTCCATGTTGAGCCGGAAGTCCACCTCCTCCACCTCGGGCAGCACCGCCACGGTCGCCATGGAGGTGTGTATCCTGCCGCTGGATTCGGTCTTCGGGACGCGCTTGACCTGGTGACCGCCCGCCTCGAACTTGAGGCGCGACCACGCGCCCTCGCCCTCGATCACGAAGCTGACCTCCTTGATGCCGCCCAGCTCCGTCTCGCTGAGGTTTGCGATCTCGACGCGCCAGCCGTGCCGCTCGGCGTACATGGCGTACATCCGGTAGAGGTCGGCCGCGAAGAGCATGCTCTCCTCCCCGCCCACGCCGCCGCGGATCTCCACAATGACGTTTTTGCTGTCATTGGGGTCTCTGGGCAGCAGAAGCAGCTTGATCGTCTCCTCCAGCCGCTCGCGCTCGCCTCGCGCGGCGCGCAGCTCCTCCTGTGCAAGCTCCCGGAATTCGGGATCGTCCAGCAGCGCCTCCGCCTCCGCGAGCTCGTCCCCCGCCTTCAGCCAGGCGGCATACGCCTCCGCCAGCGGCTGGAGCTGCCGCGCCTCGCGCTCACAGGCGGCGTAGCGCTTGGGGTCGACGTAGGTCTCCGGCTCCTGCATCCGCGCGCAGAGCTCGTCGTATTGGTTTTGCACGCTCCTGAGCGATTCAAACATAGGCTCTCTCCACGAAATTTTTGTTCATATCAGTATAGCACACTCTTCGGGATTTCTCAACACGCATTCTTATACGATCACGGGGCCTGTTCGCCAGTCCTCGCCGGGTATTTTCCGCGCCGCGTCCGGATAGGCGAGGACGTAGAGATCGTGCGCGTCCGCCCCGAGGGTGAAGAGCGCCTGCGCCTCTCTGCCGAGCGAGCGCACGGCGGCGGGCTTTGTCAGGATCGGGAACGCCCCGGCGCGCTGACGCAGCAGGGCGCGTCCGCGCGCGTTTGCCGCGAGGACGCGGGCGAAGGGCGGCGTGCCGTCCGCCATCCCCGCGCGCAGGCCGAGGCAGGCCGCAAGGCACAGCCGCCGCACGCGCGCGAGCGGATAGCGCCGCGTCTGCGCGGCGGCGTGGATGGCTTTGAGGCTCCCCTCCGCGCGCACCGCGCCATACAGGCGCTCTCCGAGGCCGTCCGCCGCGTCGGGCAGGGCGCAAAACGCCGCCTCGTCCAGCAGGCGCAGCCGCGAGAGCAGCGCCGCCTCGAAAAGCCGCGCGTCCCGGCGCGGCGCGGCGGCGAAGAGCGCCGCCGCCTCCGCCGGCAGGAAGCCCGCAAGGCTCTCCCCCGCCGCATAGCGCGAGCGCAGCGCCGAGGCGGAGTCCCCCGCCTGATCGTGTCCGCTCCCGACGCGGCGCACCGCGAAGGGCGCCATCGCATAGCCGCCCTGCCGGATCGCCTTGCAGTATTCGACGGCGAGGATGTCGTTCGGGCTGTGCAGCAGCGCCGCGCTCTCGCCGAGGCGCGCCGCAGCCTCCCTCTCCCGTGCAGCAGCGAAGGAGAGCGCCCCCTCCGCCTTGAGCCGCACCTTGACCGCCTCGGTGAACGCCGGGTCGGACACCGTCTCCGCCAGCGTCTCAAGCGCCGCCGTGTCGCCGCTCTCACTGCCAAAGCACAGCCGCTCGACCCCGAGAGCGGCGAGCAGCCCCACGCCGCCGCGCGCGAAGCCCTCCGCCGAGCTGAGCGCCCAGGGCAGGGGCAGCTCGACGACGAGATCCGCCCCGGCGCGGCACGCCGCCTCGGCGCGCAGATGCTTCGGCCAATAGGCGGCCTCGCCGCGCTGCACATAGTCGCCCGACATGACGCACACGAACACGCTCTCCTCCCCCGCCGCCCGGCGGCTCTCCGCCAGCAGATGCGCGTGCCCGCGGTGCAGGGGATTAAATTCACACACCGTTCCCAGAATCATAAAGAAAACACTTTACCTTTTCAGAAAAATGGTTTAGAATAGTTCCATGCGCATTGTAAACAATTTTATTTCTTATTACAAGAGAAAGGAACCGATTTCATGAAAATTCTTGTCATCAACGCCGGCAGCTCCTCCCTGAAGTACCAGCTCATCGACATGGAGACCGAGGCCGTCCTCGCCAAGGGTCTCTGCGAGCGCATCGGCATCGACGGCCACCTCAAGCACAGCCCGCTTATCGGCGGCAAGCCCGTCTTCAACGAGGATCTGCCCATGCCCACCCACTCTGAGGCGATCGCCGCCGTCATCGACAAGCTCACCAGCGCCGAGTACGGCGTTGTCAGCTCCATGAAGGAGATCGACGCGGTCGGTCACCGCGTTGTTCACGGCGGTGAGAAGTTCGCCAGCTCCGTCCGCATCGACGACGCCGTCATGGCCGCCATCGAGGAGTGCATCCCCTTCGCCCCGCTGCACAATCCCGCCAACATCACCGGCATCAAGGCCTGCCGCGACGTGATGGGCGACGTGCCCATGGTCGCCGTGTTCGACACCGCCTTCCACCAGACCATGCCCGGCAAGGCCTATATGTACGCTGTGCCCTATGAGT
>JAZQCO010000083.1:0-3691 GCA_045546335.1 Candidatus Limivicinus sp. | reverse complement strand
CCCACTGTCGATGCCACCATCGCCGGCGAGTTTGGCCGCATCATGGCCTGGGCGGACAAGTATCGCCGTCTCCAGGTCCGCACCAACGCCGATACCCCGAAGGACGCCAAGAAGGCGCGCGAGCTGGGTGCCCAGGGCATTGGTCTGACCCGTACCGAGCACATGTTCTTCAACGCCGACCGTATCGCTCCCTTCCGCGAGATGATCTGCGCCGACACCGTTGAGGAGCGTGTCGCGGCTCTTGCGAAGCTCGAGCCCATGCAGCAGTCCGACTTTGAGGGCATCTACGAGGCCATGGAAGGCTGCCCGGTCACCATCCGCTACCTCGATCCCCCTCTGCACGAGTTCGTTCCCACTGAGGAAGCGGACATCGCGGCTCTCGCCGAGGCGCAGGGCAAGACCGTCGCCGACATCAAGGCGATCATCGCCTCCCTGCACGAGTTCAACCCCATGATGGGTCACCGTGGCTGCCGTCTGGCCGTCACCTATCCCGAAATCGCCGAGATGCAGACCCGCGCCGTCATCAAGGCCGCGCTGGCTGTCCAGGCTCGTCACCCCGAGTGGACCATGGTTCCTGAGATCATGATTCCGCTGGTGGGCGAGGTCAAGGAGCTCAAGTACGTCAAGGACGTTGTTGTCAAGGCCGCCGATGCGGTTCTGGCCGAGGCCGGCTCCAACATGAAGTACAAGGTCGGCACCATGATCGAGATCCCGCGCGCCGCTCTGACCGCGGACGATATCGCCAAGGAAGCCGAGTTCTTCTCCTTCGGCACCAACGACCTGACCCAGATGACCTTCGGCTTCAGCCGTGACGACGCCGGTAAGTTCCTTGGCGCTTACTACGACAAGAAGATCTACGAGAGCGATCCCTTCGCCCGCGTTGACCAGATCGGTGTCGGCAAGCTGGTGAAGATGGCCGCGACCCTCGGCCGCGCCACCCGTCCCGACCTGCACCTCGGTGTCTGCGGCGAGCACGGCGGCGATCCCACCTCCGTCGAGTTCTTCCACAAGGTCGGTCTGGACTACGTCTCCTGCAGCCCCTTCCGCGTTCCCATCGCCCGTCTCGCCGCCGCCCAGGCTGCGATCAAGGAGTCCAAGGAGCAGGAGGCTGCCAAGGCCAACCAGATCGAGATCGAGATCGATGTCGATGCCAAGGTCGAGGCCGCGAAGGCCGCACTGAAGGACGCCACCGAGAAGCTCCAGGCCTATGCCGGGACTGCTTCCGCCGTCGCGCAGAAGGGCTTCAAGGCTCTCGCCGCCGGTTGGGAAGAGGCCAAGAAGACCTTCAACCAGAACAAGTAATTTCTGCCAGATAAACTGACAAGCGCATCAATCACGAGCCGCCTCCCGATCCGGGAGGCGGCTTTTATGCACTTTCGTCCTGAACTCCCGCGCAAAAATTCTTGACAGCGCGGCGATTCTCGCCTAAAATACCCTATTATGATTAACGCCTGAAAGGTGGTCACGCCATGAGTACTGTTACCGATTCCTTCGCCTCCATGGTCTTCAACGATTCCGTGATGCGCGCGCGTCTGCCGAAGGAGGTCTTTCGACAGGTGCAGCGCTCGATGAAGGACGGGAGCCGCCTGGAGAGCGATACCGCCGTCGTCGTGGCAAACGCCATGAAGGACTGGGCGATCGAGAAGGGCGCGACGCACTTCACCCACTGGTTCCAGCCCATGACCGGCATCACCGCCGAGAAGCACGACAGCTTCATCTCCCCGGTGGACGGCGGGCGGGTCATCATGGAGTTTTCGGGCAAGGAGCTGATCCAGGGCGAGCCGCACGCCTCGAGCTTTCCCTCCGGCGGTCTGCGCGCCACCTTTGAGGCGCGCGGCTACACCGCCTGGGATCCGACCTCCTACGCCTTTATCAAGGACGGCATCCTCTGCATCCCGACCGCCTTCTGCTCCTACGGCGGCGAGGCGCTGGACAAGAAGACGCCGCTGCTGCGCTCCATGGAGGCCATCAACCTCCAGGGGCTGCGCATCCTGCGGCTGTTCGGGAACACCGAGGTCAGCTCCATCCGCACGACGGTCGGCCCCGAGCAGGAGTATTTTTTGATCGACCGCAAGGTCTGCGAGAAGCGAAAGGATCTGCTCTACACCGGGCGTACGCTCTTTGGCGCCAAGCCTCCCAAGGGGCAGGAGCTGGACGACCACTATTACGGGGCGATCAAGCCGCGCGTGCAGGCGTTTATGAAGGAGCTCAACGAGGAGCTGTGGAAGCTCGGGGTCATGGCGAAGACCGAGCACAACGAGGCCGCGCCCGGACAGCATGAGCTCGCGCCGATCTTTACGACTACGAACATCGCCGCCGACCACAACCAGCTCACCATGGAGCTGATGCAGAAGATCGCCCGCAAGCACGACATGGTGTGCCTGCTGCACGAAAAGCCCTTCGAGGGCGTGAACGGCAGCGGCAAGCACAACAACTGGTCGATGTGCACCAACGCCGGGGTGAACCTCCTCGAGCCGGGCGAGACCCCGGCGGAAAACGCGCAGTTTTTGCTCTTTCTGTGCGCGGTGCTGCAGGCGGTGGACGACTATCAGGATATGCTGCGGCTGTGCGTGGCCTCGGCGGGCAACGATCACCGCCTCGGCGGGAACGAAGCGCCCCCGGCCATCGTCTCGATCTTCATCGGCACGGAGCTTGAGAACATCCTCACCGCCATCGAGGAGGATCAGCCCTACGGCAGCACGGAGAAGGAGCTTATCAAGGTGGGCGTCCACGTCCTGCCCAAGTTTCCGCGCGACACGACCGACCGCAACCGCACCTCGCCCTTCGCCTTCACCGGCAACAAGTTCGAGTTCAGGATGCTCGGCTCATCCCAGTCCATCTCCGGGCCGAACGTCGTGCTGAACACCGCGGTCGCGGAGTCGCTGCGCCAGTACGCGGACACGCTCGAGCACGCGGAGGACTTCGAGGCGGCGCTGCATGAGCTGATCCGCGGCGTGATCCGTAAGCACAAGCGCATCATCTTCAACGGCAACGGCTATGACGAGGCCTGGGTGAGGGAGGCCGCGCGGCGCGGGCTTCTGAACCTGCCCACCACGCCCGACTGCGTGCCCTGTTATCTGGCTGAGAAGAACGTCGCGCTCTTCACGCGCCATCATGTCTATACCGAGGCGGAGATGCGCGCGCGCTACGAGATCAAGCTGGACAATTACTGCAAGGTGCTGCGTATCGAGGCGGCGACCATGCTCGACATGGTGCGGCGCGATATCCTGCCCGCCGCGAGCGTCTACGCCAAGACGCTGGTGGACACGGCGCTGGCGAAGAAGACGCTCAGCAGCCGCATCGACTACAGCTTCGAGGCAGAGGAGAGCCTGATCGTCAGCGAGCTGACCGCCCGCGCGGTCGGTAAGGCGCGGGAGCTGGAGGATGCGCTGCGGGAGGTGGCGGCGCTGGAGGATACGCTCGAGAAGGCGCGCGGGTACAAGGAGCGCGTCATGGCCTGCATGGAGGACTTGCGCGCCGTGATCGACGAGCTGGAGACCCACACCGCCGCGTCCTACTGGCCCTACCCGTCCTACGGCGACCTGATGTTCTCGGTTCGGTAAGAGCGGGAGGCATATACAGGGAACATTTTGCCTCCCCTGAAAGGGGAGGTGCCCCAGTGTGCACACTGGGACGGGGGGGGCAGCCCCTCAGTCACTTCGCGACAGCTCCCCTAACAGGGGAGCCGGGA
>JAZQCO010000082.1:0-4186 GCA_045546335.1 Candidatus Limivicinus sp. | reverse complement strand
GAACGTATCGATACCACGATTTTATGGCCTTCTGGCAAATCCAGCAAAGCATGTCCCGCCGGGGCAACTGCTATGACAATGCTGTGGTAGAGAGTTTTTTCGGCACATTCAAGTGCGATGGGGGCGCGTTGCTTGTGTGTTTACTTTTTTGCGAGGTAAGCGGGGATCGAGTAGTCCACGCCGTAGCAGCTCACATGAAGCCGTGTGCCGCCGGACTTGGCTTGCAGGATCTTGACCTCACACTCCTTGCCGCCCTCGCCGGGCGTGAGCTGCAGGCAGTCGGGGTCATCCGTCCACCACTCGAAGGTCGCGTCGGCAAAGGTGTCGGCGGGATAGGCCTTCGCGGAGAATTTCAGCGCCTCGTCGCCTTCGTACATCGTGAAGCCGCCCTTGTCCTCCGTAAGCTCCGTGTTGTAGAAGAAAATCTTGATCGACTCCACCGTCGGGGTCGGGGTCGGGGACGGGGTCGGCGCGGACTCGATATACAGCATCGGGTCATCCGTCGCCGCGACAGGGGTCGGGGTCGTGGGCAGACGGCGGCCGTTGGAGGTCTGCGCGTCCAGCCCGGTCAGCGTAGTGGACACCATCACGATCACCGCGAGGATCACCGCGACGACCAGGATCAGTCCAAAGATCAACTGCCAGCGGGTATTGGTCTCCTCCCGCTCATAGGCCGCCGTGCCCTGCACCTTGGCGGGGGTCGGCGCGGGGGTGCGCCCGCTCTGCATGACGCGCCGGGTGCCGCAGTTGGGACACTCCGTGCGCAGCGCGGAAAAGCTCGCACCGCAGTTGCGGCAGGTCACTTCAAATAATTTACTCATTGGTTTCCTCCCATCTATCGTCAGGTCGTAACCAGAATTTACACATTTATCTACACATTGATAATACAACCGCTTCCCGCTTTCGTCAAGAGCCGAGCGGTTTTGCGCGCGGGAACTTTAGAAAGCTTAAGAATCTTCCCACGTCCGCTCGCTGATGATATAGCGCGGGCGCTGCTTGGTCTCCATATAAATTTTCCCGATATACTCGCCTATGATGCCAAGGCAGATGAGCTGCACGCCGCTGACAAAGCAGACGATACACGTCATGCTCGCCCAGCCGGGCACGGTACGCCCCACGAGCGCCGCGATCAGCGCCCAGAGGCCGCACAGAAAGCTCACGATCGCCACGAAAAAGCCGAAGCCCGTGATCAGCCGCAGCGGCTTGACCGAGAGGCTGGTGATGCCGTCCACGGCGAGGGCGATCATTTTCTTGAGCGGATAATGGCTCTCCCCGGCGATGCGCTCGGCGCGGGAATAGCTGACGCAGCAGCTCTTGAAGCCCACGAGCGGCACGAGACCGCGCAGGAAGAGGTTGACCTCATGGAAGTTGGCAAACTCTTTGAGCACGCGCGCGCTGATCAGGCGGTAGTCGGCGTGGTTATAGACCACCTCCGCGCCGAGCGCGGCGAGGAATTTATAGAAGCTCTGCGCCGTGAAGCGCTTGAAAAAGGTGTCGCTCTCACGGCTCGAGCGCACGCCGTAGACGACCTCGCAGCCGTCGCGGTAAGCGGCGACCATCTCGTCCATGGCGTTGATGTCGTCCTGCCCGTCGCAGTCAATGGAGATCGTGATATCACAGCGCTCCCGCGCCTCCATGAGCCCGGCGAGCACAGCATTCTGATGCCCGCGGTTTCGGCTCTGGCTGATGCCGAGATAGCGCTCGTCCGCCCTGGCGAGCTCGCAGATGATCTCCCAGGTGCGATCCCGGCTGCCGTCGTTGACAAAGAGGATGCGGCTGTCCGGGTGGATCTGCCCGCCCGCGCTGAGCTGTCTGAGTTTTTCGAGAAACAGCGGCGCGGTGATGGGCAGTACCTCCTGCTCGTTGTAGCAGGGGATCACGATATACAATACAGGCAGAGAACGCATGGCAACTCCTTTATCAGCTCTCCCGCTGCTTGTGCACCGCGCAGCAGGCGAGGAGGATCAGCATGGGCAGGGTGGAATAGTGGTAGCGCGCGGCGACCTCGACCAGAAGCTGGGCGAGGCTCAGCCCGATCACATACAGCGGCGCGAGCAGGAGCGTGCGCCGCTCGCCCTCGCTGTAGACGATCCAGCAGCCCACCAGGGCGAGGATACCGAGGGCGTAGTAGCAGATATTGCTCACAAGCGCCAGAACCTGATAGCTCCTGTCGCGCAGCCCCGCGCGGGAATAGAACGCGCCGCCCTCGTCATAGCCGAGGAAGTTGCGCAGCTTGTTGACGAGCAGCCGCCCATAGGGCACTTCCCCGCTCTCGAAGCGCGCCTTCAGCTCCTCGCGCATCTGCTGCTGCGCCGCCTCGGCACTGCCGCCCTCGAAATCGTAGCGGTAGTGCTGCAAAAGCGCCATATCCTCGTTGGAATAGCTGCCGAGGCTCTGGGGATTGAGGCCGACATAGAAGCTGTAGACCGGCGTGGACGCGGGCTTCTCGCCGAACACGCGCGTCTCATAGGCCGTCCAGAGCGGCCCTGTCACAAGATAGACGGCGAGCAGCAGCGCCGTGAAGGCGACATAGCGCCGCGTGTCCTCTCTCCCTCTCTCCGTGCGCAGGCACACGATCCAGATCAGCAGCGCGATGATGGGCACCGCCGCGATCGGCCGCGCGGTCTGCACAAGGCGCAGGAGCGCGCCCGCGAGCACACCCAGCAGCGCCGCCCTGCCGAGGGCGGGTCTGCGCGCCTCGACCAGCGATGTCACATCGAGCGCGGCGAGCAGCAGGCAGGTGTAGTAGGGCTCGGAGAGCACCATGGCGTTATAAAAGAGCTTCGATGGCAGCAGCGCCCAGATCAGCAGCGCAAACGCCGCCTGATTGAGCCCGCGCCAGCGCAGAGCGAGGCGAAACAGGAAAAAGCCCGAGAGCGTCGTGAGGCAGACGTTCAGGATCGGCGCAAGCAGGGCGCTTGCCCCGAAGAGGCGCAAAAAGAGGCTCAAGAACGCGGAGTAGCCGAGGATATGCGGAAACATCGCCACATACGACCAGTTCGCGCCGTCCCCGGTTCCGGCCAAGCCGTTGGCGCTGAGCCAATAGGTGGCGTAGTCGCCGTCCGGATCGAGGCGGAAGAAGAGCACCCAGGCGAGGTTCACCGCAAAGCAGAGCGCAAGCAGCAGCACCGCGGTCTTCACAGCGCCGAGGCGCTCCCAGCAGGAGGGGCGGCGGCGAGGCCGTCTCTGCCACCAGACAAAGAGCGCCACGACCGGGATCGAGAGCGCGAAGGCGACGCAGTAGGACAGATGCTCCGGCTGACAGCCGCCCAGCAGCAGCCCGGCGCCGAGCAGCAGCGCGAAGATCACAAGCATCGCCGCAGCGAGGGTTCGTGTATGTTTCTCCATCATCTTTCTTACTCCAGAAAGGCGGCGAGCTCCGCCACGGTTTTGAAATAGCGGCTGCAATTGCCGCGCAGAAAGGCTTCGATCGCGGGCACGTCATTCGACCAGCCCACCGCCGCGAAGTCTACGCCGCACTCCGCCGCCATGTCATAGCCGGGCTTGAGATCGTCGATCATCAGCAGTTCCTTCGGCGTAAGGTCAAAGCGGCGCATGATCTCCTCGAGCGGCCAGGGGGAGGGCTTGCGCCGCTCGATCGGCTGCTCCCAGCCGAACACCAGATCCGGCTCGGGCAGGCCGTTATAGCGATAGTCGCGGCGAATGTTGTCGTCATAGGAGTGCGACACGACGCACAGCAGCCCGCCGTTTGCCTTGTGGCGCTGCATGATCTCGCGGATGCCGGGGTAGGCGTCCGGGATATGCTCGCGCACCCAGGCGCGCCAGAACTCCCCCTCCCGGCGCAGCGCCTCCTCGTCCATGCCGAAGTCCTCCCGGCACATGGGGATAAAGCCCGGCTCGAAGTTCTTGATGAAGTAGTCCTCGAGCGTCATGCTCCTGCCCGGGTAGAAGCGGCGCAAGAACTCCGCAAAGCAGGGGTAGTGGATCGTGGCGGTGCTGTTGACCACCGTATCGTCATGGTCAAAGACCAGGCAGCGATAGCGCATAGGCGTGTCCTTAACTCAGTAAATCATGAATAGTGAAAAACTGTGGTGTGCCGCTGCGCGGCACGGATCGAAAGGGCTCAGTAGAACGTCGCCACGTCCTGGGCGGGGGCAAGGGCAGGCTCGGCGTCGATATAGGTCAGCACCGGCCCCTTCTTGCCGTAGGCGCGGTTGAACTTGAA
>JAZQCO010000081.1:0-9319 GCA_045546335.1 Candidatus Limivicinus sp. | reverse complement strand
AGAGCATCCCCGCCGCGCTCAACGGCTGGAGGGTCTACTGCCGCTTCAGCAACAGCGCCGGGGCGGTCAAGAGCGGTTCCGCGACCATCACCGTGAGCGGCACGGCGGGCAGCGCGACGGTCGTGCCCGCCCAGCAGCAGCCTGCCACGAACAGCGCGCTCCCCCGCGTCACGAAGGACCCGACAAGCGAGACCGTGGCGGTCGGCGGCAAGGCGCAGTTCGTCACGCGCTACCAGAACGCCATCTACGCCGAGTGGCACTTTGTAAGCCCCGACGGCACGCGCGACCTCGACTACGTCCAGGCGGGCAAGGAGTTCACGACGCTCAAGATCACCGGCGGCTACTCCAAGGATCTCACGCTCGAGAGCATCCCCGCCGCGCTCAACGGCTGGAGGGTCTACTGCCGCTTCAGCAACAGCGCCGGGGCGGTCAAGAGCGGTTCCGCGACCATCACCGTGAGCGGCACGGGCGGCACGCCCGCGACGGTCAGCAGCCCCACCGGGCGCGCGACGACGGCCTACAACGCCGCCGGGTCGAGCTTCACGCTCTCGGAGTACTCCGACGGCACCTGGCGCACCGCCGCCGGTGTCGCCTACAAGCAGGGCACGGACGGAGTCTTCCGCGCGAGCGGCTCTGCCGATCTCTACACCACGGCGCCGCAGACGCAGGCGCAGTCCACCGGGCAGAACACCCTCACCTACGGCCTCGACGGCTCGATCCACTATCTCACGCGCTACACCGACAACACCTACCGCACCGGGGACGGCCTCGTCTACACCCTCGGTCAGGACGGCATCATGCGCTCCCCCAGCGGCGTCGATCTCTACACCTATTACCCGTTTATCGGGAACTAATTCACTGTTCAGTCCCCTTGAGGGAGGCTGGAAAAGTGAAAAGCGAAAAGTGAAAAATTATGGTGTCGCTGCGCGACGGATTAGAATAGAGACGATACTCTCACGGTTTCGCCGCAGGGGAGCTTGCCCCTCCCAGCGCGGGAAGGTACGGTTTTCGTATTCGCCCGGGCGAGAGTGCACAACGCAGCCTCCTCTGCCGGGCGCTTCGTGAAGCGCCCCTACGCAGCTCAGTCAGGTTTTCCCATACAGAACCCCACGCAAAAAACGCCGGGAGTGTACCGAAATGGTACGCTCCCGGCGTTTCATATTCTCTCAGTGCGCCGCGGTGAGCTCCTGCTCTGTCACGGCGGGGTGGTAGGTGGTCACGATCTCCTGGATGCGCTCGCGGATATCGGGCTTGTTCGCATACGCGGCCTCCATCAGTTGATCGAGCCGTGTCAGGAACTCGTCGGTATCGAAGGGGATCGGGCAGCCGATGTGGATGAGCTTGTTTTCCGTCTTGCGCAGCCCCTCCTCCGCCATCAGCTTCTCCTCGAACAGCTTCTCCCCCGGTCGCAGCCCCGTATAGCGGATCTTGATGTCCAGATCCGGGCGGAAGCCGGAGAGCTTGATGAGGTTGCGCGCAAGGTCGTCGATCTTCACGGGGCTGCCCATGTCGAGCACGAAGATTTCCCCGCCCCTGGCGTATGTACCGGCGAGCATGACGAGGCTCACCGCCTCCTGCACGGTCATAAAGTAGCGGATGATATCCGGGTGCGTCACGGTGATGGGACCGCCCTTCTCGATCTGCTTCTTGAAGATCGGGATGACCGAGCCGTTGCTGCCGAGGACATTGCCAAAGCGCACGGCGACAAACTCCGTCTTCACCTCGCGGAAGACGCGGCCTGTGCCGTCCTTGTCCGCGTTCTCCGCCCCGACGTGGGTGAAGAGCTGCGGGATCTCAGCAGCCTTGCCCTGCTTGATCTTCGCATCGAAGCTCTGCACGATCATCTCACACAGGCGCTTGCTCGCGCCCATGACGTTCGTGGGGTTGACCGCCTTATCGGTCGAGATCAGCACAAAGCGCTCGCAGCCGTGCACCATGGCGGCATACGCCGTCTTGTAGGTGCCGATGGCGTTGTTCTTGATCGCCTCGCAGGGGCTGTCCTCCATCAAGGGAACGTGCTTGTGCGCGGCGGCGTGATAGACGATCTGCGGGCGGTAGTCGGAGAAAATCTGGAAGAGGCGGCGGCTGTCGCGCACAGAGCCTATCAGCACCTTGAGATCGAGCGTGGGATGCTTCTCGCGCAGCTCGAGCTGCACGTCGTAGGCGTTGTTTTCGTAGATATCCAGCAAGATCAGGGTCTTGGGGCCGTGCGCTGCGATCTGGCGGCACAGCTCGCTGCCGATGGAGCCGCCACCGCCCGTGACCAGCACCGTCTTGCCGTGGATCATGTCGAAGACCTCGGTCATGTCCGTGCGGATCGGTTCGCGCCCAAGCAAGTCCTCAATCGCGACGTTCTGGATGTTCGAGGTGATCTGCACCTTGCCGGTGACGATCTGGTTGATGCTCGGAAGCTGCTTGAGCTCGCAGCCGGATTCCTTGCAGATGGTGAGGATATCGCGCTTCTCCGCCGCGGTCGCGGTCGGGATGGCGAAGATGATCTTATCGACGTGGTACTTCTCCACGTTCAGCAGAATATCCTCGCGCCCGCCGACGATCGGCACGCTGTCCATCGAGCGCCCCCACTTGTTGGGGTTGTCGTCGATCACACAGACGATGCGCTCGTGCATCTCGGGCGCGGTCAGGTAATCGTGCAGCACCATCTGTCCCGCCGCGCCCGCGCCGATGAGCATGACGCGGTCGAAGGTGTCGTCCATCTTGCGGCGCTTGGCGCGCTCGTAGAGCAGCACGCGGTAGGAAAAGCGCGCGGCGATCAGCAGGCAAAACTGCAGCAGCGCGCCGATGATGTAGTACGAGAGCGGCATCCGCCCGAGGAGGACGGTGATGAGCAGCGTATGCAGCACGGAGGCAGTGGCGGAGGCCTGGAAGGTGCGCATCAGCTCGGTGAAGCTGGCAAAGCGCCACATACTGTTGTACATACGCAGCAGGAAGAACAGCACCACGCAGCCCAGCGCGTAAAACGGCGAGAAGCGGATGAAGTTCGCCAGATACTTCGCGTCGATCTGCGAATAGGCGAAATCGAAGCGCATCCAGAGCGCCGCGAAGTACGCCGCCTGCACGGCCACGAGGTCATACAGGATCAGCAGCAGAGAGAGAATCTGCCAGTGCTCGAGCTTTTTCCTGGGTCTGTGAAAGATATTCATCTGAATCCTCTGTCTAAGAAAAATAGTAGGGGCAAAATACCCCCCCGAACGTACCGCAGCCTGGCGGAAACGGGCAAGCCGCATCCCTGCGGGCGAGATAAGGAACTGTTTTGGAACAGTTCCTTAGGGGCGCGGATACGCAGACAGACGGAAGCGCGCCGTCCGTCAGCGATGCCGTGCTTCTTTTCTTTTGTGCATCAGTCTCAGTTCTCCGTCAACATCAGACGGATGACCTGCGCCTCGAGCGCGTCGAGGTCAGGGTAAAACTCCATGAACTGCTCGCCCACGACGGCCTCCCCCTCGAGGGTCTCTATGCCCTCATAGCGGTAGTCCTTGATCCGCTCGGCGAGCTCGGAGATCTCCTCCACACTGAGATCGGACACGGCGTAGTCGCTCAGCGCCGTCGCAAGACGCATCGAGAAGTTCTCGCCGCCGCGCAGGGACGCGGTGAGCTGCTCATACAGCCCCGCGAGGTAGCTGCGCTGGCGCTCCATACGCTTGAGGTTGCTGCTGTCGGTCATGCTGCCGCGCGCGCGCACGAAGGTCAGCGCCTGCTGGCCGACGAGGCGCTGCGTGCGCCCCTGGACAAGCTCGGGATCGACCTGGGAGAAATCGTCCTCGATCGTGACGGTGACGCCGCCGACAAGGTCGTTGAGCACAGGGATGGCGTCCATGGTGAGGGACATATAGTGCCGGATCGGAACGCCCAGCAGCAGCCCGGAGACCGCGTCGCAGGTATAGCGGCAGCTCAGTGTGCCGCCGTTGCCGTAGGTGTGGGCGAGGGCGAGCTGCGCGTACATGGACTGGAGCTTCATCCCCGCGAGGCCGTAGCGCTGGATCGTGGTCATGGTGTCGCGGTTGATGTGCAGGGCGCGGAAGCTCTGATCCGCGTGATCCACGAGCATCAGCACCAGGAAGTCCGCCTGCTGCTGGTTGCGGTGCGCCTCGGGATCGGGGTTTTGCGTGGAGAGCTTGTCGAGGCCGATCAGCAGGAAGCACTCGAGCCCGTCACGCAGCCCATAGCTCACGCCGTCCGCCGTATAGGAGTACTCCCCCGGGCGGTACAGGCTCTCGCCCTCGTAGCGCGCGGCCTCCTGCTTCTGCTCGTGCCGGTCCCAGAGGTACACTGAGAAGAGACCCACGCCGATCAAGACCACTAAAAGGATCAGTAAAGGCGTGGGTCGTGCATTCCCAGACTTGCGTCTGTAGGAGTTCATCAGGCGGCGGTGGAGAGGACGAGGTAGGTGCCGACTTCGGGAAGCTTGAAGCTCAGCAAACCGTCCTCGGTCACAGTTGCCTCCAGCTCGACCCAGCCGTTGTCGGTGTGGAACAGCAGCGCACGGAAGATGTCGATATCGTTGATCTCCATGGTGGCCTCAGCGGGAAGATGTTTCACGGCGGGGTTGGTCTCGCTGACGAAGAATGCCTCGGAGGGCGCCGTCCCGGCGTACTCGGGGTGCTCCTCGACAAACTGGTCAAAGCCGTTAATGAAGTCGTTCACAGTCTCGGTGAAGAGCATACGCTCGGCCTCGATCATGCTGTATTCCTCATCAAAGGGGGTGATGACAACAATACCGACTTCGGGATCCACAACTCTGTCGAGCTTGACCAGGGTCGGCTCGCCCGGAACCTCGACGCTGCCGACGAACTTCGACTCGCCCTCGACAACGAGAAAGTCGTTACCGTCGTCGGAAGGGCCATAGGCGATGCGCGCGACGATGGCGTACACACCCTCGCCGGGCAGCTCAGCGCTCAGAACGCCGTCCTCGACCGTGGAGTGGAGATCGACCCACTTGCCGTCCTGAAGCGTAATGAGGGAGACAAAGGAGCTGGACTTCTCGAGCTTGAGCTCAGCCTTCACAGGGAAGCTGATGCCCTCGCCCTTGACAGTGAAGGCGCTGCCGATCTCAACGCCGAGCTCACCGGCATCGGTCTGCAGGTCGGCGCTCTCCTCGAAGATCGTGCGGAAGTCGGCGATCAGGGAGATCAGATCCTCGTCGTCGTCATAGCTCAGCGCGGTGATCTCGAGCTTCGCGGTGGCATCGGCCTCGTCCGCGTCAACAGCGGAGACGACCTCGGCGACCGTGGTGCTCTCCTGCTTGGAGACGTTGCCCTCGGCAAACGCAGACACGCTCAGGCTCGCCAGAATCAGCACGGCGAACAGGATAGAGAGGAATCTTTTCATGAGAACCATCCTTTCATTATGAAACTATACTCATCGGCCTTTGCCGATTGGGAAAACAAAGTCAGCGCCCGACAGCGCCCTCCAGAAGGGTCTCACCCAGCTCGTCGATCTCGCGCAGGGCGCGCTTGCCGAGCTTGTCGCGGATCGCCCTGCGCCCCTCCGCCATGCGCGGCGGACGGCTGGTCATGTTGTGGCAATCCGTACCGAGCAGGTGGATATAGCCGCTCTCGAGCATCCGCAGCGCCTTGCCGCGGGTGAAAAAGGAGAGGAAGAAGTCGGCGTTGGACTGCATGAGCACGCCGTCGGCAAGCAGCCGATCCCAGAACGGGCGGTTCTGCCGCGTCAGGTAGCGCTCGACGTGCGCCAGGAGCACCGTGAAGTCCCCGGAACGGGCGAGCTCGAGCACCTCGCGCACCATGTACTCCGTCCAGGAGCCGAAGGGCATCTCGAGCAGCAGCACGTCCGTGCCCTCGATGCACAGCTCCCGCAGCGCCGCAACACGGCTGAGACCGGGGAAATACAGCACCTCCGCCCCGAGCAGGATCTCCGGGCGCTCGGCAGGCAGCGCCTTTGCGAGCTGGCGGAAGACGTAGGCTCTCTTCTCGAGAAAATGGCGGGGCGAATAGCGCGAAGCGTCATAGTGCGAGCTCGCGACGACCGTATCCACGCGCTGCTTTCTCAGCGCCTCGAGAAGCCGCAGGCTCTCCTCCACGCTCTGACTGCCATCGTCAATGCCGGGGAGGATGTGGCTGTGGAAGTCGATCATTCAAACAGATCGGGCTTATCCTCGTCGCCGGGGTTCAGCGCGTCGCGGAAGGCCTGGCGGGTATCCCGGTCGGGACGGCTGCGCGAGGCGCCGTAGCCGCCGTAGCCGTAGCCATAGCCGCTGCCGTAGCCGTAGCCGTAATTGCCATAGCCGCCGCTGTAGCGCCCGTAGTTCGTGTAGCGGCGATACCGCCCGTAGCGCCCGTACTTCTTATACGTCAGCTCGCCGATGTCCGCGTCGGTCATAATGAAGCCGAGGAAGCGCGCCTTCACACGCTCGATCTGATACATACAGTCATGCAGCGCGCGGCCTGTCGTGAAGTTCTGGCGTACGACAAGCAGCAGCCCGTCCGTCCACGGCGCGACGACCAGCGCGTCGGTCACGATATTGACCGGGGGCAGGTCGAGGAGGATGTAGTCAAACAGCTCCGAGAAGCGGTCGATGACATGGTGCATCCGCTCCGAGCCGAGCAGCTCAGAGGGGTTGGGCGGGATATCCCCGGCCGGGAGGATGTACCAGTTATTATAGTACTTCGACACGCGCAGCGCCTCGCGCTCGTCGCAGAGACCGGCGAGCAGGTTCGAGAGACCGGGCGAGCAGGTGAGGGAGAGCTTGGTGTGGATCGTGGGCAGACGCAAATCGCCATCGATGAGCAGCACGCGCTTGCCCGACTGGGCGATGGTGTAGGCGAGGTTCACCGCTGTGGTGGACTTGCCCTCGCCGCGCAGGGAGCTCGTCATGCCGATGATGCGGCAATCCTTGTCCGGCATCGTGAATTGCAGATTCGTGCGCAGCAGCTTGTACGCCTCCGCCCCGGCAAAGCTCAGCTTATCGCAGAGCATGCTCTGCTGCTCCTTGCTGAGCCTGGAGGTCTTTTCCTTCTTTTCGTTCTTCTCGTTCTTCTCCGCCATCACTTCTCGCCCCCCTTCTCCTCGGACTTGGCCGCCTTGCGTGCGGCCTGTTCATAGCCGTAGCCGTAGCCATAGCCGTATTTGCTGTAGCGCTTGCTGCTCTTGGAGCTGTGCACCGTCAGATCCGGGATCGTCGCGAGCACCGGCGCGTCATAGGTCTGCATCAGATAATCCTCGTCGCGGATCACGTCGTTGAGCAGATCGAGCAGGACGACCACAGCGGCGGCGAGCACTACGCCCACCCCAAGCCCCGTGGCGGCGCTGGTGAGGTAGTTCGGCGAGATGCGCGTGCGCGGCGTGACCGCGTAGTCCACCACGACCACATTGCCGACCATCATGATATCCACGATCTTCTGCGGCAGGATGTCCGCAATCGTATTGGCGAGGTTGCGCGCCTCCTCCGGGTCATTGGAGGTGACGTTCACACGGAACAGGCCGGTGGAGTTCACCGGGGTCGCCGAGACCATGCCGCGCAGCCGCTCATACGAATAGCTCAGCCCGCTCGCCTCGGCTATCGCCTCCATCGTGACACGCGACTGCAAAATCGCCACATAGGTATCGACCAGGTTCGAGGCCGTGCTCAGATCGCTCGTGGTGATGCGCAGGGTGTTGGAGATGTTCACGGCGTTGGAGTTGACATAGAGCAGGACGTTCGCCTGATAGACGGGGGCGACGTAGTTCTGCGCGTAGAAGAAGAACGCGGCGGAAAACAGGATGCCCACGATCAGGATCACGGCGATATACTTCCATAAGGCCGCAAGCAGACGGCTGATGTCAATCTGAAATTCTGCATCTTCTCTGTTGTTGTTCATCTTTGCGTATCCCTTCTCTCCGTCACTTGCGGTTCCATTTCCTGTACACCGCTTCGATCTGCGCATCGAGCTCAGCGATGCGCGCGTCAAGCTCCGCAATCGCGTCCTCGTGCTCCTGCACGATGCGGCTCAGATTCTCCTGCGTCTCCAGATGCGCCGCGCGCGCCTTCTCGAAGGTCGTCACGCGCAGCATCGGCTCCACCTCCGGCTCGTCCTTCGCGCCGGTGACATTCGGCGTCGGCGAGGGCGAGGGCGGCACAAGCTGATCGGAGATCGGCGTGCTCACCAGCACCGACTGCCACGCGCTGAGCATGGCGGCAAAGGCCTCCGGCTCGATCGCGTCCCAGAGGTTCTCGATGCTCGCGGTGAAGCAGAGGTTCGCCGAGTCCGTGATGGCCAGCAGCGCCACGTCCGCGGCGATGCCGGTATAGTTCCAGGGCATGGCGCCGGTCATCCAGAGCTTGCCCACCTCCGTCACGGTCTCGCTGTGGCCGTCGGCGGCGTTGAGGATGATCGTCTCGATCCCCGCGCCGAGAAGCAGCTCGTCCATCGACGCGGCGTCATAGCCCCCGTCGGGGAAGTAAACCGCCTTCGGCATGGCGAGATTCTCGCGCTCGAGGTGGCGCTGCATATAGCTCAGCCAGTTGTCAACGTGGTTCTGGTAGTCCGTTTCAAAGATCAGGCAGCTCCCCCAGCCGTCCATCAGCAGGCGGTTATACTGCTCGACCGTCATCATATGCGTGCGCCCCGGGAACTGCTTGCTGGAGACCCCCAGCACGCCAGTCACGCCATACTCGCGCATCAGCGGGTAGACGTACTCAAACACTTCCTCCCCCAGCTCGCGGAAGAGAATCTGCACGGTGCTCGCATCACGCAGCGACACGCGGAAGTCGTCCACCAGCTTGCTGCGTTCGGCGACAAGGTTCGCCTTCTCCTTTTGCAGCGGTTCGACCTCGGTATAGAGCGTCGCGATCTGCGACTGCTCGCTCTGATCGGCGCGGCGGACATAGTACACCCCCGCCAGCAGCAATGCAACGACAAGAATCAGCGGAATGATCCGTTTCAAGACGAAACCCTCTCTCTAACGTGTAATTCGATACCGACCGCGCCGCCGGATTCAGGCGCGTGTCAGGACTGCTATTGTAACAGAATGATTCTACCATGGATTTGAATCTTTTGCAAGATGTGAACATTTCAACACCTTTACAAATTTTAAGAAAATTTTCACATTTTTTCCGGGGCGTTCTTGTCGCATATGCACAAAGTCGGTGGGAGTGCGCCTCTCTGTGTACACGGCAAGTATACCAGCCTCTCGCGTGCGCGTCAAGTTGAAATGCCTTCCATACACGACAAACGCATGAATGAACAAAATGTAAAATAATGCTTCTTGCCTCTCCCTCTGGGAGAGGTGCCCCAGTGCGCACTTTTCGCGCAGCGAAAAGTCGTGGGGCGGAGAGGGTCTTGCCTCGTAGAAACCCCTCTCA
>JAZQCO010000080.1:0-10799 GCA_045546335.1 Candidatus Limivicinus sp. | reverse complement strand
GATATAGCGTGCTTGTAGATAAGCTGCTGCTTTCCGTCGGAATCCAGCACCACAGTGAATCCGTCAAAGCTTTTTACCACGCCGTGCAGCTGGAAGCCGTTCATAAGAAACATTGTGACGGTGGACTTGTCCTTCCTCAACTGGTTGAGGAAACTGTCCTGGAGATTTTGCGTTTTCTGCATTTCAGCCAACTCCTTTTTCAGAGCGGCTATTCTCCTGCCGCTCCACATGATCTTCTATCCTTGCGGATATGCTATACCATGATACCCTCGTCCGAGTAAAAACTCGGTCGAAGAAAGTCGTGCGGCTTCAAAATCGGGGGAGGTTTCCCACTCTATCCAGTGGCAGTTTTCCCAGCGGCGAAACCATGTGAGCTGCCGCTTTGCATAGCGGCGGCTGTTTTGCTGGATGAGCGCGACGGCCTCCGCCCTTGTGATCTCCCCGCGCAGCGCGAGCACCGCCTCCTTGTAGCCGATGGCCTGCATGGCGGTACAGTCGGGGGAGAGTCCCTCGTCCAGCAGCCGCTCGACCTCCTCAAAGAGGCCGGCCGCCGCCATCAGCTCCACGCGCCGGTCGATGCGCCGATAGAGCGTCTCGCGCCGCGAAAAGTTCAGCACATAGCGCCGCGAGGGATAGCGCGGCGGGCGGGCGCGGGTCTCGGCGTCGTGCTGCGTGATGGTCTTGCCCGTGAGGGTGTAGACCTCGATGGCGCGCACGATCCGCCGCCGGTCGGCGGCATGGAGTTTCGCGGCGCGCTCGGGGTCGATCTGCCGCAGCCGCTCCCACATCCGCTCGCCCCCGAGGCGCTCATAGTCCCGCTCGAGCGCGGCGCGCAGGCTCTCGTCCCCCTCCTGCCGCGCGGCAAAATCCCGCCCGGAGAGGAGCGAGTCGATATAGAGCCCCGTGCCGCCGACAAGGATCGGCGTTTTCCCCTCCCGGAGCAGCCGGTCGCAGACCGCCCCGGCCTCCTCGACATAGCGGGAGACGGAGTAGTCCTCCCCCGGCTCACAGATATCCAGCATATGGTGTACCGCCTCGGCGCGCTCCTCCGGCGTGGCCTTGGCGGTGCCGATGTCCATGCGGCGGTAAATCTGCATGGAGTCCGCCGAGACGATCTCCCCGCCGAGGCGCCTGGCAAGCTCGATGCCGAGGCGCGTCTTGCCGCTCGCGGTGGGGCCGCACACAACAAGTATTTCCTTCATACGATCCGCTTGAACATCTTGTCCAGGTCGCGGCGGCTGAGCCTGACCGAGACGGGTCTGCCGTGCGGGCAGGATTTGACCTCGCCGGAGAGCACCGCCTCCGCGATGCGGCGCTGCTCTGCTTCGCTGGTGTCCCAGCCCGCCTTGATGGCGGCCTTGCAGGCGACGGTGTGCAAAATCTCATCCCGCGCGCTCTGCCTGTCCGGCGCTTTGCCCGCGCGCAGCTTCTCGAGGATCTCCTCGACCGCCGCGAGCGCGTCGCCGCTGAGAATGTCGGCGGGCACGGAGCGGATCACCCAGTCCCCCTCGCCGAAGGCCTCGATCTCAAAGCCGAGCTCCTCGAGCAGGGCGGCGTTTTGCTCCAGCAGCTCCTGATCCTCCGCCGTCGCGCGCAGGGGGACGGGCGTGAGCAGGCTCTGCGCCATGATCGAGCGCTCCTGCGCCTTGAGGCGGTCAAAATTCATGCGCTCGTGCGCGGCGTGCTTGTCGATCAGCAGCAGCTCCTCGCCGCATTCGACGAGCAGATAGGTCTTCATCGCCTCGCCGAGCAGCCGATAGGCGGGCTGCGGCGGCTCCTCTTGTGAGTTTTCCACAGTTTGAACAGAGTTTTCCACAGCTTTTGCTGAAAATCTTGGTAAAACAGGAGAAGTTTCGACGATTTTGCCCGGAACCGGTGTCGGGCGCGGCGGCGTGAGGTCGATGCTCGTCTGTGCGTCAAAGCGCGGGGCGCGCAGGGCGGAGGCGGGCGCCGCAGCCGCCTTCGGGATGCTGTAGCCGCCCGCGCGGAAGCTCTCGCTGCTCATGCTGCGGTAGAAGTCCTGCCTCGGCTCGATCAGCTTTTTCGTCTGGACGGAGGGCTGAATGTCCACGCTGCGCCTCTCGCTCTCGAGCGCGAGGCGCACGGCGTTATAGATCAGATCGAAAACCTGCTTCTCGGCGGAGAACTTGACCTCCGTCTTCGCGGGGTGGACGTTCACATCGACGCTGCCGAAGCCCAGCTCCAGATACAGCACGCAGGCCGGGAAGCGCCCGGTCAGCAGCGTATTTTTATACGCCTGCTCGAGCGCGGCCTGCAAAAGCTGCGAGCGGATGACGCGGCCGTTGCAGAAGAAATACTGCGCGCCGCGATTGCCGCGCCCCGCCGAGGGCGAGGATACATAGCCCGTAACGTGCAGGCTGCCGTCCGCCGCCTTGCAGGGCAGCAGCGTCGTGGCGAGCTCCCGCCCGAGCAGGGTGTAGACGCAGGAGTCCTGCCGCCCGTCGCCGGGGGAGAAGAACTCCTCCTTCCCGTCGCGGATCAGCCGCACGGAGACCTCCGGCCGCCCGAGGGCGCAGCGCAGCGCGGTCTGTACACAGGCGGAGGCCTCCGCCCGGTCGGATTTGAGGAACTTGAGGCGCGCGGGGGTGTTGAAAAAGAGGTCGCGCACGATCATCGTCGTCCCCTCGGGGCAGCCGGTCGGCCCCATGTCCTCGATCTCCCCCGCCGCGAGCGTGACGAGCGTCCCGCTCTCATCGCCCTTGCGGCGCGTGCGCAGCTCGATGTGCGAGACCGCCGAGATCGCCGCGAGCGCTTCGCCGCGAAAGCCCATGGTCTCGATGGCCTCCAGCCCGCTCTCGTCGCGCAGCTTCGAGGTCGCGTGGCGCAGGAAGGCGACCCCCGCGTCCTCCGGCGCCATGCCGCAGCCGTCGTCGGTCACGCGGATATAGGTCGCCCCGCCGCCGCGCAGCTCCACGGTGACGTTGCGCGCCCCGGCGTCGAAGGCGTTCTCGACCAGCTCCTTGACCACGGAGGCCGGACGCTCCACCACCTCGCCCGCGGCGATCATATCCGCGACGTGCGGCGAGAGGATATTGATAACAGACATAGCGTGTCCCTTTCTGCTTCCATGCTTCCGTCCACTGAGATGCGGAAACCTGCGTTTTTCGTGTAGGGGCGCTTCATGAAGCGCCCGTGCGCTCAAAATTTACCGCCTGCGTATTCGCCCAGGCGAAATGTGAAATCCCTCACTGTCACGCCGGGCGATTCGTGAATCGCCCCTACAGCATGACGGAATTATCGCGTATTCGCCGTGGCGTTTTGCGGAGTTTGGGTTTCCGCGCCGGGAGGGGCAAGCTCCTCCCCTACGGCGGGCAGTTTCTCGCGATGTTTTACCGTGTCAGTATACACGATTTTTGTTGAAAGTTCCATACCCCTTGTGATAAAATATCTTGTCATAATCTTCATAAAAAAGGAACCTGTCTATGAAATACGAACGCACTGTGATCGCCCCCGAGGCGCTTGCGAGGCAGAGACGCATCTGCGGGGAGATTTTCGATACCGTGACCGCCGACGGCCGCCGCCCGCTCGCGCTGGTGGACACCTACGGCTGCCAGCAGAACGAGGCCGACAGCGAAAAGCTGCGCGGGTATCTCGCCGAGATGGGCTACGGCTTCACGCAGGATGAATTTCAGGCCGACGTGATCGTCGTGAACACCTGCGCCGTGCGCGAACACGCCGAGATGCGCGTGCTCGGCAACGTCGGCGCGCTCAACCACGCGAAGAAGGCGCACCCCGGGCAGATCGTCGCGGTCTGCGGCTGCATGGTGCAGCAGGAGCACATGGCCGAGAAGATCAAGCACTCCTACCCGGTGGTCGATCTCGTCTTCGGCCCGCACGAGCTCTGGCGCTTCCCGGAGCTTTTGCAGCGCGTGATGCAAAAGCACAAGCGCGTCTTCGCCGCCGAGAGGAGCTTCGGCGCGGTCGCCGAGGGCATCCCCCAGTACCGCGAGGGCAAGGTCAAGGGCTGGCTGTCGATCATGTACGGCTGCAACAACTTCTGCACCTACTGCGTGGTGCCCTATGTGCGCGGGCGGGAGCGCTCGCGTGAGCCGGAGGAGGTGCTGCGCGAGGCGCGCGAGCTCGTCGAGGCCGGGTATAAGGACATCACCCTGCTCGGGCAGAACGTGAACTCCTACGGTAAGGATCTCGCCTCGCCCGTGGACTTCGCCGATCTCCTGCGCATGGTGAACGACATTCCCGGCGACTTCCTGATCCGCTTCATGACGAGCCACCCGAAGGACGCGACGGAAAAGCTCTTTCGCACGATGGCGGAGTGCGAGAAATGCGCCCACCATCTGCACCTGCCCGTCCAGTCCGGCAGCGACCGCATCCTCAAGGCCATGAACCGCAGCTACACGCGCGAGAAGTATCTCACGCAGGTCGCGCTCGCGCGGCAGTATATGCCCGATCTCGTGCTCACCACCGATATCATCGTGGGCTTTCCCGGCGAGACGGAGGAGGACTTCGCCGACACGCTCTCCCTCTGCGGCGAGGTGCGCTATGACGCGATGTTCACCTTCATCTACTCCAAGCGCGTCGGCACCCCCGCCGCCTCGATGCCCGATCCCTTCACCCGCGCCGAGAAGCAGGCGCACTTCGACGCACTCACCGAGCTTGCAAATCGCATCTCCGGTGAGAAGCACCGCGAGTACGAGGGCAAAACCCTCCGCGTCCTTGTGGACGGCGAGACCGGCCGCACGCCCTACAACCTCTCCGCGCGCACAAACGGCGGCCGCCTCGTGCATTTGCAGGGCGACCCGTCCCTGATCGGGCAGTTTATCGAGGTAAACATCACCGACAGCAACACCTGGGCGCTATACGGAGAAGTGAAAAGTTAAAAGAGAAACAGCAATATTCAAACCACGTCATTGCGAGCCAGTGTCGCAACACTGGCGTGGCAATCCGTACTCCCTGCGGCCAGCCTCGTTACATACTATGTACAAATCCAACACGTTTAGGGAGGGAGAACGGATCGCCACACCAGTCTGCGGACTGGTTCGCGATGACGTGCCTAGGCTCCCCGCGTTTGGGGGGCAGATCCTCTCTTTACGACTATCCCCTAATCCCTTTCACTTTATTTCTATGTTTGCAACGATTGAGTAAAGGAAGATACACGCCATGCCTGAACTGACTCCCATGCGGCGGCAATACCTGGATATCAAGGCGCAGCATCCGGACTGCCTGCTGTTTTTCCGTCTGGGGGACTTCTACGAGATGTTCGACGACGACGCCAAGCTCGCCGCGCGCGAGCTGGATCTCGCCCTCACCACCCGCGACCGCGGCGTGGAGGACCCCGACGAGCGCGTGCCGATGTGCGGCGTGCCCTATCACAGCGCGGAGGCCTACATCGCCCGCCTGATCGCCAAGGGCTACAAGGTGGCCATCTGCGAACAGACCGAAGACCCGGCGCTCGCCAAGGGGCTGGTCTCGCGCGAGGTCATCCGCATCATCACCCCCGGCACCGTCACCGAGAGCTCGATGCTCGAGGAGGGGAAATCGAACTACATCTGCGCCGTGCAGCTCTTCTCCGAGCGCGGCGGCGTCGCCTTCTGCGACCTCTCGACGGGCGAATTCTGCTGCGCCTCCTACCCCGCCGACGCGGTGAGCCACATTCTCAACGAGCTCGGCCGCTTCGCCCCGCGCGAGGCGCTGCTCGCCCCCGGCGCCGCCGACTGCGCCGCGATCGGCGAATTTCTCGTCCGCAAGCTCGGCGCCATGCTCGAGGGCGGGGCGGATTATTTCGAGCTCTTTCCCGCCGCCGCGGCGCTCTGCGCGCAGTTTGGCTTCTCGAGCGTGGATGAGAGCGGTCTGGACGACTGCGCCGTCGCCGCCGCCGGGGCGCTGCTGAACTATCTACGCGAGACGCAGAAATTCGACCTCAGCCACATCCGCCGCCTCGACGTGTTCCACGGCGGGCGCTTCATGGAGCTCGACTGGACGACCCGCCGCAGCCTCGAGCTCACCGAAGCGCTGCGCAGCGGCGAGAAGAAGGGCTCGCTGCTCTGGGTGCTCGACCGCACCAAAACCCCCATGGGCGGGCGGATGCTGCGCGCCTGGGTGGAGAGGCCGCTGCTGAGCGTCGTGGCGATCAAGCGCCGCCTCGCCGCGGTCAGCGAGCTGACGCGCGACAACGTGGCGCGCGGCGAGCTGATTTTGACGCTGCGCGAGTTTTCAGATATGCAGCGCCTGGTCGGCCGCTGCGTCTACGGCACCGCCGGCGGCAAGGATCTGCGCGCGCTGTGCAACTGCGCGCTGCTGCTGCCGCGCCTGAAGGAGCTGCTCGCGCCCTTCCGCTGCCTCGAGCTGCAGGAGATCGCCGCGCTCGACGCGCTCGACGATCTCGTCTACCATCTCGACCGCGCCATCGCCGACGAGCCTCCCTTCTCCGTGCGTGAGGGCGGGGTGCTCCGCCCCGGCTACTCCGAGGAGCTCGACCGCCTGCGCGACGTGCGCGACAACGGCGCGCAGCTCATCGCTGATCTCGAGGCGCGCGAGCGCGAGCGCACCGGGATCAAGAAGCTCAAGGTCGGCTACAACAAGGTCTTCGGCTACTACCTCGACGTGCCGCGCTCGGCGGGGCTCGAGAACATCCCGGACGACTACATCCGCAAACAGACCCTCGTCTCCAACGAGCGTTACTTCACCCCCGAGCTCAAGGAGCTCGAGACCACGCTGCTGACCGCGCGCGAGAGCATCAACGACCTGGAATACCGCATCTTCTGCGAGCTGCGCGACTACGTCTCCGCGCAGGTGGCGCGGGTGCAGGCCACCGCCGACGCGGTGGCGCGTCTCGACGCGCTCTGTTCCCTCGCCGAGGTCGCCGTGCGCAACAATTACGTCTGCCCGGAGGTCGATGCCTCGCGGGAGCTCTCGATCACCGAGGGGCGGCACCCCGTCGTTGAACAGACGCTCAAGGAGGTGCTGTTCGTCCCGAACGACAGCTTCCTCAATGACCGCGACGACCGCGTCGCCATCGTGACCGGGCCGAACATGGCAGGTAAGTCCACCTATATGCGCCAGACCGCGCTGATCGTGCTCATGGCGCAGATCGGCTCCTTCGTCCCGGCGAAGAGCGCCACCGTCGGCGTGGTGGATCGCGTGTTCACGCGCATCGGCGCCTCCGACGACCTCGCCTCCGGGCAGTCCACCTTCATGGTGGAGATGAACGAGATGGCGAACATCCTCCGCCACGCCACCGCAAATTCCCTGCTGATCCTCGATGAGATCGGGCGCGGCACCTCCACCTACGACGGCATGGCCATCGCCCGTGCCGTGCTCGAATACTGCGCGGACAAGCGCCGCCTCGGCGCCAAGACCATGTTCGCCACCCACTACCACGAGCTCTCCGCCCTCGAGGGCGAGGTTCCCGGCGTGCGCAACTACAACATCACCGCCAAGAAGCAAAACGGCACCCTCGTTTTCCTGCGCAAGATCGTGCGCGGCGCGGCCGACGACAGCTACGGCATCGAGGTCGCGAAGCTCGCGGGGCTGCCCGACGCGGTGATCCAGAAAGCGAAGACCTACCTCAAGGAGCTCGAGGCCGAGGGCATCGCCCCGCCCGCCGCCTCCGCCGCCCCGGCGGACGATCAGCTCAGCTTCGCCGACATGGCGGCGGACGAGGTGCGCGAGACGCTGCTCGCCGCCGATCTCAACACGCTCACGCCGCTTGAGGCGCTGAATCTGCTCTTTGAGCTGCAAAGGAAGGCGAAAGGCTGATGGAAAACCGTGATCCCCGGACAGTCCCGGACTTTACGAGCCGCCAGAGCCGCGCCCAATGGCTCTGCGCGCTGCTGTGGCTGCCGGTGCATATGTTCGCGCTGCCCTGGCTGCTGCTGCGCCTCTTCCCGCAGCTCGGCGACACACAGCTCAACCTCGCTGTCTATCTCGTCGGTGCGTCCTGGATGCTCGCCACCCAGTTTCGCTTCCTGCGCCGGGACTTCGATCCGCTCCTTGACCGCTTCCCGCGCGTCGTGCTCGAGATCGCCGTGAGCTACGGGGCGATGCTGCTGCTGAATATCGCCGTCGGCGCCGTTCTGACGCTCGTGAGCGGTCAGGTCGAGAACCCCAATAACGCCGCTGTCGTGGATATGTCCTTCTCCGACAGCGGGCCGATCACCGCCCTGGTCGTTTTCCTCGCCCCGCTGGTCGAGGAGTGTATGTTCCGCGCCGGGATCTTCGGCGCGCTGCGGAGAAGAAGCCGCCTCGCCGCCTATCTCGCGTGTATGCTGCTCTTTGGGCTCTATCACATCGTCGGCTACGCGATTTTTGACCCCGGCGCCTGGATCTATGTGCTGCAATACCTGCCCATCGGCTTCCTGCTCTGTCGGCTCTACGAGCGCACGAACACCCTCTGGGCGCCGATGCTGCTGCACGCGCTGGTGAATTTCCTCTCTCTCGGCGCGCTGCGGATGCTGGAGCAAGTATTATAGTATGGAAGAGTACGTCATCAAGCCCATTGCCCGCCTGCGCTGCGATTTTGACGGCAAGTTCGGCATCCCCCGGCAGGCCGGGATCGTCGAGGCGCTGGAGGGGCGGATCGTGTTCGAGCCGGACTACCGCCGCAGGGAGGCGCTGCGCGGGCTCGAGCAGTTTTCTCACCTCTGGCTGATCTGGCAGTTCTCCGAGGCCGTGCGTGAGGACTGGTCGCCGACCGCCCGCCCGCCGCGCCTGGGCGGCAATACGCGCCTCGGGGTCTTCGCCACGCGCTCTCCCTTCCGCCCAAACGCCCTCGGTCTGAGCTGTGTGAAGCTGCTCGGCATCGAGGACGATCCCGCACGCGGGGCGGTGATCCGCGTGGGCGGCGCCGATCTCATGGACGGCACGCCGATCTACGATATCAAACCCTACCTGCCCTACGCCGACTGTAAACCGGACGCGCTCGGCGGCTTTGCCCTGGACGCAGGGGAGACCCTGCAAGTCGTCTTCGCGCCCGGCACGGAGGCGCTGATCCCCGAGGAAAAGCGCGCCGCGCTGTGCGGTGTGCTCGCAAACGATCCCCGGCCGCGCTATCAGCACGACCCCGATCGAGTCTACGGCCTGAGCTTCGCCGGAAAAAATGTGAAATTCCGCGTGGATGGTGACAGGCTGACGGTTATCGCAGTCGAATAAAGCAATACCCCGGAGCGTTCCAGGCGTTCCGGGGTATTGCTTTATTTCAGAAACGTAACGATTCAGTCTTCCGCACTATTCAGTCCCCTTGCGGGGACTAAACAGTGAAAACCATTCAATAATTCTCCGCGTGGACTTCAAAATACGCCTGCGGGTGGTTGCATACGGGGCAGACCTCGGGCGCGGCGGTGCCGACGACGATGTGCCCGCAGTTGCGGCACTCCCAGACCTTGACCTCGCTCTTCTCGAAGACCTGCGCAGTCTCGACATTCTTCAAAAGCGCGCGATAGCGCTCCTCGTGCATCTTCTCGATGGCGCCGACGCCGCGGAACTTCGCCGCGAGCTCGGGGAAGCCCTCCTCCTCGGCTTCCTTCGCCATACGCTCATACATATCCGTCCACTCGAAGTTCTCGCCGTTCGCGGCGGCCTCGAGGTTATCGGTCGTCTTGCCGAGCGCGCCGAGCTCCTTGAACCAGAGCTTTGCGTGCTCCTTTTCATTCTCAGCGGTCTTCAGGAACAGGGCGGAAATCTGCTCATAGCCCTCCTTCTTCGCGACGGAGGCGAAGTAGGTGTACTTATTTCTGGCCTGGGACTCGCCCGCAAAGGCTTCCCAGAGGTTCTTCTCTGTCTTGGTGCCGGCATACTTGTTTGTCATCGTGGTATCCTCCTTTGTGGATCGGTATAGCTGTACTATATCATATTTTTCCCGCGAGTCAACGAATAAAACGTGAACAATCTGCTCGCGCAAGGGATCCAAAATCAACGCAGCCAATGGGAGAAACGGATTCCCACACCAGTGTTGCGACACTGGTTCGCAATGATGCTCTTACTCGGGGATAAAAAATCAGAGCCCATCCAAATGGATGAGCTCTGTGTTGGCATTGACCTATTTTCCCGGCTCGTCGCCAAGCAAGTATCGTCGGCACTGGTGAGCTTAACTTCTGTGTTCGGAATGGGAACAGGTGGACCCTCACCGTTAAAAACACCAACTGCATTTGGCCTGCACCAAATACTACACTATTTTAACCTCTTTGTCAAGAGGGTTTCCTACAGGATGATTGCTCATCCTGTAGGACTGGTACACCTTCAGGGACTCGAACCCTGGACACCCTGATTAAGAGTCAGGTGCTCTACCAGCTGAGCTAAAGGTGCATGTGGTGACCCGAGGGAGAGTCGAACTCCCGATTGGGGCGTGAGAGGCCCCCGTCTTGACCACTTGACCATCGGGCCACATACATCTCAGGGATTTGTACCCTGAAAACTGAACAGAGGGAGGAGGTGCAAGGCAGAACCTGCATACTTGTAGGTCAAGCCCTCGGGCTATTAGTACCGGTAGGCTGAACACATTACTGTGCGTACACCGCCGGCCTATCAACGAGGTAGTCTTCCTCAGCCCTTACTCCTAATGGATGGGAGATCTTATCTTAGGGGGAGTTTCACGCTTAGATGCCTTCAGCGTTTATCTCGTCCAGACGTAGCTACCCAGCTATGCCGTTGGCACGACAACTGGTGCACCAGAGGTCTGTCCATCCCGGTCCTCTCGTACTAAGGACAGCTCCCTTCAAATCTCCTGCGCCCGCAACAGATAGGGACCGAACTGTCTCACGACGTTCTGAACCCAGCTCGCGTGCCACTTTAATCGGCGAACAGCCGAACCCTTGGGACCGAAT
>JAZQCO010000079.1:0-2391 GCA_045546335.1 Candidatus Limivicinus sp. | reverse complement strand
CTGACGGTATCGGCGTCGGCTGACGAACAGGGGATCCGTATCCAAATGGGGCTCAACCAGTACAGCTCTTACACGCATTGGCACGGCGGGTACATTACGATCGAAAAAGACGGGGAGCTCTTCGACACGATCTCCCTTACCGAGGAAGACATGACGAACGGGCTGGAGGAAAAAGAGTGGACGCTCACGGGGGAGGACTATGACCCTGAGGCGATCTACGCCGTGAAATACCATAAGAGCGAGAACCAATATGTCCATGTCTACTGCGCCGTTACCGTCTGGGTCGACGGTACGTGTGTCTACAGGACCTCTTTCGCCCCGCAAAAGTTCCTCTACACCAATTGCCCGCATACAAGCTACGATGGGCGCGTGTGCACTTTCTGCGGCTACGAGTGCCCCTGCACCTACAGCGAGAGAGATCACGAGAACGACACCTGCACCCTCTGCGGGCGTAGCGTTCCCGCTGAGGTCCTGTGGGGGCCGAGTCCGGACGCTCTCACCTCCCGCGGCACGTGGTATGAAATGTATATGGATAATAAGAACACCGGCGTCGTTTACGCCAAGCTCATCAATGATATCCGCTTCGACGAAAACTATGACAGCGGCGACGCAGAAGCAAAAAACTATAGCGTTCCACCCGAATCGCTTTATCTTGACCTCAACGGCCACATGTTCGAAACATCGATGCTGGTCGTGGACGAAGAGATCACCATTGACGACAGCATCGGCGACGGAAAGATGAGCAACCTGTTTGCGGCGGGGAGCGATCTTGAGTGGTATTACGGTCTGTTCGAAGCGTTTTCCCGCGATGGGCTCTCGAAGATCGTCATCAACGGCGGCACTTTTGAGAGCGCGAATTGTATCTTCAGCGATTGGGGCCATCCGGGGATCGTTGAGATCAACGGCGGCACCTTCATCGCGGAGAGGCGGGGCTTCAATCTCGACAACGCCCAAACCGTGCTGCATTTGAACAAGGCCGAGATCCGCTACGGCGCTGGCGCGAGCGCGGTCGTGATCGGCGAGGGGGCGGAAGTGACCTTCGGCGACGTCGTCCTCGTTCCGCCCGGCAACTCCGCACAGGACGTTTGGGTCGGGTGCGATCCCGGCGATACGGGAAAGATCGACCTGCGCGGCTGGACGGACGCCATCGACGGCGTGAGAGTCTATTGCTACCAGAGCTATCTTGCCACCGATATTCCGCTGCCTGCGGGCTACGCCTATTTTGACGGCGACACGCCGGTGCACTCCCTTGAGAAGTACGCCGTCTATACCGTCAAGCCGCATCCCACGCACGAGGTGAGCTTCGACGCGAACGGCGCCGAGGGCGAGATGCGCAGCGTCAACACCTTTGAAGGCTACGTCCTGCCCGAGTGCGGCTTCACCGCGCCCGAGGGCAAGATCTTCTACGGCTGGCGCATCGGCAGCGAGATCTATCAGCCCGGCGATATGCCCGAACTGAGCGCGGATATCGTCGCCGTTGCGGATTGGCGCTACGACACCGATTTCGCATGGGGCCTTTCCGCAGGGGACGATTCCCTCGGCCACGGCACGTGGGAGGAGGCCTTTGCGGCCGCTTCTGCCGCAGAGGGAATGCTCTACGTTCAGCTCAACCGCGACGTTTCCCTTACGGGCGTGCTTGCGGCGACCACGGGTGCGCAGGGCGTCACCCTCGACCTCAACGGAGGCGAACTGCGCCTTAATAACTCCGTCGAGCTCAGCGGCCTTGGGCTCACCGTCAAGGATAGCCGGGGCGGCGGTAAGCTCGCGCTGGAAACGGCTGACGGGCTTGCGCCGATGTTCACCGCGAACAGGGGCGAGAGCACGCAGCCTCCCATCATCTCCTTCGGTGCGGCGGAATATGAGACGAATTCGTATTTCGTTTATTCTTCCCCCGGAGCGGACATCTACGTTCTGAGCGGCAATAACAGTGTCTTCACCTCCACCGGCCCCGGCTTCTTCTACTTCGGCGGTGCGGAAGACGAGGCGCTTATGACCAGCACCTTCCATCGCCCCGACGGCGCGGCGACGACCGACGGCGCATTTGCCTTTGACGCTGCGGGGAACATTGCGCTCTCCAATCTGCGCTTTACCGGCGACTGGTCGGATCGCGCCCACCTCGTCATCAAGGGCGAGGCGAAGCCCGGTGTGTCGATGACTCTGTGGGCGGGCGAGCTTTCGGGTCTGACCGTCCTGTGCGAGGATGCCGACCACCCCGCGGCGGATCATTTCCCCATGCTGGCGGGCTACGCGTTCTTTGCCGGCTCCGATCCCTCGCACGTGCTGGAAGCGGGCACGGTCTACACCGTGGGCGAATATAGCACGTATTCCATCGCCTTCCTGCCCGGTGAGGGCAGCGGCAAGGTGAAGCAGGTCCATACCTTTACGGGCTAC
>JAZQCO010000078.1:0-17033 GCA_045546335.1 Candidatus Limivicinus sp. | reverse complement strand
ACAATCGAAGAGTCGATTGTTTTCGCTGCCAAACGACAAGTTTGGCAGCGAATGATTCGTTGAATCATTCGCCCGATGCTCATTGCAAGGATTATCTGGCAAAACAGCCCCGCTGTTTTGCTGCGCCGCAGAGCGGCGCGGCGAAAAGCTTTTTGGCTTTTCGCCATTAGATAATCATTATAACACAGATCAGCAATACTCTCAAGTCGTGAAAAATGACCGGCTCCCGGAGGAGCCGGCCGCGTTCTCAGAAGAAGAACTGGAAAGCTGTAAAGGCGGTGTAGATCACCAGCAGGGTAATGCCCTGCCAGCGTTTGAGCTCGCCCTTCTTGAGCGGAGGCAGGCACAGCAGCGCCATGACCAGGAACATGACCGGCAGATCCACAAGGAAGGAGGCGTTCATCCCCAGCAGCGTCTTCTCCGCCGGGATGGCGAAGGGGCGGATGGTGATGGCCATGCCGGAGACCAGGACGATGTTAAAGAGGTTCGCGCCGATGATATTGCCGAGAGAGAGGGCGCTGTGCCCCTTGATCAGCGAGGTGATCGCCGTGACGAGCTCGGGAAGCGAGGTGCCGAGCGCCACCATGGTAAGCCCGATGACCGAATCCGGTACGCCAAGCCAGCGGGCGATCAGGGTGCCGTTATCCACCAGAAGGTTCGCGCCCCAGGCGATAGCCGCCGCGCCCACGACAAGCAGCACCAGCGTCTTGCCGATGCCCATTTCCTCCGTATCCTCCTCGGAGTCCTGTGCATTTTCGGTGGGATTGCGCTTCATCTGCAAAACGGTGGTAATCATGTACGCCACAAAGAGTACCAGGAGCAGCACGCCGTTCCAGCGCGCAAAGCGGCCGGTGGTATAGGCAAAGCCCGCGTAGAGCGCCGCAGCGGCAAAGAACGCCGCCACCGGGAAGCGCAGCGTTTTGGGATCGGCCTTGCCCGGGCGGATCGCCACCGTGAGCGCCGCGATCAGGCTGGTATTGCAGATCACCGAGCCGATGGCGTTGCCGTAGCTGATGCCGCCGTTGCCGATCAGCGCCGCCTGGCTGGAGACCATGACCTCCGGCAGTGTGGTGCCGATCGAGACGACCGTCGCGCCGATCAGCAGCTCAGGCAGGTGGAAGCGGTGCGCCAGTGCGGTCGCGCCGTCAACGAACCAGTCGCCGCCCTTGATGAGCAGCACAAGTCCCAGTATAAACAAAAGGATCGGAACAAGCATTTTTTACGCCTCCAAAATCAAATATCCTTGGATATTATACTTATCCAGAGAAAAAAGTCAAGCAGAAGAAAAGGTGCGGGCACAAGCCCGCACCTTTTCTCCCGCTCAATGCTCCCAGAGATAGACCGGAAGCGTCAGCTCCGCACCGTAGCAGCGCACGGTCAGCTCGTTCTTCCCGGAGGGCTTGAGCGCTGTGAACTCGCAGCTCATACCGTCCGCGCTCACCTTGAGCGTGATGGATTCGCTGTCACTCACCAGCCACTCGACCTCCGGGTTCACCGCGTCCGACACGATCGCCGCGCTGAGCACGAAGGGCTTGTCCCCCACATAGGCGGTGAAGCCGTCCTCGTTCAGCTCCCTGCCGAAGGCGTAGAGGCTGATGCTCTCGACGCTCGGCGTGGGCGACGGTGTGGGCGGAGCCGGTGTCTCCACGATCTCTGGTGTCGGCGTGACGCGGGTGAGCTGCCAGCCCGAGGAGCTCACGGCCAGGACAGCGCAGACCAGGCTCACAGCGATCAGCGCAATGCCGAGGATCACGGAAAACTTTGTTTGCGTACCCTGCTTCTTTTTCTCTGTTGATTCTTCCATGCGGTGTATCCCCCTGCCCCATAAACTGATTTGCGAATCTATTCTATCACTTTTTGATTCCCCACTCAAGATAGATGCTTTTCCCGGCTTTCGCATCCGATCCCCCACTTTTCCCCCATCCGTCCTCCTGAGCGTTCAAAGTTATGCTTGCGTCTCGCCAGTGTCTGCGATATAATTAAAAAGATAGGGTGGAATCGAGCTGTGGCGACGCCCTCCCCTGCTTTTCACCGTACTCCAACCTTGTCTCTTATCCCATAAAATATGTGTTGGCTGGGCACAGTTTTCAGTCGGCGTTATCTTCAAAGGAGCTAAGTTTTCAATATGAAGAGAGCCTTGATCGTCACCTCAGTCGCCTCTCACGCTCTGCAATTTTGCATGGAGGATGTCCGCAATTTGCAGGCTATGGGCTATGAGGTGGACATCGCCAGCAATTTTGAACAGGGAATCTCGATCAGCGACGAGCGCTGCGCGGCGTATCAGCGCGCGCTGGAGGCCTCCGGCATCCGCTGGTTTCAGATGGATTTCTCCCGCGCTGCCCTGGCTCTGCGGACGCATATCCACGCTTATCATGAGCTGCGCGCGCTGCTTTCCAGGCAGTATTCCCTTATTCACTGTCACACGCCGGTCGGCGGGGCGCTCTGCCGGTTCGCCGCGCGCCACTCCGGGGCCGTCATTCTCTATACCGCGCACGGCTTTCACTTTTTCCGCGGCGCGCCGCTGAGCCGCTGGCTCCTGTACTATCCCATAGAACGGCTCTGTGCCCGGTGGACAGACGTGCTCATCACCATCAACCATGAGGACGAGGCGATCGCGCGGCGCAGGCTGCGCGCAAAACGCATCGCCTATCTTCCGGGTGTCGGGATCGACCTTACGCGCTTCCGCCCCGGCATTCTCTCTGCGGAAGAGCGCGAGGCGCTGCGCCGCTCGCTCGGCCTCGGGCGGGGCGAGAGGCTGCTGCTCTCGGTCGGAGAGCTCACGCCGCGCAAGAACCACGCCATGGTTCTGCGCGCCCTCGCCGCGATGAACGATCCGACGCTCCACTACTGCGTCTGCGGGCGCGGTGAGCTTGAGCGGCAGCTCGGCACCCTCGCCAAATCACTGGGGCTGGGCGCGCGAGTTCATCTTCTGGGCTACCGCGAGGACGTTGAGCGGCTCTATGCCTGTGCAGACCTCTTCGTCTTCCCCTCCCGTCAGGAGGGGCTGCCCGTCGCGCTGATGGAGGCGATGGCCTGCGGGCTTCCGGCACTCGGCGCGCGCATCCGCGGCAACGTCGAGCTGCTTGACGAGGGCGCGCTCTTTCCGCCCGAGGATACAAGGGCGCTGAGCATGAAGCTGCGCGAGCTTCTGAACGCGGACAATACCGCGCGTATCGAACGAAATCTCCGCCACATACAGGGCTTTTCCCGGGAAATCGTATCCGAAAGGATGAGGGAGATCTACGAGGAGGCGACGAGATGAACGCAGCGCTGCCGCGCGTCGCCGTGCTGCTCGCGCTCTATGAGCCGCATCTTGACTGGCTTCAGGAGCTCTTCGATTCCCTCAATGCCCAGCAGTACCCCAATCTTTACCTCTACATGCTTGACGATGACTCTGAGAGCGCGCGGTATGCCGCAATTCAGACTCTGGCCGCGGCGCGGCTGAGTAAGATTTCCTGGCGTCTTGCGCAAAATGACCACAACCTCGGCTCCAACGAGAGCTTTGCCCGGCTCACCGCCGAGGCCGAGGGCGACTACTTTGCCTACTGCGATCAGGACGATATCTGGATGCCGCAAAAGCTGCGTACTCTCGTCGCGCTTGCCGAGAGCGCCGGGGCGACGATGGCCTATTCCGACGTATCCGTCATTGACGCTGACGGGCGGAGGCTTGCCGCCTCGCTGCGTGAGCTGCGCCCACGCCTTCGGTATGTGCAGGGCGAGGGGCTTGCGGAGACCTATTTCTTTCGCAACTGCACGGCCGGCTGCTGTATGCTCGTGCGCGCGGATATCGCCAAGCGCGCCCTCCCCTTCCCACGCGAGACACTGCACGACCACTGGCTTGCGATCAACGCGGCGGCCTCGGGGTCGGTCGCCTTCACCCAAGAGGCGCTGACCGCCTACCGCCAGCACCAGGATAACCAGACGGGGATACTCTCCGGGGTAGACAGCAAGGCGGACTACCGCCGTCTGCGCATCGAGCCGCTGCGTGAGCGGATGCAGCGCTGCGGTGAGCGCTTTCCGCTCTCCGAGGCACTGCTGCGCTTCGTCCGCGCGCGGTTGGAGGGGGATATCCCGACAATCTGGAAATATCGGGCGCTCAGTCCCTACGAGGCAAAGCTCGAGGTCGTCATGAAGCTGCTGCCAGAGAGTGTCTTTCAACATATCCTGCGCAGTGCGCGGAGGAATTGAACATGCAGGCAAACAAATCATATACCGAAAAGCAGGAGCTTTTGCGTCTTTTCGCGTTCGTTCTTGCTCTCTATGTGCTGCTCGTGGCAGGCTTTCGCTTCCTCGCGGGCGAGCAGCTTCTCTATCGGGTGTCCCGGGGGAGCATCGAGGCGGGCGAGACCACCGGCACGTTGATCGAGCTCTGCGAGGGCTGCGTGGTGGAGCAGAGCTTCCCCTGCTCTGTCGAGCGGCTGGAGGAGGTCGGCGTGCGCGTCGGCGGCTTCTATCGTGCAAACGCCGGGACGCTGATTGCAGAGCTTTGCCGTGAATCCGACGGCGCAGTGCTGCTCTCAGGACGCTTTGACGTGTCAGAGATCGCCGACAGCGAGCTTCTCGCTCTGCGCGCCGAGGCACCGATCCCCAACATGCTGGGGCAGACGCTGATCCTCCGCCTCACGGCGGACTCCGAACCCGGTCACGGTGTCGCCGCTCTCTGCGGCGCAGTCACCGTCAGCCCCTCTCTGCTGCGCGTCAACGGCGAGAGCGTAGACGCTGCGCTCTGCTTCTCGCTTGGCGGGACGGACGTGATCTGGACAGGGCTGCACTATACCACACTCGCCTTTCTTGGCGGCAGCCTGCTTACGCTCTTGCTTGTCATTGAGTGGCTGTGCTGGCGCAAGAGAGGGCGCTGCTTCCTTTTGAGCGCCGTGCAGACGCTGGAGCACTACCGCTTCCTGATCTGCCAGCTCGTCCTGCGCGACTTCAAGGTGCGCTATAAGCGCTCTGTGCTCGGGGTGTTCTGGAGCGTGCTCAACCCGCTGCTGATGATGCTGGTGCAGTATGTGGTCTTCTCCTCGCTCTTTCGCAGCAACATCCCCTACTTTGCCGCCTATCTGCTCATCGGCGTCGTCATGTTCAACTTTTTCTCCGAGGCGACCGGTCTCACGCTTATGTCGGTCATCAACAACGCGCCGCTGATCACCAAGGTCGCCGTGCCGAAGATCGTCTATCCGCTCGTGAGGACGCTCTCGTCGCTGATCAATCTGGTTCTCTCCCTGATCCCGCTCACTGTGGTCTGCCTTCTCACCGGGCTCAGGCTCCACAAGGCCGCGCTGCTCGCGCTGTTTTTCTTCCTCTGTCTGGTGCTCTTCACTCTCGGCCTCGGGATATTGCTGTCCGCCTCGATGGTCTTCTTCCGGGACACGCAGTTCCTTTGGGGCGTGCTGAGCATGATGTGGACGTATCTGACCCCGATCTTCTACCCGGAGACGATCATCCCGGCTCCGTATCGCTCCTTCTTCGCCTTCAATCCTCTCTATCACTTCATCAAGAACGCGCGTCTGTGCCTGATCGGCGGCATTTCGCCGGAGCCTGTGGAATACCTGCGCTGCCTGCTGATCGCCCTGGCTATGCTTCTGTTCGGGATCTGGGTCTTCCGGCGGCACGAAGACGAGTATGTGCTGTATCTCTAAAGGGGGCTCCCATGGAAAATGACATGATCGTCGCCCAAAACGTGACGATGCGCTTTCGCAGCAACGTGGACATGGTACTGTCACTGAAGGAGTTTGCCGTGAAGGCGCTCAGCGGCAAGCTGCATTATGAAACCTTCACCGCGCTCGACAACGTCTCCTTCACGCTGCCCAAGGGGCAGACGATGGGGCTGATCGGGCGAAACGGCGCGGGGAAAAGCACCCTCCTGAAGGTGATCGCAGGGATCCTCAAGCCCACGGAGGGCAGCGTCGAGCGCCGCGGAAACGTCGCGGCGATGCTCGAGCTTGGCAGCGGCTTCGATCCGGAGCTGACAGGCCGGGAGAATATCTTTCTCAATGGCGCCATCCTCGGCTACAGCGAAAAATTCCTCAGGGAGAAATACGAGGACATCGTCGCCTTCTCGGAGATCGGTGAGTTCATGGACACGCCGATCCGCAACTATTCCTCGGGGATGCTCGCCCGCCTCGCCTTCTCCATCGCGACAGTGGTGGAGCCGGAAATCCTGATCGTGGACGAGATTCTCTCCGTGGGCGACGCGGCCTTTCAGCAAAAGAGCCGCAAGCGCATGATGGAGCTCATGGGCGGCGGCACGACCGTGCTGTTTGTGAGCCACGACATGGCGCAGATCCGCGAGCTGTGCAGCCTTGTCTGCTGGCTCGAGCAGGGGCATGTGAAGATGTTCGGTGAGGTGGACGAGGTCTGCGCCGCCTACGAGCGCGGCGAATGACAGAAAAGGAGGACAAGCCCATGTCTGTTACCAGCTTTATGATCCGGCGATCCTTTCGGCGCAGCGACAAGAAGCGCGACGCCGGCCTGACCACGCCTGCGGACATTTGCCGCTATGACACGATCCCCTACGGGTCAAACCGCCGCTGGCAGGTGCTGGACGTGTATCGCCCGAAGGACAGGCAGGAGGCGCTGCCGGTCATCGTCAGCGTTCACGGCGGCGGCTGGGTCTACGGTGACAAGGAGGTCTATCAGTATTATTGCATGAGCCTTGCCCAGCAGGGCTTTGCTGTGGTGAACTTCACCTACCGCCTCGCGCCGGAGTTTAAATTCCCCGCCTCGCTGGAGGATACGAACCTCGTTTTCCACTGGCTGCTCGAGCACGCCAAGGACTACGGCTTCGATCCCGCGCACATCTTCGCCGTCGGCGACAGCGCCGGGGCGCATCTGCTGGGGCTGTATAGCTGCTTTTGCACAAATCCCGCCTATGCCGCGCGCTTCGCGTTTCAGCCGCCCGTGGGCTTTGCGCCGACAGGTGTCGCGCTCAACTGCGGGGTGTATGAGATCAGGCTGCGTGAGAAGGACGATCTCACCACGCGCCTGATGGCGGATCTTCTGCCGCACAAGGGGAGTTCCGAGGAGTTGGAGGCCATCAGTGTGCTGCACAACGCGACGGAAAAGTTCCCTCCGTGCTTTGTCATGACGGCGAGCGGTGATTTTCTCCGCGAGGCCGCGCCGCCCCTTGTGGAGCGGCTCGAGGTGCTCGGCGTACCTGTCACCTATCGTCTCTACGGCGACGAGCAGAACAAGCTCGGACACGTCTTCCACTGCAACGTCCGATCCGAGGACGGCAGGCGCTGCAATACGGACGAGTGCAGCTTCTTCCGCAGCTTGATGGAATAAAAAGGGGCTTTCTTTGAATAACGGTTCTTGAAAAATGCACCGTTTCCGCTGCACGGGCGCTTCACGAAGCGCCCGTGCAGTTCTTTTGTGATTCTATCAGAAAATATGGGCGAATTCGTATCACACGCTACGAATTCGCCCATATTCGATATAAGACGTTCATATTATGCCGCTTGGCGGTTCGTGAATCGCCCCTGCGAAGGGCAGACGGCCTGGCGGTAGTGAACCTGTGTTTTGAGACAGCCCTTTCTGCTATGCGGCTCAGATGGCGAAGCGCCGCGCATATTCCTCGTAGGCCTCGTGAAACTCGGGCGTCTCCTTCTCCTGGAGCGCGTGGATGTACCCGTGGGTGCGGAAATCGTCCCGCGACAGCTCGATCATCGCGACGGCGATATTGGAGCAGTGGTCGGAGATGCGTTCGCAGTCCGTGACGATATCGTTGAACACAAAGCCCTGCTTGATCGTGCATACGCCCTGCTGCAGACGTTCGACATGGTTGAGCTTCATCTGATCGCTGAGCTCGTCCACGATCTCCTCCAGCGGCTCGACCCGCGAGGCGAGGTGAAGATCGCTCTCGCAGAAAGCGGTCATCGTCATGCTGACGATCTGGCTGACCGCCGCGAAGAGCACATCCAGCTCGCGCCGCGCGCTCGGGGAGAAGCTGAGCTGCTTCTCATGCAGCTCCCGCGCGCTCGCCGCGAGGTTCAGCGCGTGGTCGGAAATGCGCTCTAAATCTGTGAGCGTGTGGAGGTACTTGCTTACCTCCTCGTTCTGCGGCACTGTCATCTCACGTCCGGTCACGCGCACAAGATAGCTGCCGAGAGCGTCCTCATATTTATCCGCCTCGTTCTCCAGGCTCTTGACCTTGTCAAAGCCCTTCTCCGAGTAGGCGGTGAAGAGCGAGAGCGCCGCGAGCAGCGAGTTCTCGGACACCTGCGACATCTCGTTGATCGTGAGCTTGGACTGCTCGATGGCGAGGGCGGGATAGGCCAGGAAGCGCTCCTCGAGGCGGAGCGTGGCCGCGCTCTTCTCCTCCTTGCGATCCGACACCAGCGCAGACACAACGCCCTCGATCACATCGGTGAAGGGCAGCAGAAGCACTACCATAGCCAGGCGCAGGAAGGAATTGACCGCCGCGAGAGAAAAGGGGTTCATGATCTGCGACAGGAACGGGAAGTGTACAATGGCATTGACAATATAAAAGATGCTGGCGCACACCACCACGCCAAAGCCCGTGGCAACGGGATAGACCAGCGCCGCGCGCCGCCCGTCAACACTCGCCCCGATGGCGGAGAACAGCACCGGCGCAGACGCGCCGAAGGCAATGCCCATCAGCAGCGGCAGGGATGCTTCAAAGCTCATGGCTCCCGTCACGCTCAGCGCCTGCACGATGCCGACCGCCGCGGAGGCGGATTGGAGCAGCGCCGTGAAGAGCGCGCCGACAAGGATACCGATCACGGGGTGTGACATTTTTGTCAGCGCCTCGGTAAACCACGCCTTCTCCCCCAGACCGCCGACGGCGGAGGACATGGCGCTCATACCAACCATCAGCACCGAAAAGCCCATGAGAATGTCCCCAATATAGCGCGTAACACGCTTTTTCCCGAACATTCGCAGCGCAATACCGATCACCGCGACAATGCCGGTCAGCGTCGCCGTAGAGATGAGCTCGGCCACACCGCCCGCGCCCTCGATATAGCTCAGGCAGATGACCCAGCCGGTGATACTGGTGCCGAGGATCGCCCCGAGGATCACGCCGATCCCCTGGCGCACCTTCATCATGCCGGAGTTGACAAAGCCGACGGTCATCACTGCGGTCGCGCAGGAGGACTGGATCACCGCCGTAACACCGGTTCCCAGCAGCACGCCGCGCAGCGTTGTGCCGGAGAGACGGTAGAGGATCGGCTCGAGCTTGCTGCCGGACACCTTTTTCAGTCCGTCGCCCATCAGCCCCATGCCGAAGAGGAACAACGCCACTCCCGTGAGCAGCGAAAAGATTTCTGATATACTCATTGAAGCCTCCTATGCAGAATCTGGCTTCATGATAACAAAACGCGCGTTAAATTCTCCACCCGGGAAGGTTAAATTTATGTAAAGTCACGTCGAGACAAGCAAAAACAGGGCGGGTCGTTCGACCCGCCCTTGTGCTGTCTATCTGCTTTTTTCAGCCCAAATGCTGCTCCAGGAACACGCCCAGCCCGGAGAGTACCTCGTTGGAGTACAGCGGGTCGCTCGCATGACCCATACCGGGGATCAGGTTCATGCTCATAGCCGCCGCGCCCTTTTGCGTGTAGGCGTCGGCGATGCGCAGAGACTCCACATAGGGCACCGTGATATCGCAGTCGCCGTGGATGATCCACACGGCAAGCTCGCTCAGGTCGTTCTCGTTCAGATAGGTGTAGGGGTCGAGAACCGCCTGCTCCTCGGCGCTCATCTCGGAGAAGTTCTTCCGCGCCCAGTAGGACTCTACACTCTCGTAATCCCCGATGAAGTCCGCCTCCAGCCAGCTATTGGCGATATTGATGATGAAACGCGGCAGCCCCAGCGCCTTCCAATCCTCGTCGTGAGTGCCGTTTTCGACATGGCCGTAGTAATCCACCAGCACGTCCACCTTGCCGGAGATTTCCCCCGCCTCGTCCTCGCCGATAAAACGCACGTCGCGAAACTCTTCGTCGTTTGTCACAGCGCACATCGTAGCAAGATAGCCGCCCGCGCTCTCGCCGAAGACGGCGATATGCTCCGCATCGTAGCCGTAGTTTTCAGCGTTAGCCCGCAGGAAGCGGATCGCCGCCTTGCAGTCGCACACCGCGCCGGGGAAGGGCTCCTCCTGCGCGAGACGGTAGTTGATGCTGGCGCAGGCGTAGCCGTGGTCGCGGAAATAGCGGTACATCCACTGCGCCTGGCGGGACTGGGAATCGTTGGCGATGAAACCGCCGCCGTGGATGATGACAAAGAGCTTCGGCACCGTACCATCGGGCAGCTCGGGAACGTAGATATCCACATACTGGGAGTCCGAGTCCTCCGCATAGGGTACGCGCTCATAGCTCGTGCCGCCCGTCCAGGGGCTCTCGTCCATCGTATAGACGGGCACAGTCAGGTTCTTGAACACCGCGTAGGCGGCCTGGTGCCAGACGGCGCAGACAGCGGCGAAGAGCAGCACGACGGCAAGCACGATCAACAGTATGATCTTTCCCAGAGACTTTTTCTTCATTGCAGTACCTCGCTTTCGATCAATGTGTTAGAAAACTCTTCCATCTTGCATCTATTATAATAGCATATCACACGAACATCAAGCATTATTTGCTTCCTATACGAACGATCAAGGGAGTCGTTCAAAACCGGCTCCCTTGAAATATGTTATGTTAACCAATTCGCAAGCGATCAGCGCTGGCGGCGCGAGTCAAACTCCCGGCGGACGGTATCGCCGATCCTGTCCAAAACGTGCTCGAGGTGATCCTCCGCGTCCTGGATATTCTCCATCATGCCGACGGCGCTCTCCTTGAAGTCGCAGAACAGCTCGCGGCGAATCTGCCGGTAGCGCGCCGCGTCCTCCAGGCTGCGGGCAGTGAGGGAAACAAGATAGTCCGCGGGCAGCTTCTTCTTTTGCAGCGTGCCGCGTTTTTTCTCCTCAAGCACGACCTGATAGCGCTCATACGCCGCCGCGACACAGTCGCGCCAGGAGAGGACGATCTCGTTCATCGCGTTCTCCCCGACCTCATGCAGGCGGCTGAGATCCCCGCAGAGCTCGCGCAGCAGGGCGGCCATCGCCTCCGGCGTCTCCTCGATCGTAAAGCCGTTATGCCCGTCCACGGTATCCTCCGCCGCGCAGGAGCCCTCGATCAGCACACTCGCCAGACCGCAGGCCGCCGCTTCGCGCACGACCAGGCCGTTGGTGTCGAAGGTGGACGGGAAGAGGAACAGATCCGCCCTGGTGTTCCAGGCGCGCAGCGCCTCACGGTCATAGATGGGACCTGTGAAGATGCACTTGCCAGCCTTGCCGTCCCCCATCAGGCCGAGCTCCGCCGCCCTGCGCTCCAGCAGCTCCTTGTCCGGCCCCTTTCCGATAAATACCATGCGGAAGTCCTGCCCGCTCTCCGCGAGGAGCTTGAGCGCATCCAGGATCAGCGGCAAGCCCTTATAGGTCATCATGCGCCCCACGAACAGGAACACTGGCACACCCGCCGGGAGGTCATAGCCCGCCGTCGCCTGCGCGACAAGCGCGTCCGACGCGCGTCCCTTCTCAAAGTCCACGCCGTTATTCATAACGTGGTACTCCCCCTGGAAGCCCAGTGCCTTCAGGCTCTCTCCCGCGCCGCGGCTCACGACCCAGATATCATCGCAGGCCTCGATATTGCTCACCATGGCGCGGATGCTCTCCTTCGCGGCGAGCTTGACCTTTACAACGAGCTCAATGTCGATATCGTATTTGGTGTGGTAGGTGAACACGATCGGCGCGCCGCACTCCTCCCGCAGGAGTCTTGCGATAATGGTCGCGGAGGCCGGGCAGTGGCTGTGGATGATATCGGGCCGGAAGGCGGCCAGCTCCGCCAGCGCCTTACCGGAGAAGGGGTTGCCGGCGCGGTAGCCGTTGGTAAGCGCCGAGGTGTCGATGCTCGGGTACGGCACGACCGGATAGGGGTAGGCGCTGTAGTCGGCTTCGGGGTATTTCGGCGTACCGACCATCACCTGCGCGCCGTGATCGCGCACCAGATACTCGCCGTAATTCGTCACCACATTGACAACGCCGTCAATGACCGGCGCAAAGGAATCGTTCAGCAGACAGACTTTCATTGCAGCATCTCCTATGCGTATTGAGGCGCCACACGCGCCAACAGCCTATATTATAATGTGAATTTCAGACTTTGCAAGAGGAAAAACGTCAGCACGCAGTCTCTGTCCCCGGAGACAGCTCGTGTTTCAAGGTTTCCGGGCGCTCGAAATGCGCTCCCACGCCTTCGCGTACAACTCCTCGCCGCAGCGTTTTGGAAGCAGGAAGGCGTGCTGCCGATCCGTATAGAGGCAGATGCTGTTTTTGAGGCGGTAGACCGCGTAGAGCTTTTTCCAGGGGCAGACGTGCTTCGCCTCGCCCTTCGTCACCGTGAGCGAGTTCTCCCCGAGCGTCAGCACATAGGCGGGCGTCTTGCCGTCGAGCTGTCGGCACTGTCTCTGCACCGACAGATAAAAGCTCAGGAAATACGCTGCCGGGAGTAGGAGCGCCACGGCCAGCAGCACCCAGCCGAGGAGCGTCGCCTGCTCCTTCGTACCGCTCTGCGAGAAGGCGAGCACGGAAAAGCCGATAAACACCGCCGCGAACACCGCCGGGCGGATCCAGCGCTTTTGCCGCCGGAACACATCGAACAGCGCAAACTCCCGAAAGGTTTTTCCGTCCACAACAGACGGCACGACGATCTCCTTCTTCATGTTACCACCCTCCTTTTTCTTTATTTTATAATCTGCGTCCGCCGCAGGCAATGTCAAAAAATAAGGAAAATCCAAAAATAATGCTATCCAAGCCGCAGTTTCTATGATATTATACAGTATATGTTGGTTGGGGAGGATATGGCCGATGCTGTTGATCGTGAGTTTCGCCGTTTTGCTGGGCGGCCTTCTGATTATTGGAGCGGTAGCCGCAATCTGGATCGACCGGCATCCGAAGGCGGATACGGACGAAGCGGAGGAGCTGCCCCGCGTGGTGGTCTCGCAGGAGGTTCCGTCCGTATTCTCTCACTCCGGGCGTGACCGCTAGCGAAGGGCGGGCGCTTCGTATGAAAAAGCCAAGGCTGAACGGGTTGACGCTCTCCGGGCGCATCCTCCTTTTCCTGCTGCTCTTCGGTGTTGCGCTGCTGATGCAGTTTTTCCTCTGGCGCTACCAGTCTGTCTCCATCCTCAAGCCGACCCAGACGCGCATCGAGAACATCCAGGCCATCAGTCAGCTTCTCACCCGGACGGAGGGCTGTCTCGGCGCTCTCGAGGAGCAGCGCTGGGATTACGGCGACACACAGGCGCTGAGCGAGACGCTCACAGTCTATCAGAATGAAGCGCTCGCCGCGCTGCGGCAGATCGAAGCCACACCGGGCGAGAGCAGTGAGAACTATCGGCTCCTGTTTTCGGCTCTTGAGACGAGCTACGGTTTCTTCTCCGACAGGCTCGGCGAGATCCGTGAGGCGCTGCTCACCGGGCAGAACTCCGCCGCGGCGCAGATCTACTACGGCAAAACCGCCGAGTGCGGCAGCTACCTGCTGCAATACGCGCGCGAGCTGCTGGAACAGGCGATCGTGGACTATCATGGCGAGTTCTCCACCCTTTACACGACGAGCGCCCGCCTGCGAACTGCACAAATCGCGGCGGCGCTGCTCTCCGTTGTCGCAACCGTACTGCTGGTGATCTCTCTGCTCTATCTGCTGCGCTCGATCCTCCAGCTCTCCCGCGCCTCACAGCAGCTCAGTCAGGGACAGCTCGATATCCCCGATGTGGACGACAGCCGTCAGGACGAGATCGGCAACCTCGCCAAGGCCTTCAACGAAATGAAGCGTTCCATGCGGCAGCAGATGCGGCTCATGCAGGAAAAAAGCGAGATGGAGAGAGAGCTGTATACCAAGGAGACCGAGGCGCTGGCGCTGCAAAATCTGATCGAGGCGGGCAAGCTGCAGCTTCTGCGCAGCCAGATCCACCCGCACTTTCTGTTTAACACCCTGAACGTGATCCTCTACACCGCAAGGCAGGAGGGGGCGGAGAAGACCGCCGTACTGCTCACTTCGCTCGCTCGGGTGTTTCGCTACGCGCTTGGCAGCAACGCGGCGGCGGTTCCGCTCTCGAAGGAGAAGCAGATCGTGGACGACTTCTTCTCGCTCTATCACGCCCGCTTCGACAACCGGCTCTCCCTCTCGTGGCACATTGATCCGCAGCTTGACCTGACGGAGACCATGATCCCCTCCTTTCTGATCCAGCCGCTTGTGGAAAACGCCATTCAGCACGGCATCATGCCAAAGCCCGAGGGCGGCGCCGTGGAGATCGAGGTGCTTGTCGAAGGCGAGAGTCTGTGCATCACCGTCTCCGATAACGGCGTCGGCATGAGTGCGGAGGAGCTGGCAAGGCTCTCCGCGCAGCTTCACAGCGGCGTGAGCGCCGGGGAGCACATCGGACTGTATAACGTAGCGGCGCGGCTCCGCCTCTCCGGACGGGCGGAGGAGCTGGAGATATGCTCGGAGAAGGGCGGCGGCACCAGTGCCACAATGCGTCTGCCGCTTAGTATTGCCGGGGAAATGGAGGAGCAGGAGAGTGAATAAAATTCTGATCGTGGACGACGAGCGCTTCGAGCGCGAGCAGCTATGTCAGATCATCGAGGCGGCCTTCCCGCATCAGGTGCAGACACGCACGGCGGAAAACGGGCAGCAGGCGGTGGAGACTGCCGCGCTCTGGTCGCCGGGGATCGTGCTGATGGATATTGAGATGTCCGGCCTCAACGGCATCGAGGCGGCAAAGCGCATCCTCACACAGGCTCCGGGCTGCCGCATCCTCTTTGTCACCGCCTACTCTCTCTTCAGCTATGCCTATGAGGCGGTCAAGATGGGCGCGGCGGACTACATCCTCAAGCCCGTCGATCCCGAGGATGTGACGCGCGCTGTACGAAGGTGCATCGACCAGGCCGAGACGGAGGATGAACTCAAGGCACTCGCCCCAATGGGTGAGATGCTCTCCGCCGCGGGGCACGATAAGACCTCCGTGCTGATGGCGAATGTCAAGCGCTATTTGCAGCACAATTATATGCTCTACGGCGTGAGCCTCGATTCCATCAGCGACATTTTGAAGATCAACGCCTCCTACTTCTCCATGCTCTTCAAGAAGTCCTTCGGCGTCAACTTTGTCGATTATCTGACCGACCTGCGCATCCAGGCGGCCAAAGGGCTCCTCGCCGATCCGCTGCTCTCAGCGGCGGAGATCGCAAACATGGTCGGCTACGAGAGCCCCAACTACTTCACGCGCGTCTTCAAGAAAACCACCGGCATGACGCCGACAGAATACCGCAAGACGCTCCCGACGCAGGGAAAGGGCGGCACATCATGAGGCGCGCTCTTGCGGGCGTGCTCGCCCTATTGCTTGCGCTCAGCCTCTGCGGCTGCGGCGGAGAGAAGAAGGCCGCGCCGGCGCTGCTCTTTCGCTACGCGGACAATCAGCCCGAGAACTACCCGACCACGAAGGCGGCGGAATACTTCGCCCGGCTCGTGGAGGAGCGGACGGGCGGCGAGGTCGTGATCCGCGTCTTTTCCGACGGGGTGCTGGGCGATGAGCGCAGCGTTTTCAGGCAGATGCAGTTCGGGGGGATCGACTTTGCGCGCGTCTCGATCAGTACGCTGGGGCAAGCTGTCCCGGAGACGGAGATTTTGCAGCTTCCGTACCTGTTCCGGGACAGCGCGCACATGCTGAGCGTGCTGGACGGGGAGATCGGTGACAGACTGCTCGCGGACATCCGCACGGCGGATGTGATCGGTCTGAGCTGGTTCGACGCCGGGGCGCGCAACCTCTATACGCGCTCCCCCGTCCGCACGCTCGCCGACCTCGCGGGGCTCTCCATCCGCGTGCAGGAATCCGATACCATGAGCCGGATGGTGGCGCTTCTCGGCGCAAAGCCCGTACAGCTTCCGTACAACGAGGTGTACTCCGCCCTCCAAACAGGGCGGATCGACGGCGCGGAAAACAACTGGCCGAGCTACGAGGCGACCGGACACTATGAGGCGGCTCCCTGCTATCTGCTCGACGGGCACACACGGCTGCCGGAGGTCATGCTGGTGAGCCTTGTCGCCATGGAGAAGCTGCGCGCGCTCGATCCGTCCTACGAGGCGCTGGTGGTGGAGTGTGCGCAAGAGGCCGCCGAGTATGAACGCGAGCTCTGGGCAGAGCGCGAGATCGCCTCGGAGGCCGCGCTGCGCGAGCTGGGCGTCGTCGCGACTGTACCGAGCGAGGAGGCGCTGCGGGAATTTCGGGAGGCCATAGAGCCGATGTACGAGGCCTTCCCGCCCGAGCAGCAGGCGCTCATTGAGCTTATCAGGAACAGTTGAATGCGGCAAGTGTCTTACTTTCTCCGAGGCACTTGCACATTTTTTGGATGAATAGCACAATCTTTAGATAGACTTGCGCAGGCTTTTTTCACCTGTTATAGTAAAAATCACCAAGAGCTTTGCGCTCGAAAGGAAATATGATTCACAGGAGGAACAAACATGAAAAAGACTCTGGCAATGCTTATGGTGCTCTGCATGGTCTTCGCGCTCTGCGCCATCCCCGCCTTCGCTGACGATCCGATCACGCTCGTCTACGCGGAGGTCAACCCTGTCGAAGGCACCGTCGTCGGCGACGTTGCCCTCGCCTTCAAGGAGAAGCTCGAGGAGCTCTCCGGCGGCGCGATCCTGGTCGATATCCAGGCCAGCGGTGTCATGGGCGATGAGAAGACCGTTCTCGCGAACATTCTCGGCGGCGACACCTCCGTCGATATCGTCCGCATCTCCGCCTTCGCGCTGAACCAGTACGGCGCTGTGAAGAGCGTCTTCCTGACCCTCCCCTATGTGTTCACCAGCGAGGAGCACTACTGGAAGTTCGTCGAGAGCGACCTGGCCAAGGAAATGCTGGCTGAGTCCAAGGAAACTTTGGCAAAATATCCCATTAAGACTCGCCTTAACCTGAAAGGTACTCTTATCGTGGCTCGCGATATTGCTCACGCACGCATCAAACAGATGCTCGATGAGGGTAAGCCT
>JAZQCO010000077.1:0-8817 GCA_045546335.1 Candidatus Limivicinus sp. | reverse complement strand
GATTCCCGCTTGCGAAGTGAAAAGATAAAAGTGAAAAGTGAAAAAATGAGGTGTCGCCTGACGGCGACGAATTATGATCCGTGCCGCAAAGCGGCACACCATAGTTTTTCATTTTTCACTTTTCATTTTTCATTTTTAATCCGTCGCCGTCAGGCGACACAATGGGGATTGCTCGCCGTAGGGGTTGCACCATCTCACGGTGTTGTCGTAGGGGGGATTCATGAATCGCCCGGCAGAACCGGGTCAGTTTCGCCTCTCGCCCGGGCGAATACGCAAGACGTAGATTCCCGCTTGCGAAGTGAAAAGATAAAAGTGAAAAGTGAAAAAATGAGGTGTCGCCTGACGGCGACGAATTATGATCCGTGCCGCAAAGCGGCACACCATAGTTTTTCATTTTTCATTTTTCATTTTTCATTTTTAATCCGTCGCCGTCAGGCGACACAATAATTATTCATTATTCATTATTCATTTTATTTGACCGTCCACGCGAAGGGGATGAAGAGCTCGCCGTATTTTTCCATGGCGTAGCCGTCGGTCATGCCGGAGATGTAGTCGCAGGCGGCGCGCTCGCGCCCGTCGCGCTCGATGATCGGCGCGAAGTCCTCGGGCAGCGCCTCGGGGTGGGCGGTGTAGTAGCCGTAGAGCCGGGAGAGAATGCCCTCCACCTTGCCCTCCTCGCGCTTGGCGATGGGGTTTGTGTACACGTCGGAGAACATGAAGCGGTGGAAAAAGTCGAAGGTCTCCTGCATGGCCGGGGAGAAGCGCAGCACGCCGTCGGCGCTGTTCGCGATCAGGTCATGCACCAGGGTGTTGATGCGCTCGCTGTTGCGCTCCCCGCATTCGCGGCGGATGCGCGCGGGCACCGCCTCGGCGGTGAGGAGTCCGGCGCGGATGGAGTCGTCGAGATCGTGGTTGACGTAGGCGATCCGGTCGCACAGGCGCACGGCGACCGCCTCGGGCGTGTCGTCCTCCGCGCCGTGGGTGTGGTGGAGGATGCCCATGCGCGTCTCATAGCAGAGGTTCAGGCCGCGCCCGTCCCGCTCGAGCACATCCACCACCCGCAGGCTCTGCTCGTAGTGGTGGAAGCCGCCCGGATGGATCGCGCGCAGCGCCCGCTCCCCGGCGTGGCCGAAGGGCGTGTGCCCGAGATCGTGCCCGAGGGCGATCGCCTCGGTGAGATCCTCGTTGAGCCGCAGGGCGCGCGCCACCGTGCGCGCCAGGCGGCTGACCTCGAGCGTATGGGTCAGGCGGGTGCGGTAGTGGTCGCCCTCCGGGCGCAGGAAGACCTGCGTCTTGTGCTTGAGGCGGCGGAAGGACTTGGAGTGGGTGATCCGGTCGATATCCCGCTGATAGCAGGTGCGGATCTCGCATTCCTCCTCCGGGTACAGCCGCCCGCGGCTCCTCTCGGCCAGTTGGCCGCAGGGGCCGATCATCAGATGCTCCAGCGCTTCCCGCTGGATCCTCGGACACTCCATGCCTCTCCCGCCCTTTCCTCAGTTTATTCTTTTCATTTATAGTATACGACGCAAATTCTCATTTCCCTTTTTTTATCTCACAAATTTCTTACCAAAACGGATTTTTCGGCTTGCGGCGGGCGATTTTCTCCCCGGCGCTGACCAGAATGATATCCCGCCCCACGCGCTCGATGCACGCCCAGGGCAGCACATAGTCGTCCTCGCGCCCGAGGAGCCCGAAGAATTTTGCCCGCCCCGGTGTCACGAGGGAGATGATGCAGCCCTCCTTGTCGTCGTACTCCGCGTCGCAGACATAGCCCAGGCGCAGCCCGGAGTGAATGTCGATGACCTCCTTGTACCGTAGCTCGGAAAAGAAATGGATCATAAAAAACACCCCCGTATACGGCAGTATACGGGGGCTTTGGTTGAATTATGCGCTTGCGTTGGCGCCCTTGACCCGTCCCTTGGGGATGGAGATGGTCACGATCAGCGCCTCGTCGGTCTCCTCGCGGCGGATGCCGGCGTCGATTCCGCCCTGCTTCATCACCTCGACGCTGTGGGAGAGGCTGTTGAGGAACAGGCGCACGTCCTTGAGGATGAAGCTGCGCCGCCGGTTCGGCGCGGGCGGCGCGGGTGCCGCCTCGGGCGCGGCGAGCAGCGCGTCTATGTAGCTCTCGGTCGCGGCGACGGTGAGATCCCGCTCAAGGATGACCTCCAGCGCGCCGCGCTGCGCCTCCGCGCCGCCCAGACGCAGCAGGGCGCGGCCGTGGCGTTCGCTCAGGCCGTTATCCCGCAGCGCCTCGAGCACGTCGGGCGGGAGCTTGAGCAGGCGCAGCTTGTTCGCCACCGCCGACTGCGAGCGCCCCAGCCGCCGCGCAGCCTCCTCCTGGCTCATGCCGAAGAGCGAGATGAGCTGGCGGATGCCCGTCGCCTCCTCGAGAAAGTCCAGATCCTTGCGCTGCAAATTCTCCACCAGCGCGATCAGCCCCGCGTCCTCCATGTTCACATCCACCAGGAGGCACGGCACCTCCCGCAGTCCCGCGAGGATCGCCGCGCGCAGCCGCCGCTCCCCCGCCACCAGCTCATACTGTCCGCCGCGCAGCCGCACCGTGAGCGGATTGAGGATCCCGTACTGCCGGATGCTCTCGCTCAGCTCCCGGATCGCCCCGTCGTCGAACACCTGCCGCGGCTGCACGGGGTTCGGCGCAAGCTCCTCCGTGCGCAGATACATCATACCGCCCCGCCTCGCCACGGGGCGCGTCTTTGTGGCCTGCATATTGTCTCCTCCTCTCTTCGGATAGGAAAAGTCTACCCCCTCCGCGGCGCAAATGCGCGCGAAGGGGGTGAGACGCTTTTATTTTCCCAGCAGCCGCTTGACCCTCCGCAGCGCGGCGAAGGCATAGCTCCGCAGGCGCAGCAGGAAAAAGCGCAGCGGCGGGCAGACGCACCAGAGCCAGACATAGGCGCGCATTCTCAGAGAGTCGGTCGGGATCGTCCTGCCGTCGCGCACCACGGCGCGCAGCACGCCGAGAATGTTCTCCTCCTTCACGGTCTCGCCGCTCAGGCAGTTATCCCCGACGATCCAGCAGCTCCCGTCGCCGTTCACGCGCAGGACGCGGTGGAGCACATACGCGCCGCGCCCCACAAGCCCAGGGCGGCGAAAGAGCACCGCGTCCCACTTTTTCACGCCCTCGGAGGGCTTTTTGTCGATGACCATGAGGTCGCGATCCTCGCGCAGCAGCGGCATCATGCTCACGCCCTTGTTGGTATACACCAGCCGCCCGTCCCGCTCGAGCACCTGTTCAAAGCGCAAGGTCTCAGCCATTCCCGCTCCCCTCCCGCATTCCCGCCCAGCTCACGCGGGCGGCCTCCGGCTCCATGTTACAGCCCAGACGATAGAGCCGCACGCCCTGCCCGATCTGCCCGAGCAGCTCCAGCGTGCGTACAAGCAGCGCCTGTTCAGGCGGGCGGTGGGTCTGCTGGATCAGCATCGGCAGCGCGTCGTGCAGGCTGATGGGCTCGATGTGGTTTGTCTCGCTGCGCTCGAGCTGGCAGATGGCGGCGAGCGGCAGCGTCTCGTTCAGGCCGTAGCGCTCCTTGCCGCGCCAGGGGGTTCCGCAGGCGAAAATCCGCCCGTCCCGCACCAGGATCAGGGGCTTGTCGCCGTTTAAGATATGCGCGCCCGGCACCTCGGAGAGCCAGAGGCGGCTGTGCGTGGTCTTGCCGGTGCCGGAGGGCGCGGTGAAGAGGTAGGCCAGTCCGTCCACCGCGAGCACCGAGCCGTGGAACACCACCGCGCCGTAGCGCAGCAGCACGCCCGCCGCGAGGCGGTGCAGCGCCAGCAGCTCCAGATAGGCGTCGGAAAATTGTGCGGCCGGCTGCGCGTCCCGCGCGGCGATGGCGCGCTCGGCGTCGATCAGCGCCTGGGTGAGCGTGAGCGTCTCGCGCGGCTCGCCGTCGCTCAGATAGTCGCTGCAATAGCGCTGCGTCTGCGGCCAGAGCGCCTGGACACGCAGCGGCACCCCGGCCAGGGTCATGGTAAATTCCGTCATGGCAAAGCCCTTTCCATGGTTTGTATGGGTAGTATACACCGAAATCTCCTCAGCGACAAGCCCCGGTTTTCTTCGGGGCTTTTCTTCTCCGGAAATATGTGGTATACTTTCTAAAAATTTGTAACGGAGGCGCAGAAATGGACGCAAGGGAGATTCTGGCCGCGATGGAGGCCGCCGAGCGCGAGGCGGCGGTCTACAACCCCTATGTGGACGAGCTGTTCACCGCCCTACAACGGCGGCAAGAGCTCGATCCTCGCCGGCGGGCAGCGCGCCTGGGCGGATTTCCGCGCGGCGATGGAAAACGAAATGCGCCGCTGACGCGGCGCACTTTGTAATCAGGCGAGCATCCGGATATATTCAGGCAGGGCGAGCTCGAACTTCACGCCGTACCAGTGCGACGGGTCGCCCTGTGTGAGCTCGATGCAGCGCACGGTGTAATCCGCGGCGAGCGCGGCGGCGTCGAAGGCGCCGCGCCCGTTCAGCAGCGCGCCGACGAAGGCGGAGGCGTAGACGTCGCCCGTGCCGTGGCAGCCCTTGGCGATGCGGCGGTGCTCATAGTAGCGCGCCACGCCGTTTTCATACACGACGACGCCGGTGCGGCCGGGGGCATAGCCCACGCCGGTGAGCACCACGGTCTTCGCGCCGTTTGCGGCGAGGGCGGCGAGCAGCGCGTCGATGTACCCCTCGTCGTAGTCCTCGCGGTACGCCATCCCGGTCAGGAAGCAGGCCTCCGTGATGTTCGGGAGAATGATGTCCGCCGAGAAGGCCAGGGTCTTCATTGCCTCGACATAGGCCGCGTCAAAGGCGGGATAGAGCTTGCCGTTGTCCGCCATGGCGGGATCGACGATACGCAGGCCGTTTTCCTCGAGCAGCGTGTCGAAGATCTCCTTCACATAGGCGATCTGCTCGGTGCTGCCGAGGTAGCCGGTATAGACCGCGCTGAAGCGGATGTTCTCCCTGCGCCAGTGGGCGGCGATGGCGGGGATATCCTCGCTCAAATCGCGCACGGTGAAGCCGCTGAATCCGGCGGTGTGGGTGGACAGGACAGCCGAGGGCAGGATGCAGGTCTCGAGCCCGGCCGCCGAGAGGATCGGCAGCGCCACGGTCAGCGAGCACTGTCCCACGCAGGAGATGTCCTGGATGGTCAGGATTTTTTGATAAGACATGGTTCATCCCTCCTTGGGAAGCGGTAAATGGTTTCTACGGCACACATGGACTAACATCCATGTTGTCCTAGAGTATACAGCAGATTTCCATATTTGTACAGACGGTTTTTTAAGAAAGGGTGTCTATATGTTATATTTCAAGAGCGATTACACCGAGGGCGCGCATCCGAGGCTGCTGGAGGCGCTCATGCGCACAAATCTTGTCTCCCAGCCGGGCTACGGGGAGGACTGCTTCTGCACCGCGGCGGCAGAGAAGATTCGCCGCGCCTGCGAGACGCCGGAGGCCGGGGTTTTCTTCCTCACCGGCGGCACGCAGACCAACAGCGTTGTGATTTCCTCGCTGCTGCAGCGGCACGAGGGTGTGCTCTGCGCCGAGAGCGGACACATCGCGGTACACGAGGCCGGGGCGATCGAGTTTACCGGGCACAAGGTACTGCCCCTGCCCGCCGTGGACGGCAAGCTCCCCGCCGCGACGCTGCGGCGCTATCTTGAGGGCTTCTACGCCGACGAGACGCACGAACACATGGTCTTCCCGGGGCTGGTCTATCTCTCCCAGCCGACAGAGCTCGGCACGCTCTACTCCCGCGACGAGCTCGCCGCGCTCTCCACGCTCTGCCGTGAGTACGGCCTCAAGCTCTATATCGACGGTGCGCGGCTCGGGTACGCGCTCGCCGCCCCCGCCAACGACCTCACGCTGCCCGAGCTCGCGGCGCTGTGCGACGTGTTCTACATCGTCGGGACGAAGGTCGGCGCGCTCTGCGGCGAGGCCGTGGTGTTCCCGCGCGGCGACCAGCCGAAGCATTTTATCACGCTCATCAAGCAGCAGGGCGCGCTGCTCGCCAAGGGGCGGCTGCTCGGCGTGCAGTTTGACGCGCTGTTCACCGATGGGCTCTACTTCTCCATCGGGCGGGAGGCGGTCGCGCTCGCGCTGCGGCTCAAGGAGGCGTTTCGCGCCAGGGGCTGCCCGCTCTACATCGACTCCCCGACGAACCAGCAGTTCGTGATCCTGACACAGGCGCAGCTTGAACGCCTCGCGCGCGAGGCCGCCTTCGAGACCTGGGCGCCGCTGCCCGACGGTACGGTCGCCGTCCGCTTCGTGACAAGCTGGGCGACCACGCCCGAACAGGTCGAGCGCCTGATCGCGCTTTTATAAACTATCGCCCCGCCTTTCGGCGGGGCGATAGTTTATTTCCTTGCCTTTTTCGCGTAGGCGAACATCCAGAGGACGATGACGAGCAGGGCGAGCAGCACCAGCGCGCCGAGCACGAGGTTCGCCGCGCCGCTGACGATCCCGACGACGACGCGCACCAGCAGCCCCAGCAGCGCCAGAGCCGCCACGGCGGCGACGATCAGGCCGATGGTTTTTCCGTTCATGGGCATAGCCTCCAATCACTCTATCGGATTTCCCAGCTTTTCCAGCACCGACAGGAAGTAGGCGGGCAGCTCGGTGCTGAGATGGATCGCCTCACCGCTGCGGGGGTGGATAAATTTCAGCTCCCGCGCGTGCAGACACTGTCCCTCCAGCCCCTTGTCGGGCGAGGGCGCGCCGTAGGTGAAATCCCCGAGCAGCGGATGCCCGAGGCTCGCCATGTGGACGCGGATCTGGTGCGTGCGCCCGGTCTCGAGGCGGCATTGGATGTGCGTATAGCCCCGGTAGCGCGCGAGCACCTGCCAGTGCGTCACGGCGGGGCGGCTGTTCTTCTCCGTCACCGCCATGCGCTTGCGATCGACCGGGTGGCGGCCGATCGGGCGGTTCACGCTGCCGCTGTCCTCGCGGAAGCTGCCGCGCGCCACCGCCTCATACACCCGCGAGAGACTGCGGTCGGCGAGCTGCGCGGAGAGCGCCTGATGGGCAAAGTCGTTCTTCGCCACGATCAGCAGCCCCGAGGTGTCCTTGTCGATGCGGTGGACGATGCCCGGCCGCTTCTCCCCGCCGATGCCGGAGAGCGAGTCCCCACAGTGGCGCAGCAGGGCGTTGACCAGCGTCCCGTCCGGATGCCCCGGCGCGGGGTGGACGACGAGGCCGCGCGGCTTGTTGACCACGATCACGTCCCCGTCCTCGAACACCACGTCCAGCGGGATATCCTGCGCCACAAGCGGCGGTTCCGCCGGGGCGGGCAGGGTCAGCGTGATCTGATCCCCCGCCGCGCACTTATAGTTCTTCTTCACCGGTGCGCCGCCGCACAGCACCAGCCCCTCCTCGAGCAGATGCTGGGCGGCGCTGCGCGTGAGCTCCTCGATCTCACGCGCAAGGAGAGCGTCGATTCGCTCGCCGCTCTCCCTGACTGTGATGATCCGTGTGCGGTCATCCATTCTCTTATTTGAACTCCTCGAGGATCGAATCCAGATCGAAGTCCATATCCGTGTCATAGCTCGGCTGCGCCGGAGCCGGGGTCTCCACGCGCGCAGGCGCGGCAGGCTTCTCCTCCAGGCGGCTGAGATCGACGCGCTCGGCGGGAAGCTGGAAGCTCTCCTCCTTCCCCTTCGGCTCCTCCTGTCTGACGGCGGCGCGGCGGCGCGGCGCGGGCTCCTCGACCTCCTCGGTCTCTTCGCTCACGGGGGCGGCGCTCGCCTGCTTGCGCGCCTTGATCGACTCGAACTCGGCGCTGTACTTGGGCTGAGGCTTCTGGCGGGCGGGCGCGCTGCCGCGGCGGGCGGGGCGCACGTCCTCTTCTTCCTCTTCCTCTTCGTCCTCGTACTCGTCTTCGTATTCGTCCTCGTCCTCATAGCGGCGGGACTTGCGGGCGGCAAAAAGGCTCTTGCGGCGGGCGGGGCGCGGTTCTTCGTCCTCGTACTCGTCTTCTTCCTCTTCCTCCTCGTCCTCCTCGTCGTCATAGCGGGAGGGTCTGCGGCTGCGCGGCCTGCTGGGCGTCACGGCGCGGCGGGCGGGCTTTCTCGGCTCCTCCTCTTCCTCGTCGTCGTAGTCCTCGTCGTCATAGTCCTCGTCGAAGTCGAAGTCCTCCTTGCGGTGGTCGCGCCCGAAGAGGATCGCCAGCACGAACAAAATCGCAAAGACCGAGATGAACACATCCGCCACGTTGAAGATGGGGAAGTTCACGAACTCGCACTTGAACATATCCTGCACATAGCCGTAGATCACACGGTCGATGCAGTTGGAGAGGCCGCCGGCTGTCACCAGCACCAGGCTCCAGCGCGCAAGCGAGCCGGAGACAAACTTCGTCGCAAGCAGCACGATGACGACCAGCGTGAACACGCCGGTCAGAATGATGAAATAGATCCGGGCGTTGCTGCCGGCAAGGAAGCTGAAGGCAGCGCCGTCGTTGCGGACGTTGACGATGCTCAGAATGTCCGGGATGAAGGGGACAGTCTGGCTGTTCAGCGCCACATGGCCGCTCACCCAGTACTTGACGCCCTGGTCGAGAATGATGACCAGTACAGCGAAAATGGCATACAGCATAGCGTTCTCCTATCTGCCGCGCAGCGCGCGGCGTGAAGTTTCTATTACCGTAACGATTCAGTCCCGTACCGGGACTGAATCGTTAGGGATGCGCTGATTAAATCAACGTGTGCGGATTGGCGAGCAGATTTTTCGTCTGACGAAGCCCGGAAAGCGCAGGAATACTTTGTGTATTTCAAGATTTTCGGGCAAAGTCAGGCGGAAAAGATGCCGTCAAGACGTGCGCG
>JAZQCO010000076.1:0-27527 GCA_045546335.1 Candidatus Limivicinus sp. | reverse complement strand
GTGCCGTATTGCAGATTGTAGCTTTCGCACATCTTCAGTCCGGCAATCTTGGCGATGGCATACTCCTCATTGGTGTATTCCAGCGGTGAGGTGAGCAGGCAGTCTTCCTTCATGGGCTGTGGGGCATTCTTGGGATAGATGCAGGTGCTGCCTAAGAAGAGCAGCTTCTTCACCCTGTGGGCGTAAGCCTCACTGATCACGTTGCACTGCATCTTCATGTTCTGCATGATGAAGTCGGCACGGTAAAGCGAATTGGCCATGATGCCGGCCACAAAGGCAGCTGCCAGCACAACGGCATCGGGGCGCTCATCATCGAAGAAGTGGCGCAGGGCCAGCTGGTCGGTCAGGTCCAGTTCCTTATGGCTCCGTCCCACCAGATTCTTATATCCTCGCTGCAACAGGTTGTTCCAAATGGCCGACCCCACCAGTCCGTGGTGTCCTGCCACATATATCTTACTATCTTTACTAAGCATGTATCTATTCTTATTTCACGATTCCCTTTTCGAGATATTCTGCCAGATTGGTGCGAACTTTGGCTGCTACGCCTTCGGCTGCCACCTTGGCCATGTCGCTCTCGACCATAATCTTCACCAGTTCTTCGAATGAAGTCTTGTTCGGATTCCAACCCAACTTGGCCTTGGCCTTCGTGGGATCGCCCCAGAGGTTGACCACATCGGTGGGGCGGTAGAAGTCGGGAGACACTTCGACAAGCACCTTTCCTTCCAGCGATTCACCCGCTTTTGAGGCTTGACAGTTCCTTTCGTCTTTCACGCATACGCCAATCTCGCTTGCACCTTCGCCACGGAATTCCAGCTCGATGCCAACGTGTTTGAAAGCATAGTAGCAGAACTCGCGCACAGAGTGCTGAATCCCCGTCGCAATAACAAAGTCATCGGGCTTGTCTTGCTGCAGAATGAGCCACATGCATTCCACGTAGTCCTTGGCGTAGCCCCAGTCGCGAAGGCTGTCGAGGTTGCCGAGGTACAGGCAATCCTGCTTGCCCTGGGCAATGCGGGCTGCGGCGAGCGTGATCTTGCGGGTCACGAAGGTTTCGCCACGGCGTTCGGATTCATGGTTAAAAAGAATGCCGGAGCAGCAGAACATATTGTAGGCCTCGCGGTACTCCTTGACGATCCAGTAGCCGTAGAGCTTCGCCACGGCGTAGGGGGAGTAGGGGTGGAAGGGGGTATTCTCGTTTTGCGGCACCTCCTCGACCTTGCCGTAGAGCTCGGAGGTGGAGGCCTGGTAGATGCGGCAGCTCTCCGCCAGACCGCACACGCGCACGGCCTCGAGCACGCGCAGCACGCCCGTGGCGTCCACGTTCGCGGTGTACTCGGGCACGTCGAAGGAGACCTGAACATGGCTCTGCGCGGCGAGGTTGTAGATCTCGTCCGGACGCACGGCGCCGATCACCTTCACAAGGGAGGTGGTGTCGCTCAGATCGCCGTAGTGCAGATGGAACTGGGGGTGCCCCTCCAGATGCGCGATGCGCTCGCGGAAATCCACGCTGCTGCGGCGGATGATGCCGTGAACCTGATAGCCCTTTTCGATCAGAAATTCGGACAGATACGCGCCGTCTTGCCCGGTCACGCCTGTAATCAACGCTTTTTTCATCACAAGAACCCTCCTGAAAACTCAAGTTTCTTTCTCTATGGCGCTGAGGATCTGCGCCGCAGTACTCTCCCAGGTGAAGCCCTCGACGACGCGCCGGTGCGCGGCGGCGGGGTCATAGGTATCGTCAGAGACGGCGGCGAGGATCTCTTCGTCACTCCCGCACAGGCGTCCGCCATCGCCGCTGTCAAGGATGAAGTCCGGCCCCGGCGCGTGCCAGGCGACAACCTTGCAGCCGTAGTACATGGCCTCGAGGATCGCCATGCCGAAAATCTCCTGCTGATTGAGGTTGATAAAGCCCTCCGCGATGCGGTAGAGCTCCCAGATATCGCAGTTGGGCACCTGCTCGAGAAAGCGGACAGGCAGACCCTTTGCGGCATCCTTCACCGCCTCGAGCAGCTCGCCCTTTCCGACCATCAGCAGACTGTAGCGCTCGTCGCGCTCGCGCAGCGAGCGCAGCAGCGCGATCATGCGCAGCGGCTGCTTCTCCGCGGTCATCCTGCCGATGAAGAGCAGAACCCTTTCCTGCCCGGAAAAGCCCCATTTTTGCCTCAGCGCGGCGGGATCGGCGCTCTCATAGTCCGGATGCAGCAGCGCGGTATCCAGCCCCACGGGAACAACGCGGAGATTCCGGACGCCCCGCTTTCTCAGCGCCTCGCCGACAGCGGGCGTTTTGACAAAGCAGAGGCAGCGCTGAAAGACACGGATGTTGCGCCCAAAAAGAAAATCAATGACAGCGCGCTTGAGGGCGCTGGTGCTGTGGCTCTCGCTGACGCCGATATAGGGGCACAGCCGCACGTTGTTGGTTTTGCACCAGCGGTACACGGCGGGCACGGCGATCTGCGTGTCGGAGAAGTAGATCAGCGCGTCGAGCGTGGGGTCCATCACGGCGCAGTCCCAGAGGCCGTGAATGCCGCGCGCGCGCACGGGAACTTGCTTGAACACGGTGTTCGGGCAGCCGGGCAGCGGCTCGGCGGTGGCGCTCTGCGTGAGCGGAACCGCCTTGTAGAGGATCAGCTCGTCCACGCGCTTCGACAGCGCCTTCGAGAGCCCGACCTCCTGATTGTTATAGAAGCCCTGCTTGCCAAATCCGGCAATCACGGTGATCAATACGCCGACTCTCATGAACGCCCTCCTTTTTCCGCGCTCAGAACGCGCGCATAGATTTCCGAAAGCTCGCGGTAATTGGCCTCGGCGGTGTAGCGCTCCTCGAACACCCGCCGGACGCTCTCGCTGAGATCCGTCCAGCCGCGCACAGCCTCAGCCAGCGCCTCGGCGCTGCCGGGCTCAAACTTCCAGCCTGTGACGCCCTCCTCTACGACAGAACCGGCGTTGCCGAGATCGGAGCAGATCACCGGCGTCCCGGCGGCGTAGGCCTCCAGAATCGTCATCGGGAAGCCCTCATACCACATGGTCGGGAGGATCAGCGCGCGGCTGCGCGCAATGAGCGCCTTCGCCGTGTCGTTTTCGACAAAGCCCTTGAGCTCGACGTTGAGGCCGTATTCCCGCACCTGTTCGGCGCACCAGTCCGCCATCGGCCCGCTCCCGCAGACCGTGAGGCGCGGCGCGTCCGACCCCAGCAGCCGCCAGGCCGCGAGCAGCACGTCCACGCCCTTGAGCTGGTCCAGCCGCCCGGCGTAAATGAAGCCCTCGCGCGCAGCCTCCCCCGTGCGGGCAGGGACATAGTTTGGCTTTACGAAAATCTGCTCTGCGCGCAGCTGGGGGTGCAGGAGCAGCTTGTCCTTATTAAACTGCGTGAGCGCGATATAGTATAGATGCTTATAGATGCCCGTGAGGCGATGCAAGTGCGTGGAGAGGACGCACAGCAGCGTCTGCGCGCGGGAGGCGCGGTAGCAGGCGTGCTTCACCGCGCAGCCGAGCCCCCGTGTCACGCAGTCCTCGCAGATCTGCCCGTCGCGGTAAAAGGTCGCGCCGGGGCAGAGCAGGCGGAAATTGTGGATGGTCTGCACGACGGGCACGCCGCAGCGGCGCGCGGCATAGTAGACAGCAGGGGAGATAAGAAAGAGTGTGTTGTGGACATGGACGATGTCCACCCGCTGCTCGCGGAGGATGCGCCCGACCTCCCTCGCCGTGCGCGGGTTATAGAGCATGACAAAGGGGAGAAGCAGCTTTTGGAGCTTCCCTGCACCGTTGATCTCCTTATTGTGCCGCGTGTAGAGCAGCACCTCATGTCCGTGCTCCTCCAGAAGCCGCTTTTCGTTTGCGACAACGGTGTCCTCCCCGCCGGGAATCTGGTAGTAGTTGTGGACGAGCAGAACCTTCGGTTTTCTCTCCATGTGCTATTTCCCCCGAATTACGGCGCGCCAAATGAACTTGGAGTTAGTGATGAGGTAGCGCTTGAAGAGCCGCCGCGGCTCCATCAGCAGCCGGAACAACCATTCCAGATTGCTCTTCTGCATCCATTTGGGCGCGCGCTTGAGATTACCGGCGTGGAAATTGAAGCCGGCGCCGACGCCGACCATCAGACCGTGAACACGTCCCTGGTGAGCTGCCATCCACAGCTCCTGCTTGGGCGCGCCGAGACCGACCCACACGAAATCCGCGTCGGCCTCGTTGATCTGCTGTGTGATCGCCTGATCCTCTTCCTCTGTCAAGGGACGGAAGGGCGGGCTGACCATGCCCACGATCCGGATGCCGGGATAGTCGCGGTTCAGGCTCTCGCGCAGCAGCGCCAGCGTTTCCTCTGTGCTGCCGTAAAAGAAGTGGCGGTAGCCCTTCTCCGCCGTGATTCGGAAGACCTCACCCATGAATTGCGGCCCTGTGGTGCGCTGCATGGCGCTGGCGCCGCGTCTGCGCCCCACGCTCGCGAGCGGCCCGCCGTCCGGGGAGGCCAGCACGCCGCCATTTTGCGCGGACAGGTATTCCTCGCTTTCACTCGCCATGACGGTGGTATGTACGTTCGTAAAGCACATATAATCGCCCGACATCTCCCGGATATGCTCTGTCGTGAACGACAGGAGCCAGTCGATGTTGATCGCCGCCACCTGTACACCGAGAATTGACACCGTGGGAATCATGGATTTGTCAACACCATGCTGGAAGCTCATCGCCTGATACCGTCCTTATCAAAGATTGTCCGCTCAACGCAGGAGTGCCTGGTATACTTCTGTCAGCCTCTCGGCGGAGACCGCCCAGTTGTACTTGTTTTCGCAGAGCGCGCGGATGCGCGCCTTCATCGCCTGACGCTCGGCCTCCGACAGCTCGGTGAAGCGCCGGATGGCGTCGGCAAAGCTCTGCTCATCGCCCGGCTCGTAGAGAAGACCCGTCTTTCCGCCCTCCGTCTCCTCAACGAAGGCGGGGATGCCGCTTGCGATGACGGGCACGCCGAAGGTGTAGGCCATCAGCAGCGCGCCGCTGCCATAGATATCCCGGTAGGGGAAGAGGCAGCAGTCGGCGGTGTTGAAGTAGGCGGGAACCTCCTCGTCCGGGATGAAATCGTTGCGAAACTCCACAAAATCCCGCAGCCCGTTTTCATCGAGCATCCCTTCATAGTCGCTGTCGTCGAGGTTCTTCCACTGTTTTCCGGCGATCACGATGCGAATCTTCTCCCGCGTTTCCTTCGGAAGAAGGGCGGCGGCGCGCAGCAGGATATCTACGCCCTTGTATTTGCGAAGCTGCCCGAATTGCAGGAAAACGGTCTTCTCGTGCGGGAGCGCAGCCTGCGCGCCGGAAAAGGCGTGGAAGGTGCCGTGCGCGATGACGTAAACCTTCCCTGCGCACTCCGGCGCAAAGTCGAGCAGCACCTGGCGGCTCTGCTCATTGTGAACCATGATGGCGTCACAGGCGCGATACCAGCTTCTCAGCCGCGTCTCGGCCTTGCTCGCCCCGTCGTGCTCGTGGGGAAGGATGTTGTGCGCGGTGTAGACGAGCTTCCTGCGCCCGAGACGCTTTGCGAGCAGGTACAGGGGCATCTCCAGCGTCTCGCGCTTGAAGGTCTGGACGTGCATCACATCGCAGCGGGAGAAGAGAACCAGGACATACTGCCGCACAAGCCCCCAGACGTAGCGCAGCAGCCCGGCGCGTCCGCTCTTGATGCGCGTTTCAAAGACGCTCTTGCAGCGGAAGGACTCCTGACCGGGGTGATAGTAGCGCGTGGTGAGCAGTGTAAGCTCCGTGCGCGCGCCAAGCTGTCGGCACAGTTCTTCGGTGTATGTATTCTCGGGCAGCATATGGTCGATCATCAAAACTCTCATTGTTTTTCTCCAAAACAGGAAGTGTTTTCAGTCAATATCACCGTCAAATTCCTCCAGCAGTGATTGCAGGCGGTTGGTCGGCTCCTCTTCCTCGTCGTCGGGTAGATTTGCGAAAAAGTCCGAGGTCTGGGCGTGCGGCTTGTTCTTATCGTTCCCAGCCAGATTGCTGAAGCGCTGCTGGAAGGCGGAGAGATCGGACTGATCGTCCAGCCGCTCGCCGTGCCAGTTTGTTTTGACACTCTCCTCCTCCGGAGCGACATAGACGCGCGCCTTTCGCTGCTGGGCGATCTTGTGCTCCATGTTGGCGTGCAGCATGAGAGCCAGCACGACGTAGAGCATCAGCACATAGATTGTGCCGGGGTCGTTCTGCCGCTCGGTCAGGGAGCGGACAAGGTACATGATGATATAGCCGCTGCAATAGAGATACTGGTTCTCGTCGAGATAGGGGATCCCCCTCTCTGCGACGAGGAACATCACCATAAAGAGCGCAACGCCGAGCAGCCCCGTGTTTGCCCAGAGCTCCATGACGGAGTTATGGAGACTCGAGGAGGTGGTCGCCGCCCAGGAGTTCTCCGGGAAGCCGCTGTGAAAGGCGGTGACGGCCGAGGGCGTGCGCCAGAACATCTCGTAGCCGTAGCCGGTCAGGGTGTGGCTCTCGGTCATGACGGTGATGGTCTGCTGCCAGAGCGGGACGCGGCCTGTCAGGGAGGCGCTTTTCCCGACGGCGGCGAGCAGCGGCTCCATTGCCTGCAGCACCGTCAGCGCAAAGACCAGAAAACCGATCGCACCGCCGACGAACAGCAGACCGAGCCGCAGACGCTTCATCTTTGGATGCATCCCGTAGTAGAGGATGTAACCGATATAAGTAATTGTAATAAGCAGAGCACCCATGTTCCTGGAGATGACGATCAGACCGAACTGGACGATCATCACGCCGTAGAAGATCAGAGAGGAGGCTTCATTCTTCTCCCTGCGCATTCGCAGCAGGATGCACTGCACCAGCAGCCCGAAGGAGAGCTCAGTGCCAAGCTCGTTTTTCGTCTTGAACAGACCACCGAGCGTGCGCACACCCTCCAGCTTGTAGAAGGCGAGGTTCGGAAAGACGATAATGGTGATGACATTGAATATCACGAAGAGAAACTGTGCGTAATAAATGACCTCCAGCAGCTCCCTCGGGGAGAACTGCTCGACCATCCAGAGTGAAAAGAGGATCGTGACGATCAGGTGCAGCAGCGTAATAAAGATCGCCTTGCGGTCGATGGTGACGAGGTAGGACTCAGCGCAGACAAAGACCATGTAGACATAGATGATGCGGTAAGCGGGCTGAAGGTTGAGGAGCTTGATGTTCATGACATCATCGCCGCTCGCGAGCAGCACCAGCAGCATCTGCATCCCGAAGGCGGCGTAGTCGAGCATGGTTGACGCGCCGCCGCCAATGATCTTCGAGAGCTTTCCGGGAAAGCCGACGAAGATCAGCAGAATGAACACGGTCATCACGGTTTTGGTCGCATTGATGGTGAGCAGTGTGGAATTGACGCTCTCTGCTCTGCTGTCTCTGCGCGCCGCGGTATAGTCCGCCATGACGGTCGGCCTCCTTTCTGCAAGCATAGGTCAGGCGCGTATCAGGCGTCTTCCTCCTCGTATTCCTCTATCCCGTCGCGATGGAAGAGATAGACATAGACCTTGTAGAACACCAGTCCGAGCATGGCACCGAGGGTGTTGGAAAGGATATCCTCCAAATCGCACTGACCGATGCGCAGGAACATCTGCACCGCCTCAATGGTGGTGGAGAGCATCAGCCCCATCGGTGCGACATAGAGCATACGGGCGAGGGTGTCCCGGTTGACCATCGGGAAGAGAAAGCCCATCGGGACAAAGAGCAGGGCGTTGAGGAAAGCGTGGCGCAGCGGCTCGAAGCTGCGCTTGCGCAGCGCTTCCTGCAGCGCGTCGAAGCGCAGGAGAATCGCGCGGCTGTGCCCCTCCTCACGGTTGAAGATCGTGATATAGCTCACCGCCCCCAGATACAGCAGGAACAGCAGCAGCGCGCCCTTGTTCAGATCCTCCCAGTAGTGCAGCAGCCCGTAGAGGGAAAAGAAGAGCACGATGCAGGCAAACAGCAGCAGCAGGGAGAGCAAGATCAGGCTGATGCTGCCAAACTGCCCGATGATATAGAGCGTGGGTCCGGCAATCAGCGCGTACACGAGCAGCAGCACGACGCTGAGCATCGGGAGAGAGCGCTTGTTCTGCGTGTGCTCCGCGATGACCTGCAGCAGAAAGAAATACCCTCCGATCAGCATGACCGCGATCAGGATGTATTTCATTTTATCGGAGTTAATGAGATCGTCAACGGTAAACATACGATCCACCTCACTTTCAAAGATCGTCGAAGGGGTTCTTTCGACGGCTGTTGGAGATTGGCGGGGGAGGCGGGAAGTTGCCGCCGTTATTGTTCTCGGGCGGCTTGTCGTCCTTCTTATCCTCGCCCCAGCTTCCCTCGAGACCGATGCGCAGCAGCGCCTCGGTCATCTCCGCGTCGGTGGGCGCGCTCGAGGCAGCGTCATCGGGCATCCCCAGATCATCCAGGTCGTCAAAGATGCTCTTGCTCTTGCCGGTCGAGGATTTCTCCGGCTTGATATTGGCAAAGGGGTCGTCCTTGTTCTTGCCCCTGCGTTTGTCCGCGCGCGTCTTGCGGGCGTTCTTGCGCTTTGCGTTCTTGGATGCGGCGGCCTTCCCCTCCTCGGAGGGGGCTGCTGCGGCGGCGTCTGTCTCTGCCTTCGCGGCAGATGCGGTCTTCTTGCGGCCGAAGAGACCGCCCTTCTTTTTCGCTTTCCTGTCGCCCTCGCCCTCCGCGCTCTTGCCTGCCCCGACAGTGAGCGTGCTGCGCATTTCCTCGCTCTCCCGCTCTGCGGCGGTGGGTGCCTTGGCCTTCCTGGCGTGCTTCTTCTTGGGTTGGTGCCTGCTCTTGGCCTCGTTGTCCTTGCGGTTCTCGTTCTTGTACACCGCGCCGGAGAGAACATTGCGGGTGGAGAGCATACGGTTGACGATGCAGCCGAGGATGCGGATGCCCGATTTGTCGAGCTTGTCGAGCGAGGCCTGAATCTCCGGGATGGTGGAGCTGTCGTAGGAGGTGACATAGAGCACGGCGCTGGCCACCCGGTTGAGGCTCAGCGTTTCCGACTCCTTGCCGACCGGGGGCGCGTCGATGATGACGTACTCATACTGCTCCTTGAGGCGGGAGATCAGCTCCATGATGGCGTTGTCGAAGCTGATGAGATTGTGCTCCATGACCATGGGCAGAATGTCGAGATAGCCGGTCATGGTCGTGATGGCATCGGCCTCGGTGATCTCACCGCGGTAGAGCGCGTTGAGAGAGTGGTTATAGTCGAGGCTGTTGAGAAAGAGCGAGCCGAGGGTGGGGTTTTTGTAGTCGAAGTCCACCAGCAGCGTGCGGTGCTCCATATCGGAGAGCTGAATGGCGATGTTCGCCGCCGCCGAGGTTCGCCCCTCGCGGCTGATGGCGGAGGTGACGTAGAGACAGTGGTGCTGCTCCCTGCTACCCAAACGGTTTCGCAGGATGTAGGCGGCGGCGGAGTAGTTTTGTATGACCTGGGAATTGCTCGTCTCGTCGCGCACAAGGATCGAGGTCTTGGAGTTGAAGAAATCGAAGTCGTAGGGGATGACGCCGAGCGTCTCGAGACCGAATACCGTCTCCACGTCCTTGAGGTTGATGAGGGTGGGACGCATGAGCAGCTCCATGACACTGATGCCGAGACCTGCGGCAAAACCCATGACCGGCAGGATCATAAAGGAGCGGGCTGCGGAGCCCTGTGAGCCATAGGCGGCGCTGACGGGCTCGTTAATGACGCGCAGCGTACCCATGTCGATGATCTGACTGAGCAGGCTGTTGGTGGCGGTAATGAGGGAGTTCCAGATGGAGAGCCCCTCGTCGCCGCTGTTCCAGACAAGGCGCATGGTGATGATGGAGGTCTCGTTATAGCGGGAGATGCTCAGCCCGTTTCGGATATCGCCGGGCGAGACACCGAGCAGCTCAAGCTCATCGATCACGTCATACAGCAGCCTGTCGCTGCGCAGCAGGTAATAGACCGTGTCGTAGAGCTCGGAGGCGAGGGTGAAGTCGTTTCGGGTCGGTATGGAACCGTTGCTGGAGTATAATCCGCGGTCGTCAACGGCGGCGATGGAGAACGAGCCGCTGACCTGGTAGCTCTGCACGGAGGACTGAATATAGCTCAGGCCGGACATCATCAAACCGAAAACGAAGCCCAGAAAGGTGAGGGCAACAATCAGCTTCCAGCGCTTTTGCACAGCAAAGATCAGATCGCCCACGCGGATCTGAATGCCGAGATTCTTCAAGTCCTCCTGCCCCCTTTCCTCCCCGCCGGGATCGGACAGGGGATAATTTGAAGTCTGGGAATATCAGTTGCGGCTGCGCCGTCTGTGGACAATAATGACGACGACGATGGCAATGATGAGCACCAGCGCCGCGGCGGCGCCGATGATGATGTAGCGCATGAGATAGGTGCCGGTGAGAGTGACCTCCTGCACCTCGGCGGTGTCCAGAACCTGGAAGTCATAGCGGGTGTTGATGTCATCCTCGCGGAGAATGTAGTAGAAGCCGGGCTCGAGATTGTTGAAGCTCAGCTTGTCGCCGGTGGTGGCCCAGCTATGCAGCAGCACACCGTCGGAGGAGTAGAGCGTGAGATTGATATTGGGAAGCTGCATCCGGCTGAATTCGTCTACGATACCGATATTCACGCGGATGACGTGGTTATACAGCTCCAGCCTTGCCGTCGGTAAGCCGTCGATGCGGCCGTTCGTGTCCACGCTGAAGGAATAGCTGTTCGGGTCAATACGGTAATTGCTGCCGCTCGTGAGCTGGGTGATGCTGTAGGTCACGCCCTTGTCGAGCTCGTCGAGTGTGATCTCACCCGCGCCGTTCGTGACCAGCTCCTGATCCGTGGCGGGAACGCCGTTTACGCTCAGGGAGAAGGCCGCGCCGCTGATGCTGCGGCTCGGCGTCAGCTCATCGACGAGCTTGATGCTGATTTTTGTGCGCTCTGTGGTGATGTTCGCACTCTGCACGTCGCGGGAGCCCTTCTGCGTGACCTCCGCCTCCACGTCCGTATCGAGGGAGGCGTAATATTCGGGGATCGCGCGCTGCCGCACAAGATAACTGCCGAGATAGATCTCATCGCTCACGCCCTCGCCGTTCTCGTCGAGCACGATTTCCGAGACGACCTGCCCCGCGCGGTAGCGGAGCGTGCCGTCGAGGGTGATGACATCGCTCACAGAAATCACATCGAAGGTGGCTCCGGTGACGGGGCGGCCGGTCTGCGCGTCGGTGAGCTTGATGCGGATGACGTTGCGCGAGGGGTAAATCGGCACCTTGACCACCAGCGGCTCCGGCCAGTCGTACAGCTCGTCCACGGTGAAATTGACATTTGGGGCGGGGTCATAGCCCTCGGGCTGCGTGAGATCGTGCAGCTCGTAATCGCCCATCAGCAGCTTCTCCGGGAAGAAGAAGGTACCGCTCTCGGTGGTCTCATAAATGCGGAAGGAGATGCGCTCGGGATAATAGGTGTTGAGCACCTGCAGTGCGCCGTCGAGGCCGTAGAGCTCAAACTGGATGTTCGGCTCCTTGATCGTGCGCTCGGTGTCGCCGTCCACGAGCATGACGTAGACCGCGCTCTTGAGCCCTTCGCCGGGTCCCTCGTCGCTGCCCTCGCTGCCGCCTGTCCCGCCGCCTCCGCCGCTGCCGCCGCCGGGCACGTCGATAAAGGGCGTGGGCGTGGGCGTCGGGGTCGGGGTGACGGTGGGGGAGGGCGTGACATCCCAGGTCGGGATCGGTGATTCACCGTCGTCGTCGCCGTCGTCGCCGCCGTCGTCCCAATTGAGTAGGGGGGTGAAGTTCACGTCCCCGGCGTTCACACCGTCGCCGTAATACGGGTCGATCTCGTCGTGCTCCGGAATATGTACCAGATACAGACCCAGCAGCAAGATGACCAGCATGAACACCAGCAGCAGGGCGGAGAACATATCCGAGGCGGGCTGCCAGAAGTTGAATTCGGAATTTTCGTCGAGCTTGTTCTTCAGTTTCATTTCCCAGCTTCTCCGGTGATGACGCTTTCAAAGTCGCTGACGGAGATGGGCTTGGACAGGAAGAAGCCCTGCCCCTCGGTGCAGCCGCACTTGCGGAGCATACCCATCTGCTCCATGTTCTCGATGCCCTCGGCGGAGAGGGTGAGCTGCAGCTTGCGCGCCTGATCGAAGATGGAGCCGACGACGTTCTGGTTCTGCGCGCCGTTGAGACGGCGAAGGTCGAGCTTGAGCACGTCGGCCTCGATGTTCGGCACGGAGTTGAGGGCGATATAGTCCCCGTCGAAGCCGTCGATCACCACGCGGAAGCCGCTCTGCCGCAGCTTGGCCTCGGTCTCAAGCACCGCCTGACTGGAGAGCAGGTAGGCGTTCTCGGCGATCTCGATCTCGAGATTGCGCGGCGGGATGCGGTACTTCTTGAGCATATCGTTGAAGAACTCCGCAATGTCGATGGCGAGGATATCGGTCTTGGTGACGTTGATAGACAGCGGCACCGGGCGGATGCCGGTGTCGATCCAGCGGCGGATGGTGGCGCAGACCTGCTCCCAGATGTACTGGTCGAGCTTGGTGATGTAGCCGTTGGATTCCAGCACCGGGATGAACACCGCCGGGGAGACGGTGCCGAGCTTGCCGTGGTTCCAGCGCACGAGCGCCTCCGCACCGACGACCTTGCGGCTGTTGAGGTCGAAGCGGGGCTGCAGGTAGAACACGAACTCCCCGTCCTTGAGACCCTGGAGGATCTGCGGCATGAGGATCTGCTCGTTGCCGTTGTTCGCGGCCGGGTGCGCGCCGCCGCCCCCGGCGACGGAAAAGTTGCCGCCCTTGGGCAGCCGCTCGAGCAGGGTGGTGATGAGCTTCATCTCCTTGCGCTCGCGGTAGCGGATCTGCTCCTCGGTGCTGGGGATGACGTTTTTGTGGAAGGTGTCCACAAAAAGCCCCATGTTGCGGATCATCATGTTCCAGGAGATGCGGTAGAGAATGTTGAAGAAAAGCGAGAGGATAACGCCGGCGATGGAGGTGTAGAACGCGATCTGGATACCGCCCAGCATCGCCTGCACGCTCGAGAGCGCTGCCTCCACCGAGGAGAAGCCGATGCCCTTGATACCTAAGATCAGACCGATGAAGGTGCCCAGGATGCCGAGACCGGTGAGCGTGCCGGGGATCTGCACGACCACGTTCTGCCAGCTTCGCAGACCGAGGATGTCGTCGTTGATGTAGTCCTCGATATCGGCGAGCACCTGACCGGATTCCCGCTGCGCCTGCACCTTTTCCGTGTACTGGCGAAAGAGGTCATCCATCACGCGCTGATGGAAAAACTCCTCAATCTGCACCATGACAGACCAGGTGGAGCTTGTCTCCACCTCCATGGCGCGCTCGATGTTGTCCATCCCCGTCTCAAAGGCGCGGTAGAACTGCACCACGGGGAGAATGCCCATGATGACGCCCAGGAAAAGGATCAGCTCCATGCACACAATAAAGATCATGGAGACCGAGTCCGGAGCGTAGGCCGTCAGCGCGATACCGCCGGCGAGCACAAAGATCATCATTAAATAGACTAGTCGTTTCATTTCAATATCCTCAAAGTCGCCTCGGCGACAAAACGGGGTCGGTTTCTTAGCTGCGGAGAGCGTGGTTGGACATAGTACTTACAGGATATTATAACATAGTTCCCCTCAATATGCCACAGTTTTTTGTAAACAAATTGAAATTTTTTCCACTGCGCGTGAGATCCCCTAAAATGACGAGAAAGGCGAATATGCAGCACCTTTTCCTGCATATTCGCCCTTTTGACGTGATGATTATTCCTGATCGTGCAAAAACCGCAGCACCTGCTCGCGGCTTTGCAGTGCGGTGAGCGCGCCGACAGCGGTGGTACACAGCGCGCCGCAGGCGTTGGCAAAGCGCAGCGCATCGTCGATCTGCGCCCCGCGCAGCAGCTCGGAGGCGAGACCCGCGACGAAGCTGTCCCCGGCGCCGGTGGCGTCCACTGCCCGGATGCGGCAGGGCGGCAGGCGCAGCTCCCGTTCGGCGCTGCGATAATAGCAGCCCTTCGCCCCGAGCTTGACGACGACCTGCTTTACGCCGTGCTCGAGGAACACCGCCGCCATCTCCGACGGCCCTTCCCGGCCGGTATAGAACCTCGCCTCGTCCTCGTTCGGGGTGATGATGTCAATGAGCGGGAGGCTGTCGGCGAGGTCGGAGAGTGTGAGCGGGCGGAAGTTCGGGAGCTTGGTGTCGGCGATGACGAGCTGCCCTTGTGCCTTCGCGGCGCTCAGCACGTCCCGGATGATGCCCGGATCGTCGAAGGGCGCGCGAAAGAGCGAGCCGAGGATCAGCGCGCGCGCCGGGAGAAAGCGCTCGGGCGAGCGTTCGGGGTGGAAGTTATGGCGGTGCGCGCCGTTTGTGATCGAGCGGCGCGTGCCGTCCGGGTTTACGAACATCGTGGTGACGGGGGTGGGATGCGCCGCGTCGCGCAGCACCGAGTCAAGGCAGACCCCGGCCTGACGCAGGGCGCTCTCCACCATATCCCCGGCGGCGTCCGTCCCGAGGGAACAGAAGATGCCTGTGCGCACGCCGAGACGCGCGGCGGTGACAGCCTCGTTCACGGCCTCGCCCCCGACATTCAGCGAACCGGACTCCGCCCGGTAGCCGGAGGCGGAGACAGGCACGGGATCGAAGCCGCGGATGATCGAATCGACCAGCGCCGTGCCGACGCAGATCAGCTCCGGAGAGCCATCCATCCCTCACTCCCCGATATCGGCGCGCACGACCTTGCCGATGTTCCACAGATGCGCGGCCTTGCGGGCGGCCTCGGCGCGCTCGGCGGGGCTGCGGTACTCAAAGGACGCGGTCTGCGCCCCGCAGTCGAGGCACATGACGTACCAGCACCAGCCGTTCTCCTCCTCGAGCAGTCCGGCGCCCCCGCAGTAGGGGCAGTCCTGCAGGATAAGCTCTTCGTGAATGTTCATGCTGCGTCTCCTTTATTTATCAAATACAACCGCGGCGGAATCGTTATAAAACAGGGTGACGTACTCCTCGAGCGAGATGCCGAGCTCGTGGATCTGCGCGGCGGCGGACTCGCCCACATAGCGCAGGTGCCAGGGGCAGGCGGGCACACCGGTGCTCTCCTCCGAACCGGCGGGGTAGCGCAGGATGAAGCCGTACTGCCAGGCGTGCGCGTCAAGCCACTTGAGCAGCGTACTCTCCCCGGCGTTTTCCGTCAGGCTGTCGCCGAGATCGACGGCCAGCCCCAGCTCGTGCTCGGAGAAGCCCGCGCTGTCCTCCTCCAGACTGAGCGCGGCATTCTGCTCAAGCTCGGCGCGGCTGAGATAGCCCGCGCGCAGCAGGGGACGGCAGCCCTCGCTCTCGGCGGCGGAGAGCATGGTCTCGAGCGCCTGGGCGGCGTTCTCGTCAAGCTGCACACCGCGCACGGAGCTGAGCCTGGGGGTGTACCCGGCGGCATCGACGCTGTTGTAGGGGTTGACAAGGGCTGTGGTCAGCGAGCCCTCCACCTTCTGTCCGCTCCAGCCGAGCAGCCGCAGGGCAATCAGCCCCAGCAGCGCCAAAATCAGCAGCGCGCCGAATACGATCACCGCCGGATGCACGGTGTATCTCGCGCGCGCCTTCTTGCGGCTGTGCTTATATTCCTGGCTCATTCGTTGTCCTCCTTCCGAAAACGGAGACTGTCGTGTCAGTATCATATCACACCGGAGGCGCAAAGGACAGAGCTTTCCGGCGCATTTCAGAAAAATTAAGGGTTATCGCCCCCGGCGCGCCTCGATGTACTCCTCGAGCGTGAGGCCGCTGTCGCGGATGGCGAGGGCGTGCTGCACCCCGACGTAGCGGTAGTGCCAGGGCTCGTAGATGATGCCGGTGATATCGCTGGTGCCGTTGGGGTAGCGCAGGATGAAGCCATACTCCCAGCAGTGCTCCATGAGCCAGAGCTGCGTACCGGTCCACTCCTGCGCCTGGTCGAGATAGGGGTAGCTCTCATCGATGATATCCACCGCAAGGCCGAGCTGATGCTCGCTCGTGCCGGGCAGGGCAACGACGGTCGCGGCGACAGCGGGCGCGTCGTCGGGGGAGACCCCCTCGTCGATGAGGCGGGAGATCTTGTCGTCGAAGAGCTCCTGCTGTTTTTCCTGTGTGCGGTAGGCCGAGCACACGATGGGGACGTGCCCCTGGCGGAGGCAGTCGTTGAGCATCTGCGTCAGGCTCTCGCTGCACCGCTCGTCCACCCAGTAGTCGTCCGAGACCTGATACCAGCTTGTCACCTGTGCGAGCGTCGGGGCATAGCCCTCCGGCAGCGCGTGCCAGGGGTTTACCAGCGTCAGCAGCTCCAGCTCCTTGCCGCGCTGGATCATGCCCTTGCGCGTGGCAAGCTGCTCGAGGCGGCGCTCCCGCCCCTCGGGGCTGTCGGCGGAAAAGAGCTGCGCGCGCAGCGCCTCTCCCTCCTCCGACGCGCTCTGCACCAGCGAGGAGAACAGCTCCCCGGCGGCAAGGCAGCTCTCGCGGTAGCTCCGGACACCGAGCCAGAGCTGGAGGCCGAGCCCGATGAGAAGCGCGAGCGCTGCGATACAGGAGAGCAGCACAAGAAGATTCGGTTGTTTTTTTGTTGCCTGCATAGAATATGTATGATCCTCAGACGAACCAGAGCCCCAGATGTTCCAGCAGGATCTTGATCCCCATCAGAATGAGGATGATCCCGCCCACGCGCTCGGCTCCGGCCTTGTAGCGCGCGCCGAAGATGTGCCCGATGTAGACCCCGACGGCGGAGAGCACGAAGGTCACGACGCCGATCAGCCCCGCGGCGGGCAGGATGCGCACCGTGAGGAAGGCGAAGGTCACGCCGACGGCGAGCGCGTCGATGCTCGTCGCGATAGCGAGCAGCAGCATCGTGCGAAAGCCGAAGTCGTCGTCGAGCTTCTCCGCGTCGGAGAAGGACTCGCGCACCATGTTCCCGCCGATCAGACCCAGCAGCACGAAGGCGATCCAGTGGTCAACGCTCACGATCAGCGCTTCGAAGCGGTAGCCCAGCAGCCAGCCGATCAGGGGCATCAAAAACTGAAAGCCGCCGAAGTACAGTCCTGTCAACAGGGCGTGGCGGACACTGAGCTTTGGTACGCTCAGCCCCTTGCAGACGGACACCGCGAAGGCGTCCATGCTCAGCCCGACGGCGATCAGCAGCAGTTCGGCAATAGTCATTCCATCATCTCCCGTGACGGCTACTCTACCCTATTTATGAGGAAAAGTCAACGGGAGAAGGGGCGTTTCCGGGGAAATGCCTGAGGGCTACTTGCCGTAGATATCGTTTGTATCGCCGAGGGTGATGGTGATCTCGAGCGTCTCGCCCTCGCGCCAGATCGTGAGCACAAGCTGCTCGCCGACCTCGTGTGCGTCCTTGATATCCTTGACCTCGACCGTCGTCGTGACGGGGATGCCGTCCACCGCGAGCAGCACATCGCCCGCGCGCACGCCCTGCTTTTCCGCGTCCGAGCCGCGGCTCACGTCGGTGACATACAGCCCCTCGGGCAGCTCGTAGCGCTCCATGGCCTCCTCGGGGATCGCCCCGACGGTGATGCCGATGGCCGGGCGGCCGCGCACCTCGCCCTCGCTCACCAGCGCGCGCACGACGCGCTGTACGGTCGCGGAGGGGATGGCGAAGCCGATGCCCTCGATGCTCGAGAGAGAGGACATCATCTTCATGTTCGTGATGCCGATGACCTGGCCGGACATGTTGTAGAGCGCGCCGCCGGAGTTGCCTTCATTGAGCGCGGTGTTGGTCTGCAAAAGCGTCATCGTGCGCCCGCGATAGTCCACGTCCCGGTCGATGGCGGAGATGATGCCGTCAGTGAGCGTGGAGCGGAATTCCTCGCCGAGGGGGTTGCCGATGGCGGCGACGGGCTGCCCGACCGCGAGCCGGTCGCTCTGCCCGAACACAGCCGGATGCAGGCCGCTCGCCTCGATCTTCAGCACCGCCAGATCGCTCACGCCGTCGGCGCCGACAAGCTGCGCCTCATACTCCTCGTCGTTCCAGAGCGTGACGACGGCGCGGTCGGTGTTGTTGATGACGTGGGTGTTGGTGAGGATCAGCCCGTCCTCGGAGAGCACAACGCCCGTGCCCCAGAAGTAGCCGGTCTCGCCCTTCGCGTAGGCGGCGACCCCGACGATGGACTCGGCGCAGGAGGCGTAGAGCGCCTGTAAGCTCAGCTCCTCGCCGGGCGCGGTGAGGGAGAGCTCAAAGTCGATGGGCAGCGTGGCCTGGTCGATGCGGATGTCGGTCTTCTCGGTGTCCACACCGGTGTAAAAGTCCGAGAAGAACTCGCGCCAGTCGTCGGGGAACTCCTCGATCGTCGGCGGCAGCGTCGTCTCCGGCTCTGCCTCCTGCTCTGTGCGCTGCGAGGGCTTGTCCACGCGCGGCTGGGGGAGCTGCACCGTCTGGGAGCCGCCCACGGAGAAGGCCAGCGAGCTGCCCGCGATCAGCAGCAGCACCAGCGAGATCACGCCGAGCACACGCCAGGGCGTCCAGCCGCGGCGCTTCTTCGGCCGCACGGGGGCTTCGACCGGCGCGGTCTCGCGCGCGAGCGGGGCGTACCAGCCCTCGGCCCCGGTGTTACGGTTGGTGGGTTCTGTTGTCATGGTTTATCGCCTTTCTTTCTCCTGCTCGGCCAGTGACAGGGTGAAGACAAATTCCGTCTCGCCGTTTTCGCTGCGCACGGCTATGTCCTCATCGTGGCTCACGAGGATGGATTTGACCAGATAGAGACCGAGCCCCACCCCGTCCTTGTCGAGGGAGCGGGAGCGGTCGGATTTGTGGAAGCGGTCGAAGATAAAGGGGAGATCGTCCGGCGGGATCGTCTCGCCCGTGTCCTTGACGGAGACGTAGGCCTTGTCCCGCTCCTTGTAGAGCCGCAGCACGAGGCAGCTTCCGGGCGCTGCGAACTTCACGGCGTTATCGAGAAGATTATAGATGACCTGCGTGATGGCGTCCTTGTCCGCGCGCACGAGAATGTGGTTGTCGGGGAGCTGGGGATCGACGTCGAGGTTCTTCTTCGTGGCGCGGCTCTCGAAGCTCAAGAGCGTTTGCAGCATGAGCTCGGTGAGATCAAAGACCGTGCGGCGGCTGGGGTCGGCGGCGCGGGAGCGCGCCTGGGAGACCGAGAGCATCTCGCGCACAAGACGGCTGAGGCGCTTGGTCTCGTCCCGGATGGCGCGCAGGTACTTGTCCTGCTCCTCGGGCGGGATCGTCCCGTCCAGCAGGCCGTCGGCAAAGCCGGAGATCGTGGTCATGGGGGTGCGCAGCTCGTGGGAGACATTGCCGATGAACTCGCTGCGCCGCTTCTCCGCCTGGGCGAGGGAGTCGGCCATCTTGTTGAAGGAGTCGATCAGCATCCCCATCTCGCTCGAGGGCTCGTCCGTCTGCCGCACACGCACGGAGAAGTCGCCCTTGGCGAATTTCCGCGAGGCGGCGGCCATCTCGTCGAGCGGGCGGGTCAGGTGCTTGGCATAGACCAGCGCCACCAGCAGCGCCGCGACGCACACGCTCACCGCGATCGTGGCGGGGAGTATGAGAAACGTCGCCCACTCGCTGAGCATACTGTCGGCGGCGTTGGAGACGAAGACGAAGCCGCAGCAGCTCCCGCTGGCGCTGCAAATCGGCGCTGCGACCACATACTGGGGCTTGAGGTACATCCCGCCGAGGGCGCTGCGCTCGTCATATACGCCCTCGCGCGCCCTCTCGAGCGCCGCTTCCGGCACGACCTGCCCCAGATGCTGGCAGGTGGGGGCGCGGTCGGAGCAGTTGACGACAAGGCCGCTCTCGTCGGTGATGAAGATGTGGTCGCCCGTCGCGGTGGCGATGGAGCTGATGGACATGCTCAGCACCCAGCTTGAGAGCGATTCGCTCTTGGCGACGGCCCCGGCGAGGCGCGAGACCTCCCCGGCGGTTTTTCCCATATTGTCCCGGTACTCCCGGATGACGTAGCTGCGCCCGGTGCCGACAAAGGAGAAGGCCACGATCAGAAAGCACAGGGCGACGGTGGCGGCAGTCGCGGCGAAGCTGCGCAGGTAGATGCTTTTCATGCCTCACGCCTCGTTCGTATGAGTTGTCTTCATTATACGCCGCCCTTCGCGTTTTTCAAGCTCTCAATTGTGAACAATACAAAAAAGGGAGGCTATGAACAGCCTCCCAGAGCGTCATTCGGTAAACAGACTCCGCCAGGCGGCGCGCAGCGCGAGCTGAAGCGCGGCGGGAAGCCCCGCCTGCCCGAGGGCGTTGAGAACGTCGTCGGCGCTGGATGCGTCAAGCTCTGCCGCCCACGCCTCGGCATCCAGCCCCGCCGGGAGCGGGACGGGCGACGCGCCGGGCGCGCTCTGCCCGCTCAGCTCGAGCAGACACAGCCTCTCACCGCCCTGCAGCAGCTCAAGCTGCACCGAGCAGCTCTCCTGCGTGCCGGAATAACGCAGCGCCGCGCTGAGCTCTCCGCTTCCCTCGGGCAGCGCGTCCAGGATCGCCGCGCGCAGACTCCCGGCGGGCTCGAGGCGCAGCGTAACGCCGGCTTCTCCGAGGCTCTCCACGCCGACGCGCAGCAGCGTCTCGGCATCCTGCCGCAGCAGGAAGGTGCCGGAAACGCCGTCCTCGCGGCCCTCCCCGCGCCCGGAGAGCTCCAGCAGCTCCCCGTCCGCGACGGCGCGCAGCTCAAGACCGAAGCGCTCCCCCTCACGCGGGAGAGCATAGGAGAGCTCCATGCTGTCGTAGTCGGAGACAAGGCGCAGCCTGCGCCCGCAGATCGCGCCGTCCTCGTCCACATACAGCGTCATGCGCAGCACGTCGCCCACCTCCTCGGCGGTGGCCAGCTCGTAGTCGAGCGCGTCGAGCTCGCTCAGAAACGCCGCATAGCTCGCCTCGGGATCTGCCCCGGCGGCGGAGGCGAGGGAGCGGATGATCCCGGCCAGCTCCTCGTCCCAGCGAAGCTCGCCGACAAGCGAGGAGACCAGACGCGCGACCGCCTCCTCGGGCAACTCCACCGTCAGCGTGGTGCAGCGCTGCCTCAGCCCCTCGGCCTCCAGCAGCCCCTCGCCGCGCTGCACCGTGTCGATGCTCTCGATCAGACGGGAGAAATAGCGCGTGAGCAGCGCGCTGACGCGCTCCCCCTCGGGCAGCGCCGCCAGAGCGGCGTAAAGCTGCGCGCTCTCCGGCGCTGTCTCTGTTGCCAGCGTGCTCTCGGACAGCGCAGGCACGCGCAGGGAGAGCGCACCGGCTCCGGCGTCCAGGAACATCTCCGCGCTCAGGATGTCCTGCTCGTTGAGCAGCAGGCGGTACGCGCCGCCGAGCTGCTGATCGAGCACGTCGAGCTCACAGGCGAGGGAGACGGCCTTGAGCCAGCCGAGATCGTAGCGGAGAAGCTGCCCGAAGAGCGTCTGCCCGGCGCTCGTGAGCTCCAGACGGGTGACGAACGAGGCGTGCTGATCGGCGGCTTGCGCGGCGCTCTCGCGACAGGTGTCACTCAGCGCCGCGAGGCGCTCGCTCCAGGCGGTAAAGCCGCGCTTCTCGACGGCGCGGTAATAGTCCAGATCCGAGAGCGCGCTGAGATCGACCGGCTCTGGCTCCTCGAAGGCGGCATCGAGCACCGTGGTGTCCTCGAGCGCAGCCGTCTCGACAGGCTCCTCGACGAGTTCGGGCTCTGCAACGGCTTCGATCTCTGCGACGGGTTCAGCCTCCTCGACGGGCGGCTCGTCCGGGGTCTGCCGTTCGGCGCTGAAAACGCCGCGCAGCCCCTTCAGGCTCAGCTCGGGCAGCTCGGAGCGGCTGCGGAGATTGAAAAAGATCAGTGCGGCGGAACACAGCAGCACCAGCAGCACGACAGTCACACTGCCCCAGAGCCAGCGGCGGCCGGGCACCCTCGTACCGCAGTCGGGGCAGACCTTCGCCCCCTTGGGCAGCGGTTTCCCGCAATTCTTACAAACCATGAGAAGCACTCCTCCCAATTCAAACTTTCTGCTCCAGTATAGCACAGAACGCCGCGCGCAACAAGATGAAAAAAAGATAGACAAACAGGGGAACATCACTTATAATCAGAGTGAGGGATACCCTCAATCTCACTGACAGGAGGCGGCGACCATGCGCTATGTATGCAACGTGTGCGGCTGGGTCTACGACGAAGAGGAGCAGGGCGTGAAGTGGGAGGATCTCCCGGACGATTTCGCCTGCGAGCTCTGCGGCGTCGGCAAGGACGATTTCAGCCCCGAGGCCTGAGTGCGGAACATGAGCGCGCCGTTTTCACGGCGCGCTCGTATCTACGGAGAGGAGGCGCTGCCATGCTGCCGCGAGACCCCATGATCTTACTGAGCTATCTGAATACCAAGCTGCGGGACGACTATCCCAGCCTCGAGGCGCTCTGCGAGGGGCTGGATGTGGCGCTCGACGAGATCGAGACGCCGCTTGCCGCCGCGGGCTATGCCTACGACGCGGATCAGAACCGTTTCGTGTGAGCACTTGTATTATTTTCCCGTTTTTGGTACAATATTTCTGTATTCTGCGTGAGGGGAGGCGGAGATGATCGGCATTGACTGGCAGGCCATTCGGGATGGCTTCGATTTCAGCTACCTGCTGAGTCTGCTGCAAAGCGTGCTCCCGTCGCTGCTGTGCATTACCCTCCATGAGCTGAGCCACGGCCTCGTGGCGTATCGCCTCGGCGACACGACGGCGAAGGATGCGGGGCGGCTCACCCTCAATCCCATCCGCCACTTAGACCCGATGGGACTGCTGATGATGGTGGTGTTTCATGTCGGCTGGGCGAAGCCTGTGCCGGTGGATATGCGCCGCTTTCAAAACCCCAAGCGCGGCATGGCGCTCACCGCTCTGGCGGGGCCTGCGAGCAACCTTGTGATCGCCGTCGTGTTCCTCTTCCTCTACGGCGCGCTCTACCGCCCGCTCTCCGGCGGCGCGGCGGGGGAGTGGCTGCTGGAGACCCTCCAGCTCACCGCCGTCATCAGCGTCGGGCTCGGGGTCTTTAATCTCCTGCCCTTCCCGCCGCTCGACGGGTCGAAAATCGTCTTCTCCCTCCTCAGCGACGAGGGCTACCGCCGCTTCCTGATGCTCGAGCGCTACGGGTCGATCGCGCTCTTCGCGCTCATGTGGAGCGGGGTGCTGGGCAGACCCATCTCCGCCGCCGTGAGCGCGGTGTACCGTCTGCTGCTGCCCGCCGCCGAGCTCGGCTGGAAGCTGACGGACGCGATTCTGTGAACGCGGCGATTCAGCCCCGTTCCGGGAGTGAATCGTGGAAGGGGCACTTGCGCTTATCGCACCCGGCGCACGGGGGACGCGCCGGGTTTGGTCGGCGCAAGAGCTCGCACAGCGAGGGTTGTGGTGTTTTTGAGGCGGCAAATCAGAGGGGAGTGCCCCTCTGAACTCCCCCCTGCAGGAAGCGCGAGAGTGAAGCGTTACATGGAAACAAAAGTATCGCGAGGGAACATGGATAATCCCAATTTTCATCTGGAAGGCATCGTCCGGGATCGGGATGCGATGCAGGACTTTGAAGGTCCGCTGAGCCTGATCCTGATGCTGCTGCAAAAGAACAAAATCGAGATCCGAGACATCAAGGTCGCCGAGATCCTCGACCAATACCTGGCCTATCTGGACGAGATGCAGCGGCTCGATCTCGAGATCGCGAGCGAATTTGTCCAGATGGCGGCGCACCTGCTGTATATCAAGACGCGCACCCTGCTCACCGACGAGCAGGAGGAGGTCTCGGAGCTGGAGGTGCTGATCCAGTCGCTCGAGCAGCCCAAGGCGAAGGACGCCTGTACGGCGATCCGCCAGGTGACGCCGGAGCTCAAGAAGGCGTCCGAGCTGGGGCTCATGTACTTCTCCAAGCTCCCCGAGCCTCTGCCGAAGACCAAACAGGAGTATGAATACCACCACAAGCCCGTGGAGCTGCTTGTGGCGCTGCGCAATGTGTTCTCGCGCGGTGTCAGGCAGCCCGAGGAGGAGAGCGGGCTCTCCCGGGCGATCCCGAAGCGGATCGTCTACAGCATCCGGGACAAGAGCCGCCAGATCCTCGAGCGGCTGCGCGGCGGCTCTTCGACGCTCGAGGAGCTGTACAGGGAGTGCGCCTCGCGCTCGGAGGTGGTGGCGACCTTCATGTCGGTGCTGGAGCTGTGCAGTATGGGCAGCATCCACGTCGAGCGGGAGGAGGAGTGCTGCCGCGTGAGCTTTGTGGGCGGGGATGTGGATGATATCCTCGAGAGAATCGTGGACGAATAGGACGAGAGAATGGAACTGACAGCGGCCCTTGAGGCCATCCTTTTTGCCTCCGGGGAGCCGATGCCTGTGGCGCGGCTGTCCCTGGTGCTGGAAACCGATGAAAAAGAGATTCTGCGCTGTGCCGGGGAGCTGGCGGAGCGCTGCCGCCGCGAGGAGCGGGGCGTGCGCGTGCTGCGGCTCGACGACAAGCTGCAAATGTGCTCGGCGCCGGAATACGCGCCGCTCATCACCAAGGCGCTTGAGCAGCGCCGCCCGCCGATGCTCTCGCAGCCGGCGCTCGAGACGCTCGCGATCGTGGCGTATTACCAGCCCGTCACCCGCGCGTATATCGACCGGGTGCGCGGCGTGGACAGCTCGTACACGGTGAACGTGCTGACCGAGCGCGGCCTCATTGAGATTTGCGGCAAGCTCGACGTGCCGGGGCGCCCCGCGCTCTTTCGCACGACGCCGGTGTTTTTGCGCACGATGGGCGTAAGCTCGCTCGAGGAGCTGCCCGAGCTTCCGGAGCTGAGCAGCAGCGAGGGCATGGAGAAGCTGCGCCGGGAGATCGACGCGCTGCAAAACGGCGCGGCGCCCGGGCAGATCAGCTTCGATGAGGTGAAAAACGAAGAGGGAAACGAGACGGGGAGTGAGGGCGTTTGATTGTTTTGCACATCCTGTGGCTGATCCTGCGCATCCTGCTCTGGACGCTGCTGGGGCTGGTGGTACTGGTGCTGCTGACACCGGTCGGCGCGGACATCGGCTATGAGGGCGGCGTGCTGCGTGTCTCCGCCAAGGTCTGGGGGCTGAAGCTGCAGCTCTACCCCCGCGCGCCGCGGGACAAGCAGCCGAGGCAGGAGGAGAAGAAGCCCGAGGAGAAAAAGCCTGAGCAGCCCAAGGAGGACAAGCCCAGAGCCAAGCGCGCTCTGCCTGTCCGCCGGGAGGAGCTGCCCTCGCTGCTGCTGGAGCTTGTGCGCGCGCTGCTCAAGAGCTTCGGCCGCTTCGGGAGAAAGTTCAAGGTGGATCGCTTCCGCTTCGTCTGCATAGCGGCGGGGCAGGACCCCTATACCGTGGCGGTGAACTACGGCCGCCTCAACGCGGCGCTCTTGTCTCTCGCGCCGCTCTGCCGCAAGCGCTTTGCGGTGAGGGACTGCGAGGTGTACACCGCCGTGGACTTCAACGCCGACTGGCCGCAGCTCGAGCTGGCGCTGGCCGTTTCGATCCGCATCGGGCAAATTCTCGCCACGGTATTCTCCGTCGGCTTTGGCGCGCTGCGCATCCTGCTGCCCGCCATCGTGAGAAAGCGGCGCGAGGACAGAAAGGCGCCGCCTCCGGCGGACGAGAAGGAAACAGACGCGCGCAGCGCCGCATAAAAGAGGTCAAAACAAGCGAAAAATAGAGGAGGAGCATCATGGACAATCAGGAGCTGAAAAACCCCATCGGTGAGCTCATGGAGACCACCATGGAGAACGTGAAGAACATTTTGAAGGTCGATACCGTGGTGGGCGACCCCATCTACACGCCGGACGGCATCACCCTCGTCCCGATCTCGCAGATCAGCGTGGGCTTTGGCGGCGGCGGCGTGGAGTTCGGCGCGAAGAAGGAGGGGAAGGAGCGTCCCTACGGCGGCGGCAACGCCACGGGCGTGAAGATCAACCCCATCGGCTTCCTGGTCATCAAGGACGGCGTGGTGCGTATGATCAACGTCACCCCGCCCGCGAGCAACACCGTTGACCGCATCATCGACATGGTGCCCGTGGTCATGGATAAGGTGGATGCCTTCATCAACAAGCAGAAGCCGACCGTGGAGTAATAGAAACGCACAGTTTTACGCATACTACCCCCAAGGAAAGGAAGGGGTCTGGTATGCGAAAGACGATCGTGTGCCTGCTGCTGTTCGCGCTGGCGGCGCTGCTGCTGCCGGGCGTGGAGGCGCAGGCGGAGGAGCCGGAGACCGGCGCGGCGGCGGCCATCGTGATGAGTGTGGACGGCGAGGCCGTCTACGAGCGAAACGCGGATCAGCCGCGTCTGATTGCGAGCACGACCAAGCTGCTCACGGCGCTTGTCGCCCTCGAGCGGCTGGAGCTGGACGCACAGGCGGAGATCCGCCCCGAGTGGACGGGCGTGGAGGGCTCCTCCATGTACCTCAAGGCCGGCGAGCGCTACAGTGTGCGCGAGCTGCTCGAGGGGCTGCTGCTCTGCTCCGGCAACGACGCGGCGACGGCGCTGGCCTGTCTTGCAGCGGGGAATGTGGAGAGCTTCGCGGTGCAGATGAACCTGCGCGCCGCCGCCCTCGGCCTCACGCGCAGCCATTTCGTGAACCCCCACGGGCTCGACGCGCCGGGGCATATGGCGAGTGCGCGCGATCTCGGGCTCGTCATGGCGGCCTGTCTCAGGCAGCCGGCGCTCATGGAAATCCTCGCGGAGCGCAGCACGGTGATCAACGGGCAAAGTTATGGTAATCACAATAAGCTGCTGAGCCTCTGCCCGGGCTGCCTCGGCGGCAAGACCGGCTATACCGAGGCGGCGGGGCGCTGCCTGGTCAGCGCCTGTGAGCGGGAGGGGACGCGCCTGATTTGCGTGACGCTCTCTGACCCGGACGACTGGGTGGATCATCAGAGGCTGTATAACTGGGCGTTCGCGCGCTACGCCGAGCGGGATGTGAGCGCGGCGGCGCGCTTTGAGGTGCCGGTGGCCTCCGGCGAGACGGCGCTGCTGCCCGTGCGGGCGAAGCCTCTGCGGCTCTTTTTGCCGCGGGAGGTGGAGCTCACGCTGGTGGCGCATCTGCCGCGCTTTGTCTTCGCGCCGATCACGGCGGGGGAGAGCGCCGGGCGCGTCGAGATCTTCCGCAGCGGCGAGCTGATCGGGGAGACGACGCTGTATTTTACCGAAGGAACGGAGAAAACGAAAAGTGAAAAGTGAAAAGTGAAAAATTATGGTGTCCGCTTCGCGGACGGATATTGAATCCGTCGCCGCAGGCGACACAACAGTTTTTCATTTTTCATTAGCGAAGGAACGGAGAAAACGAAAAGTGAAAAGTGAAAAATTATGGTGTCCGCTTGGCGGACGGATATTGAATCCGTCGCCGCAGGCGACACAACAGTTTTTCATTTTTCATTAGCGAAGGAACGGAGAAAACGAAAAGTGAAAAGTGAAGAATTATGGTGTCCGCTTGGCGGACGGATATTGAATCCGTCGCCGCAGGCGACACAACAGTTTTTCATTTTTCATTTTTAGTTTTTACTTTTCACACATGGAACGATTGCAAAAACTGATCGCCGCGGCGGGGCTGATGTCCCGGCGGGCGGCGGAGGAGTGTATCGCGGCCGGCCGCGTCAGCGTGA
>JAZQCO010000075.1:0-5976 GCA_045546335.1 Candidatus Limivicinus sp. | reverse complement strand
GCGTCGGGGCCGTAGGACATGAGGATCTGACCCTCGGGGCTGAAGGCGAAGTCGATCAGGGCGAGCGCGGCGTGGAGCTTGTCGGGGTTGCCCTCGACACCGGGAGCGGAGATGCCCCAGGCGTTGGTCTTGACGGGACGCCAGGACTCGGTGAAGCGCATGTACACGCCCTCCTCGTTGGTGCCGTCGAACCAGCGGGCGACAGGAACCATGACCGCCATGTACTTCTCGCCGTCCTGCAGCTTGTTGGCGGCAATAACGGTCTGGGTCTGGTTGTAGTCATAGTGCATGAAGCCGAGGTCGTTCTCGAGATAGGTGTCGGTCTTCTCCGCTTCCTTGTTGACGTAGGCGACGGAGATCAGCCCCTCCTCCACGAGGGTGTGCATCTTGGTGAGAGCCTCATAGGTCTCGGGCTCCTGGCGGGCATCGTGCAGATAGCCGTCAGCGCCGATGTACAGGAAGTCCTGACGGGACTCGAGGCCGCGGACACCGAAGAGGGTACCGGCGAAGCGATACATATCGGCGCGGCGGGCGAGGTTGTTCTCCTCACGGGAGAAGAGGCCCTGGACGGTGTCGGTGCCGTTGAGGGTCTGGGGGTTGGAGACAACGCAGCGCAGCAGGGCGACGAGCTCGTCGGCGTCCCACGCGGCGTTCTGGCCGACGAAGAGGTCGGAGCGCTTGGTGCCGTAGTAGCCGTTGTAGGCGGCGTCGATGTAGTCGCGCAGCATGTTGACAGCAGCCACACCGTCGATCTCACCGGCGGCGTTCATGGTCGCAACGATGTTGCCGGCAGCGTCATAGTTCTTGCTGATGGTCTCGACCGCGGTGCCGTCGGCGGTGACAACGTCAACATCGACAGAACCGGAGGTGGGCATGTAGGGCTCATAGACGGGGGCGGAGAGGGTCTTGCAGGCGTCGGCCGCGAAGGCGCCCTCGCCGTCGAGCAGCTTCTCGACCCAGTCAACACGCATGAGGGGCATCTTCTCGATGTCGTTCACGCCGTCGAAGTAGGGGGAGAAGTAGATCGCGCCGGTGTTCACGTTGCCGACGATGGAGAGGCGGACGATGGGGTTGGCGTCCAGATAGGCCTTGAAGTTGGGCATCTGGTCGAGGTACTCGGCGATGTTGACGATCGCGCCGTTCTCACCGTACTCCTGGAACTTGGCGGCAGTGCCGGAGAGCATATCAATGTCCTTGAGCTGCTCTTTCCAGTACTCGAACTCCTTCGCACCGGAGTTGCCCTGGTAACGGTCGGTGATCTTGATGCCGAGGATGTCCTGCACCGCGACCCAGGTCGGCTTGAGGTCGCCGGAGTTGTAGGTCTTGCCGTCGGCGAGGGTGACGCCGGCACCGGCGATCTCCGCGTCGAAGGATAGGCCGGTCTTGGCGCTGTTGTAGCCGCAGGCCATACGCAGCTCGGTGCCATCAGCGTAGCTGAGGTCGCCGAAGTCAGCGAAGGCGGAAACGGACAGGCTCAGAACCATGCAGACAACGAGAAGCATGGCCAGAATTTTGCTGATTTTCATGTTTTCCTCCTCATAATTATAATAGTGTATGTTGGTCAGGGCTTTTGCCCCTGTAACAACCGGGATTCGCGGGAAATCTTGCCAGGGAGTTCAGAGGGAGTACGGATTACTCCTTCACGCCGCCGACGTTGGTGCCCTTGGCGAAGTACTTCTGGATGAAGGGGTAGATGACCAGGATGGGGACGATGGAGCAGACGATCAGCGCGTAGATGATGGAGTCGGAGGCGTAGACCTCGTTCCAGCCGGTCAGGAACTCCGCGTCGCGGTACTGCTCGAGCAGCTCACGGATGAAGACCTGCAGCGGCTTCTCGAAGCTGTTGGAGATCATCTGGCGCGCCCAGAAGTAGCCGTTCCAACGGGAGATGGCGAAGAAGAGCGCGACGGTGGCGATGGTGGACTTGCTCATGGGGATGAACACGGTGCTGAGCACCTGGAACTCGGTGGCGCCGTCCACGATGGCGGCCTCCTCGATCTCGCTCGGCACGCCCTCGAAGGCGTTGCGCAGGAGGATGATGTTCATCGCCGCCATGCCCATGGCGATGACGACGAGCCACTTGTCGTCCATAATGCCGACGCCGTTGAAGACGGTCTTGGTCTGTAAGTAATTGAGGTACTGCGGCACGATACCGGCGGAGAACCACATGGTAAAGACCAGGAAGAAGTTAAAGAACTTACGGAACAGCAGTCTCTTCTTCGACAGGGCGTAGGCGCCGAGGATGGAGTAGCCCAGGGACCAGATGGTGCCGTAGAGCGTGAGGAAGAGGGTGTTGGAGTAGGCGTTCCAGAACATATTGTTGGAGAACATGGTTTTGAACGCCTCAAACTGGATGTTCCGCGGCAGGAGGATGATCTCGTTGTAGTCCACCTCATGCGCGCCGCTGATGGCGGCGGAGATCGCATAGACGAAGGGGTAGAGGCAGGCGAGCGCGAAGATCGTGAGCAGCGTGTAGCTGATGATCTTGAAGATCAGCTCGGAGAGTTCAAGTTTTCTTTTCATAACGCCCTCCTATCAATACAGCGAGGTATCGGACGCCTTGCGCGCGATGGTGTTGGCGCCGATGACCAGCAGCATACCAATGACGTTGTTCATCATTTCCGCGGCGGAGGCGATGCCCTTGGCGGCGCCCTCGAGGCCGTAGCGGTTGGCGAAGGTGGAGACGACGTCGGCGGTGATGAAGGTGTTGGAGTTGTAGAGCAGGAGCACCTTCTCATAGCCGATGTTCAGCAGCGAGCCGATACGGGTGATGAGCATGATGATGATGGTGGACAGGATGCTCGGCAGCACGACATAGCGCATCTGCGCCCACTTGTCGGCGCCGTCGATCTGGGCGGCCTCGTAGCTGGTGGGGGAGATGGCGATGATCGCCGCGAAGAAGACGATGCTGTCGTAGCCCGCGCCCTCCCAGATGCCGCTGATGATGTACACGGCGCGGAAGTAGGCGGGGTTATTGAGGAGACCGGCGTTGGCGGTCTCGCGGGAGACGACGCCGAGGGCGGCCAGCGCCTGGGAGACGATACCCATGTTGCTGGTCTGCGCGCCCTGCTTGACAAGCATCATGACCAGAGAGGTCATAACGACCGTGGACATGAACTTGGGCAGGTAGGTGAGCACCTGGAACACGCTGCGGGCGATGTTGGATCGAACCTCGTTGAAGAACAGCGCGAGGATGATCGGCATCGGGAAACCGAAGCAGAGGCCGTAGAAGCTCAGCACGAAGGTGTTGCGCAGGGCGCGCCAGAACTCGAGCGAGAGCGTATCCTTACCGGCCAGCAGGAGCTTGAAGTTGGAGAAGCCGGCGAAGAGCTGCTGTGACACGGGCAGAACGTTGTCCGCGACCTTGAAGCAGCCGAGCAGCTCATACATCGGGAAGTAGCGCCAGAACAGGAACACCAGCAGCATGGGTATGAGCATCAGGTACAGCCGCCAGTCCTTGACGACGGTGCGCCAGACATGCAGCCAGTAGTGCTTTTCCACGTCGTCACGGACGCGCTGCTCCGGGCTTTCGCGATAGATTTGTTTGGCTTCATCATAGATGAGGAAATCTGCCGCTTTTGCTTTCATCAAAATCCTCCCTTTTCCTCTTCCGGCGCGTTGATGCGCAGGAGATAGTGCTTTTGGTCTTCAAAAACCCCGTCCAGCCGCCGTGCGATCCAGATGAGCACGCCGGTGAACAGGTAAGACAACGAATCGCTGGTGACGAAGCCCGGCAGGGCTCCGAGGGGACTGCCGAGCAGCAGCGCGACGAGGGCGCGCCCGAGCTGCATGAGCAGGAGAGTAGCCAGGCCGAAGCCTATGCTGAGCAGGGGACTGAGGCGGATGCGTTCCCCGCCGATGCGCCTGAGTGGAAGGAGCATGAGCAGGGAGAGGAGATTGCCGAGGCTGTAGGTCACGATCTGACGCGCGCTGCCGTGGTAGACGAGGGTGAAAACCAGCCCGCTCAGCGCCGCGTGGATGGCCGCCCAGGGGCCCCAGCGCATCAGAACGATGGCGGTGATCGCCCCGGCGAGGGACACGGTGTAGAGCTGATCGGGGTACCAGCTGCGCGCGGCGGTGACGATCAGCGTCTCGGCGATGCAGAGGATCAGCGCCAGCAGCCCCAGGTCGATGGTTCGATACTGGCGCAGGCTATAGCGTCTCGGCAAGGCATCAGGCCTCCTTCTATCCGACAGAACTCGATTTTGTGTATCTTGCCTATATAGTACCAGCTTTTGCCCGGTTTTGACATAGCAAATTTGGAGCTTTTTCATGTACAAAACGGACACGCTGGACAGTTTGCCTTGTCGTACCGGGTCCCGCAGTGCTATGATGAAGGCGGAAAGAAAATTAAAAATTAAAAGTGAAAAGATAAAAGATAAAAGTGAAAAGTTGTTGTGTCGCCTGCGGCGACGGATTGAATACATGCCGCAAATCCCACGGTCTCGCCGTAGGGGCGGGGCTTGTCCCCGCCCGGCAGGGGAATGTTCGTTTCCCGTATTCGCCCGGGCGAGGGCGCACGACGGAGGTTTCCGCGCCGGGCGACCACAAGGGTCGCCCCTACGACAACGACGGGAGGTTTCCCCGTATCGGCTGCAGGGGCAACCCCCTCCCCTACGCCGAACCCGACAGATTTCCTCATTATTTCAATCGTCCGCGCAGCGGACACCACAATTTTTCACTTTTATCTTTTATCTTTTATCTTTTCACTTATCTAATCCGTCCGCGCAGCGGACACCACAATTATTCATTATTCATTATTAATTATTAATTATAGTAGGCAGGTGCACCATTATGACCGAACTCCATCTCACTCCCTCCAACGATTTACAGCGCGCGCTGGATGCCGCCGCGCCGGGCACGACGGTGATCCTCGCCCCCGGCGAATACCGTCAGAAGCTGCTGATCCGCACCCCGGCGCTCACGCTCTGCGGCGAGGGCGCGGCGCTGGTCTGGGACGACTACGCGCGCAAGCTCGACGAGCGCGAGCGCGAATACAACACCTTCCGCACCTGGACGCTCGCGGTCTGCGCCGACGGCGTGCGGCTGCGCGGCCTCACGGTCGTGAACGCGGCGGGAGACCCTGCGCGCAAGGGGCAGGAGATCGCGCTGAGCGTCTATGGCGACGACTTCGCGGCGGAGGCGTGCGTGCTGCGCTCGACGCAGGACACGCTCTTCGTCGGCCCCCTGCCGCCCGATCTCATCGAGCGCTACGAGGGCTTTCTGCCCGACGCGCTGCGGCAAACGAGCCCTCTCACCCAGCGCTTCACGCGCTGTCGGATCGAGGGCTCGGTGGATTTCATATTTGGCAGCGGCACGGCGCTCTTTGAGGAGTGCGAGCTGCGCTCGGTGTTCGACCGGCGGGAGATCGGCTACGTCGCGGCGCCCTCGCACGGTCTCGAGCAACGCGAGGGCTTCCTGTTCCGCCGCTGCGTGTTCACGGCGGAGGCGGCGGTGGAGGCGGGCAGCGTCTATCTCGCGCGCCCCTGGCGGGACTACGGCCTTGCGCGCTTCGAGGACTGCCGCTGCGGCGCGCATATCGCGGCGGCGGGCTTCGACCCCTGGCGCGACAGCGGCCGCGAGGCGACGGCGCGCTTCTTCGAGACGCCGCGCGTCCCCGGCCGGGTCGCGTGGGTCAACAGGTAGCGTACAGCCGCTCGATCAGCTCGCGGGAGCGAGAGGCGTTGTGGTTCGAGGTATTCTCGAGCGTGGCCTGGATGTAGGGCTTGCGCGCCTTGAGGAAGCGCAGCAGCGCCGTATAATCCATCTCGCCCTCCCCGGCGGCGACGCTCTTGAGGCCGCCGTCCGCGCGCACGAAGTCCTTGATGTGCACGATGGCGATATCGTCGCACAGCAGCTCCATCGCCTCGCCGAGCACCCGCTCGCGCTGATCGGCGTTTTCCGCGCACAGGAGGTTCACCGGGTCGAAGATGATGCGCAGGTTCCGGCTGCCGATGCTGTCAAGCGCCTCCCGCG
>JAZQCO010000074.1:0-21956 GCA_045546335.1 Candidatus Limivicinus sp. | reverse complement strand
TTGTAGCTAAGTGTTGTCTTCCTAAGACCGCTTGGCCACCCGACTTCACCAAGGCGGAGGCGGAAGCCGTCGCCAAGGCGGAGGACATCGACGAGATCCACCGCCTGCTGCGCACCGCCTGGCTCAAGTACCAGGACGAGGACGGCTGGGCCTACGTCAGCTTCGCCGGAACCTTCCTCAAGCGCGCCAAGTCCGATTTTGACGCGCGCACCTACGGCTACGCCAAGCTCTCCCTGCTCATCCGCGCCTTTCCGAACCTCTACCGCACCAAGAAGGAGGTCGGCCGAGCCGCCGGGGATATCCTGTCCTACCAGTGCCTGTAAAGAGGCCGATTGCGGGGAAAAATCCCCGCAATTTTTATTGACTGTCGGCGAGAAATATAGTATATTGGTAAATTGTAATACCGAATACACACAAAGGAGTTGGAGTTCCTACTATGGATGATGGCAGTCGATTGCCATGGCTTTTTGCAATCGCTTTGATCCTGTGCGCGGCGTACTTCGGCGTAGCCGAGACGGCGTTCGCCTCCGCCTCGCGCAACAAAATAAAAACCGCCGCCGATCGCGGCGACCCGCGCGCGCAGAACGCGCTCTGGGTGCTCGACCACTTTGACCGCGCGGTCACGACGATCCTGATCGGCACCAACGTCGTCCACATCGCCGCCGCCTCGATCGTCACGGTCGCGGTCACGCGCCGCTGGGGGCTGGGGGCGGTCTCGATCAGCACGATCCTCACCACGCTGGTGATCTTCTTCGCCGGGGAAATGCTCCCCAAGAGCGTTGCGAAGAAATACCCCGAGCGCTTCTCGAAGAGCTGCGCGGGGTCGCTGCGCGCGCTGATGACGCTGCTCTATCCCCTCTCCGCCGCGCTGACCTGGGTCGGCCAGACCGCGGCGAAGCACACCCGCGGCGAGCCGGAGATCTCCGTCACCGAGGACGAGCTGTACGACCTCATCGAGGACATGACCGAGGAGGGCACGCTCGACGAGGAGCAGGGCGACCTGATCTCCTCGGCGCTGCAATTCGGCGAGGTGACGGTGGAGAGCGTGCTGACGCCGCGCGTCGATCTTGTGGCGATCGACATAGACGATTCGCTCGAGGAGATCCTCGCCTGCGTCAAGTCCACCAATCACAGCCGCCTGCCCGTGTACGAGGGCAGCATCGACACTATCATCGGCGTGTTGCAGATTCGCCGCTTCATCAAGGCGTATCTCCGGCAGGGCAGCGCCCTCGAGCTGCGTCCCCTGCTCGACGAGGTGACCTTCATCCACCAGAGCGCGAACATCGACGAGCTGCTGCCCCTCATGTCCAAGCGCCGGCAGAACATGGCCATCGTCACCGACAACTACGGCGGCACACTCGGTATCGTGACGGTGGAGGACATTCTCGAGGAGCTGGTGGGCGAGATCTGGGACGAGGACGACGTGGTGGAGGAGACCATCGTCGATCTGCCCGACGGCGCGGTGGAGACCGACGCCGACGAGTCGGTGAGCGACGTGCTGGAGCACATCGGCTACACCGACCCCGAGCAGGACGAGGAGCTGGTCAACACCCTGATGGGCGAGTGGGCCTATGAGCAGTTCTCCGCCATCCCGCAGCCGGGCGAGAGCTTCCAGTACCACGATCTCACGGTCACGGTGACTCAGATGGATCATAACCGCATCCTCAAGCTGCGCGTCGCGCGGCAGAGCGAGCAGGCGGAGGGGGGTGCAGAGGCATGACACTGGCTCTTGTGATCGTGGGTCTTGCCGCCTGTCTGTTCTTCTCGGCCTTCTTCTCCGGTTCGGAGATGGCCTATTCCTCCTGCAACACCCTGCGTCTGGAGCGTCTGCGCGACGAGGGAGAGCCGCGCGCCGCGCTGGCGCTGCGTCTGGCCGAGCAGTACGACGACACGCTCAGCGCCATCCTGATCGGCAACAACCTGGTCAACATCGCCGCGTCCTCTCTGGGCTCGGTGCTGGTGATCCTTCTGACCGGCAGCGACAGCGACACCTGGCTCTCGACCCTGATCGTGACGGTGCTGGTCATCATCTTCGGCGAGACGATCCCGAAGATCACCGCGAAAAAGAACGCAAACCGCCTCTCCCTGCGAAACGCCGCCTTCCTCAACGCCCTGCGCGTCGCCCTGAGGCCGCTGATCTGGCTGGTCGTCGCGCTCATTTCCCTGCTCACGCGCGGTATGAAGGGCGAGCAGGAGGAATCCGACGAGGCGGTGGAGGAGCTGCAGAGCATCATCGAGACCGCCGAGGACGAGGCCGTGCTGGACGAGGATCAGTCCGAGCTGGTGCAGGCCGCGATCGACTTCTCCGAAATCTCCGCCTCCGAGGTCATGACCGCGCGCGTGGACGTGGCGGCCATCGACATTGATGACAGCTGGGAGGACATCCTCGAGCAGATCGAGGAAGCGCCGTACTCCCGTCTGCCCGTGTACGAGGACAGCATCGACAACATCATCGGTGTGCTCTACCTCAACCACTTCCTCAAAGCGCTGACCGACGACGGGCGCGCCGATATCAGAAAGCTGCTGATGCCGGCCTGCTATGTCTACAAGACCATGAAGCTCCCGGCGGTGCTCAACCAGCTCCGCCGCGCGCGGCAGCACCTCGCCATCGTCTCGGACGAGTACGGCGGGACGCTGGGCGTGCTCTCGATGGAGGACGTACTCGAGCAGATCGTCGGCGAAATCTGGGACGAGACGGACACCGTGGAGCAGGAGATCGTGGAGCGCAGCGAGGGCAGCTTCGAGCTCGACGGCGACATGGTGCTCAGCGACCTCATTGAGCTGCTGTCGCTCGACGAAGAGAGCCTCGAAGCCGAGAGCGAGACCCTCGGCGGCTGGACGGTGGAGCGCTTCGGCGCTTTCCCGGCGGTTGGGGACAGCTTCGAGTGCCAGGGCTGGCGCTTCACCGTGCTTGCGATGGACGGGCGGCGCGTCGAGCGCGTCCTCGCCCGGAGGGAAAACGGGGAGACAGCGTAAGAGAAAGGCGAAAAAACTTGTGCAATCTGACTTTTTTCCTGTAGCTTCGTTGTCAAAGGGGCTGTCTCAAAATGCAAAAGGCACGCACCCTGTCCTGCCTGACCGTAGGGGAGGGGCTTGCCCCTCCCGCGCGGAGAAATCCTTCAATAAATACAAATAATCCGAGGCGAAATCGCAACATATGCGAATTTGCCTCGGATTTATTCGTAGTTTTCAGTTTGCGCTGTCGGGAGGGGCAAGCCCCTCCCCTACGGCGTGGTGCCGGTTTTGGTGTCTATTTCAATCCGTCCGCGCAGCGGACACCATAATTATTCATTATTCATTATTAATTATTCATTATTCTTCAGCAGCGCCTCGACCTGGGCGCGCTTTTCATAGAGCACGCAGCCGCCCGCGTGGTCGTCGAGCAGAATGTCGCCCGCGCGCAGCGCGGTGAAGAGCGGCGAGTGCAGCGCCTCGCGCAGGGAGCTGTCCTTGATGTTCACATCCGAATACGGCGAGAAGGGGCAGGGCTCCGCGCCGCCGTGGGAGTTGATGTGGAAGAAGCCGCGCCCCGCCGCAACGCAGCCGCCCGAGCTCTTTTCATCGCCGGGGAAGGAGATGTACACCATCTCCGGGTGCTCTGCGCGCAGCCGCTCGATCTCCGCGCGCAGATACTCGCGCTCCGCGTCGCCGGGGGCGAGCTCCTTGCTCTCGTCCGAGACCGGCACGAACTCCACGAAGATTACCGCCTTGCAGCCCCGGTCGGAGAGCTTTTTCAGAAAGTCGTCCGAGCTGACCTCGCGCAGGTTCTGCGTCGTCACCGTGACGGACGCGCCGAAGATCAGCCCGCGCCGCCCCAGCTCGTCCATGTTCGCGATCAGGCGGTCATAGACCCCCTGGCCGCGCCGCGCGTCGGTGATCTCGCGCTCGCCCTCGATGCTCAGGATCGGCACAAGGTTGCGGCAGCGGTCGAAGAGCTCGAAGTAGCGCTTGTCGATGAAGGTGCCGTTGGTGAAGATCGGGAAGAGGATGTTCTGCTTCTTCCCGGCGGCCTCGATGATATCCCGGCGCAGCATCGGCTCACCGCCCGCAAGCAGGATGAAGCTCACGCCGAGCTCGTCCGCCTCCTCGAAGATGCGCAGCCACTCCTCATCCGTGAGCTGCTGGACGGGCGCTGCGTCCACGGTGGCGTTGTTGCAGCGGGAATAGCACCCGGCGCAGTGCAGATTGCAGGCGCTCGTGATGCTCGCGATCAAAAAGGGCGGGATGTGCTCGCCCGCGTCCTCGGCGGCGCGGCGCTTTTTCGAGGCCGCCTTGCTCGCCGCGGCAAATTGCAGCATGAAGGCGCTCTCGCGCGGGTTCTTGAGCGTGGCCTTGAGCGCGTCACGCACGACGTTCTCCACCCCGCGCGTCACATAGGCCTGTAAATCAAAGGCTTCGTTGTTCAATGGATTCATCCTTTCTGTTTTTGCGCAGCCTGTCGAGCAGCGCAAGATAGCCATAGCCCGCCGCCAGCAGAAGCAGCAGGATCACCAGCACCCACCAGAGCACGCCCATGAACGGCAGCTCCTTTGAGAAGCCGAGCGCGCCGGCGGGGCTGTCCCAATTGAGAAAGAAATAGGGGTAGCGCACGCCGCGCGCAAACTCCCAGCCCGCTAGATAGCCGATCCCGGCGTAGGCGGCATAGGCCAGCGGCGGGATCGCGGTGAAGACGACGTGCCGACGCGGGATGCGGTGATCCAGCCCCAGCAGGAAGAAATCCAGCACCGCAGCGAGCGGCACGACCACATGGGTCAGCGTGTTCTGGAGGTTCCAGGCGCGCCGCCCGATCGTCGGGGCGAGGATCGCGGCGAAGACGACGCCGGTGAGCGTGATGGCGATGGCGCCGACGAAGCGCAGCGTGTACCACCAGGCGGGCGGCGTGGCCTTTCGCAGCAGCAGCACGAGGCCGACAAGGCTCAGCAGCGCCACGGCGAGGTTTGACTGGATGGTAAAATACATGAAGACGTGCCGCCCGCCCATGAAGCTCTCTCTGCCCGCCGCGTAGCTGAGATACGTTCCGCCGACGGCGCTGACGATGACGAGCAGCTTCAGGAGCAGGGAGAGCACGGCGCGTTTTTCGGGCAGCTTCATCTCTCTTCCCCTTTTCCGAGCATAAAACGGCGAGCGACCTGAATGCCCAGCTTATACGGCAGCGGGCGCAGCGCCTTGTCCGCTTCCTGGAGCTTCTCGCGGATGGGGAGGCTCTGGGGGCAGTGCTGCTCGCACTTGCCGCAGCGGATGCACTGGTCGGCGAAGGCGGGCTGCTTCGTGAGCCCCACCGTCTGGATAAACTGCGTGCGCCCGGCGAGCTTCGATTCGGAGAACATGGTGTTGTAGCTGCGGAAAATGCCGGGGATATCCACGCCCTTGGGGCAGGGCATACAGTAGCGGCAGCCGGTGCAGCCCACCTTCTCCTTCTCGCGGATGGCGCGCTTGACGCGCTCGAGCGTCTCGCGATCCGCCGGCGTGAGAGTGCCCGCCTTCGCCTCGTCGGCAGTGCGGCAGTTGGCCTCGACCATCTCCACCGAGTTCATGCCCGAGAGCACGACCGTGACCTCCGGCTGATCGTACAGCCAGCGCAGCCCCCACTCCGCCGCACTCCAGCCGCGGCCGCTCTCCGCCATCGCCTTTTTCGCCGCCTCGGGCAGCATATTCACGAGCTTGCCGCCGCGCAGCGGCTCCATAATCATCACCGCAAGCCCCTTCGCCGCGGCGGCCTGTAAGCCCGCGCGCCCGGCCTGCGCCACCTCGTCGAGGTAGTTGTACTGGATCTGGCAGAAGTCCCAGTCATAGTCGTTCAGGATCTTGAGAAAATTCTCGGTGTTCCCGTGGTAGGAAAAGCCGATGTTGCGGATCGCGCCGCTGCGCTTCTTCTCCTCGATCCACGCGAGGATGCCGACCTTCTTGAGCTTCTCCCACATGGCGACATCCGTCAGGTGGTGCATCAGGTAGTAGTCCACATAGTCGGTACGCAGACGGCTCAGCTCCTCGGCGAAGCAGCGCTCCACCGCCGCGCGGCTGCCGATCAGGTACTGCGGGAGCTTGGTGGCGATATTCACCTTCTCGCGCATGGCGTTTCGCGCAAAGATTTCCCCCAGCGCGCTCTCGCTGCCGGGGTATATGTACGCCGTATCGAAGTAGTTGACCCCCGCGCGGTACGCCGCCATCAGCTCACGCTCGGCCTTGTCGATATCCAGCCCCGCGCCCTTTTTCGTAAAGCGCATACAGCCGTAACCAAGGATGCTCAGGTCGTTTCCTTTTCGATCCTTCCGATATTGCATAAGCCCGCCTCCCTGTTCAGACGATACAGTTAACTATAGCGGAAACCGCCGCCGTTGTAAAGTTTAATTTCATATCGTGCGAAGGAGCGCCCCGGGTGGGGCGCTCCTTCGTGGTAAAACGTATGGTCACGGCATGACCGTGGGTGACCAGGCGTTGACATCCGGCATCGGTTCCGGGGTCGGTGTCGGCGTCGGTGTCGGGGTCGGGGTCGGCGTCGGTGTGGGTGTCGGCGTCGGCGTCGGTGTGGGCGTCGGCGTCGGTGTCGGCGTCGGTGTCGGTGTCGGCGTCGGCGTCGGGGTCGGTGTCGGCGTAGACGCAAACAGCTTGTCAAAGAACTCGCGGAAGGTTTTCTCCGCTCTCGTCTCCTGCCCGGCGCAGCCGGTGAGCAGGAGCGAGAGCGCAAGCAGCACAGCCGCCGCGGGGAGGAGCTTCTTTCTCATGGTTGTTACCAATCCGTACCATCACCATTTATGGTATTATCATCCGGCAAGGTTTCATTACCGCTGACCGTCACAATATCCTGCTCATCAAACAGGATAATCTCAAATTTAGGAGATTCAAACTTCATCTTCTTCAATTCCTCTCTTAGTTTTCGAGGGAATAAGTACCTTCATTCAGAAGATACGCGGCATATTTCCCCCATGTAGTGTTCGGATAGGAGTCTCGCAGTTTACCACAGACCGAGTTAACAGTTGTAGCACCAATATCAGATTCAACAAAAGATGACTCATCGCCAACAGTATAGGTAAGACGCACCTTGCAGCTTACTGTCGTAGTAAAGGCATCCGAAGGAACACCATTAATTATTAACGCACAGCACTTCTTACCATCTTCATCAAAGAAACTGGTCGTATTGACCTTGCGGCTCAACGTTCCGTCTCCCTTATCCCATAAGAAGTATGACTCACCGTCAGATTTGAGTTCTGCTCCTTCCGGTAGATCATAGAAGAAAATAATACGGAGATCGGTGGCGGTATTGACGACATCTCTCGTGCCGATTTTCACCCGGCGGCGGAGACCCGCGCCCTTGTACTGGACGGATGGATTCACGGTCACTGTAACGTCAACCTGTTCGACAGGGTTGTAGTTATTCGTGTCAGTCGGAGTATAGGTGGCCTTGTAAGTGTGATCCCCGCAAGTGCCGACAGCGGTTTCGGGTTCGACCCAAGTCCACCCATCGGGCAGAGCAATTGTGCTGAGCTTCTTGCCGCTGATCGCCGTAAGACCGGTGGGCACAGTATAGCTCGGCGTAGCCTTGTCGATGGTCACGGAAACGCTGGCTACGGCAACGTCGTTGTGGTTAGCGTCGCCGACAACTTTATAATAGACGGTATAGTCGCCCGCGTCGGTGGCGGTGGGGATGGCGGTGCTGTAGGTTTCGCCGTCTCCGAGCTTGTACTGCATCGTGCCGCCGCTGGCTGTACCAGCGGTGACAAGCGCTTGCGCTTCGCCGGTATAAGTCAGCGTGTTTGCCGTGGGGGCGGTTGTAATCGCGCTGTCTGCCCTGGCAATGGTCACGGAAACGCTGGCTGCGTCAACATCATTGTAGTTATTACCGCCAACAACTTTATAATAGACGGTATAGTCGCCCGCGTCGATGGCGGCGGGGATGGCGGTGCTGTAGGTTTCGCCGTCAGTGCTGTACTGCAAAGTGCCGCCGGTGGTGCTGCCCGCAGTGACGAGATTCTGAGCGCTGCCGGTATAGGTCAGCGCTTCAACTGCCGTGGGGGCGGTGACGGTGGGCGTGGCCTTTTCGATCGTAAAGGCGTTTCCTACGATCTGGCTGCCCGTGTAATTCCCCACGCCCGTGACGGTCACGGAATGGGTTCCCGCCTCTGTCTCACTTGAGAGGGTATAGTCCGTGTTAAGTGTTAATGTGTCCCCGCTCGCGTTCTTCACGGTGACGGTTGGGGAATGCGGTTCGCCGTCATAAGGGAACGTAGTCGCGCCTGTAAGTTCTATTGTTGCATCAGATATCTCCAGGGACTTTAGATAAAGGATATATGAAAGGCCTCCTTCATACGAAGATACAATACTTTTCTTTGTAGTTGTATATTTTCTTTGGGCATCGACTTCGTCAGTGAACGGAGTACCCTGAACCACTCCGGTATTAGTGCTTACAAGTATACCATCTAAATAGACTTGCACCCAAAACCCATGATTCACAATATTATTACTAAGGAGTACACCAAACTTTACCGTCTGCCCCGATTCCAGAATATCGCCTACATGGAGGTTTAGATTACTAATCTCCTCCGCCTGCGCTGTGGTGCCTGTCCCCGGCAGCAGCCCGAAGGCCATCACCAGCATGAGCAAAAAGCTCAGCAGCCTTTTCCCTGATTTCCGTTTCATCTGACACTTCCTCCTTTTATTTGCCTTGATAACACAAAACCGCCGAACCCGGCGGAGTAAACTCCCCTGCCGGGTTCGACGGTTTCCCATCAACTGTTTATAAATGCAGCCTCAGCCCCTAAATGGGCGCACTTATCCTGTGCTGTGCTGTGCTGTGCTGTGCTGTGCTGTGCTGTGCTGTGCTGTGCTGTGCTGTGCTGTTAAAATTTTACCAGCGTGGCGCATCTCTGTCAAGTCCTTTGCACGCATTTTCTCGGCGGAGTGGGCGAATCCGCATCCGATCTTGGAAAGAAGGACTCTGCGGAAACGAAACGGCGCAGAGCCCTTCTGACGTGGTGCCGGTGGTGGGACTCGAACCCACACGATGTCGCCATCGGCGGATTTTGAATCCGCTACGTCTACCATTCCATCACACCGGCATTGTAGGGACTATTATAGTACAACGTGCCGGATATTTCAAGAGGGAAGTTCACCGTCTTTTCACTCGGTAAAATGGATATGGTTATTGATATGATCCTGGCAGAAGCAGTGATAGCCCGCGCAGCGCGAGCAATAGCGGAACTCCAGCTCCGGGTGCTCCGTGTCCGTGCGTCCGCAGACCGCGCACTTGTGCGTATACAGCTTCTCGCGCTGCTCACGCCGCAGCCGCGCCGATTCCCGGCGGAAGTTCACCGTCCCCGCGCGCGCCCGGCGCGGAAGATGCGAGAGCAGCTCGCCGCCGCAGAAGACGAAGTAGTTGAGCACCGCGACGATGGGCAGGAGATTGAGCGGGAAGGCGGTCGTGATGATCCCGAGCACGAAGATCGCCGCGTCCACGAGGGCGAGCCACTTCATCTTGACGGGGATGAAGAAGAACAGCAGCACCTGCATATCGGGATAGAGCGTGGCGAAGGAGAAGAACATGGACAGGTACACATACTGGGCGTTGAGCAGCACGCGCAGCCCGGTGACGAAGTAGATCACAAAGCCGTAGAGCAGCGTCAGGATCAATCCGGAGAAGAAGTAGACGTTGAACTTCGCCGTGCCCCACTGCTGCTCGAGCGTGGTGCCGATCCAGTAATAGAAGTAAAAGGCGATAAAGGCCAAAAGCCCCGTGCTCGGCGGATAGAGCGCAAAGGTGACGAGCCGCCAGATCTGCCCGTGCAGCACCAGCTTCGGATCAAAGCTCAGATAGCTCAGCAGCACGGGGTTCACCGCGCCGAGCAGCCAGAAGACGACGTTTGCGATGCTGACGTACTTCATCAGCATCGGAATGCCGAAGTTCGGGTGCTTCCTGCAAAAGCGGTCAATATAGGTCATGGGATCTCTCATAAGGAGCCCTCCTCTCGTATCGTTGTTATCATAAAACTATTTTCCCGCAAAGTCTATAAGAAATTGTAAAATCTCCCCGGCTGTGCTACACTGGGATCACAAAAAAACGCAAAGGAGGCGCCAGTATGACCTACGATTTCACAAGGCTGCTCGAGCGCGAGGGGCACGAGTGCCTTGCAGCCGACCACTGCCCGATCCCGGGCGCGCAGCTTCGTCCGGGCTTCACCAGCATCCCCATGTGGGTGGCCGACATGAGCTTCCCCATCGCGCCGGAGATCCTTGAGGCGCTGCGCGAGCGGCTGGACTACCCCTTCTTCGGCTACTACGCCATGCCCGAGTCCTGGTATGAGGCGATCCTCTCCTGGCAGCGCCGCCGCAACGGCAGCGACTGGCTCAGGCGCGAGTACATCGGCTACGAAAACGGGGTGCTGGGCGGCGTGAGCAGCGCCATCCAGATGCTCTCCTCCCCCGGGGAGAAGCTGCTGCTGCACGCGCCGACCTACGTCGGCTTCACCCATGTGCTGGAGGACATCGGGCGCGTGGCCGTTCACAGCCCGCTGCGGCGCGACGCGGCGGGGATCTGGCGCATGGACTACGAGGACATGGAGCGCAGAGTGCGCGAGGAGCACATTCACCTCGCCATCCTCTGCTCGCCGCACAATCCGAGCGGGCGCGTCTGGGAGCGCTGGGAGCTCGAGCGCGCAATGGCGCTGTTTCAAAAGTACGAGGTCACGGTCATTTCGGACGAGATCTGGTCGGATATCATCATGCCGGGGCACACGCACATCCCGACGCAGAGCCTCTCCGAGGACGCGCGAGAGCGGACGCTGAGCTTCTACTCGCCGAGCAAGACCTTCTCGCTCGCGGGGCTGGTGGGCTCGTACCACATTGTCTGCAACAGCGCGCTGCGCGAGCGGCTCGAGCGGCGCAGCGCCATGAGCCACTATAACGCCTGCAGCGTGCTCTCCATGCACGCGATGCAGGCGGCCTACAACAGAGGTGAGGGCTGGATGGAGGAGATGCTGCGCGTGGTGGACGCAAACTTCGCATACGCCTGTGACTTCATCGGGGCGAACTTCCCCGGCGTCTCGACGATGCGCCCCCAGGGCACCTATCTGCTGTATCTCGACTGCGGCGCGTGGCTGCGCGCGCATCACGACACGCTCGACGCGCTGCTGCGCCGCGGCGCGGAGGTGGGCGTCTGGTGGCAAAACGGCGAGGCCTTCTTCTGCCCCGACACGATCCGCCTCAATCTCTCCCTGCCCGCCTCCCTGCTCCATGAGGCACTGGAGCGGCTCAAGCAGTATGTTTTCGTCGAATAATTCCATTTTCAGGATTGCGTTTACATAACATTCATGGTATACTTTTCCCATACCTGTTGTCTCAAGGGAGGGGATGCTGATGCAGCTTGCACTCATCATCGTCGGCGCTGTGCTTCTGCTCGCGCTGGACGTTCTGCTGGCACGGGAGTTTTCTCTCGCCGCGTCGATGAAGGGCTGGTTTTCCTGGAAATACTTTGTCTACTGCCTGTTGCTGCCGCCCGTCGGCTATCTGCTGGTCATTGCCCTGCCCGACCGCGGGAGCGGAGATACGGGCAGCTTCAGCAGCCGGGATCTGCCGGAGCTGTGAGGGATCGGTATGGCACAACGCTTCGATCGGCTCTATGAGCTCCCCGGCGGGCTGTATGCTCCCGGTGCGCCGGTACTGATCCGCGCCGGCGCGCTGCTGCAGGACAGGCGCACGCGCAACGTCCTCTTGCAGCTCAAGTTTTACAATCTCGATGCCGCTGTCATCGACGCGCTGACCGTCGCGCTGGACTTTCCCGAGCTGCCGGGCGTGACGCTCAAGCGCAGCTATACCCGCCTTGACGCCGCGACGGATGAGGAGTTCGGCCAGGAGAAGGCGCTGATCCTTCCCCACCGCTCCGTGCGCAGCTTCCGCGTGCGCGTGATATGCGTAGAGTTCGCGGACGGCGATTTCTGGGACGGCGAGAGCGCCGTCTGGGAGTCTGTCCCAAAGGCGCAGACGCTCGAGGACGCGCTTGGCAGCGAGGAGATGGCGGATCAGTTCCGCGCCCACTACGGGACGGACTGCGTCTATATGCCGCAGCGCTTCGGCGATCTGTGGCAGTGCACCTGCGGGACGCTCAACACCAGCGCCGACGAGCGCTGCCGCAACTGTCCGCGCCCCTTGCAGTCGCTGCTCGACATTGATCTTGACGCGCTGCGCGCCGAGTGTGAGCGGCACATCACGCGCGAGGCCGAGGAGGCGGAGGAGCCGCCCGCCGAGCGCAAGCTGAGCGCCGCCTGGTGGATCGTGCCGCTGCTGGTGCTCGGGGTGCTGCTGCTCGTGCTGCTCTCCCGCGCTCTCCCGAGGCTGATCAACGACATCGCACCGCTGCCGACCGTGACGCCCGAGGTCTTCGAGACCCCGGAGCCGCCGGTCTATACGCTCCCGCCCACGCCGGAGATCACGCCCGAGCCCACGCTCTCACCGGAGGAGCTGATGGAGCAGGACTACAACAAGGCCGCCGCGCTGCTCGAGGAGAAGAACTACAGCGCCGCCCGCGCCGCGTTCCTGCGCCTCGGGGACTACCGCGACAGCGCAGAGCTGGCGCAGGAGGCGGTGTACCGCAAGGCCGTCGCGCTGCTCGACTTTATCCGCGAGCAGGACGAGCGGGATATCTACGCGCTGCTGACCATGGACGCGCGCGGCACCAACCGCTTCGTGCTCTCGAACAAGAAGGCGCTCGCCCTTGGCAGTGAGGCCATCTCGTCTCTGCGCGCCGCCTGCGGCAAGGATTCGACGGACTTCCAGCACAGCGACACGCCTCCCGGCTCGCTCAAGCCGCTTGCCGCCTGCGTGAAGGATCTCCTCCTGCTGCTCGACGGCTACGGCGACAGCGCCGCGCTGCTCGAGGAGCTGGAGCTTCTCACCGACTACACACGCGATTTCTATATGCTGCTCGAGGCCGGGGATATCGACGGGGCGTACAACTGGCTGGTGGAGTATAACGGCGTCTTCGACGGCAAGGATCACTGGCTACAGCTTTTGGAGCTCTATAAGCCCTTCTGCGGGAACTGGGGGCTGCTCAGCGGCGACCCGACCCTGATCCCCTATTCCGCACAGCGCGATACCAGGTGCGTCTATTTTAACTCCCGCGTCATCATCAGCGGCGAGACGGCGACGCTGCGGCTGCTCTTCACAGAGGGCGAGGACGAGTATCACGCCGACCTCACCGCCGACACCGGCTCTGCGGATTTCCTCGTCGAGCTGCACGGAGTGTTCTATGTGGCAAGGATCAACACCGCCAACAATTTTGTCTATATGAAATATTATGGCGAGGGAATACAGGGCAGCGTGGAATATAACCGCGTGGCCTGAAGCCGAACGGGAGTGTGAAAAGCCGCTGCTTTTCGCACTCCCGCTTTCTTGCACTTGAATCTGTTCCCCGGACATGGTATACTGAGACGAATATCACGACAGGAGGCACTATTATGCTGGCAATCGGCTGTGACCACGGCGGCTATGCACTCAAGCGCGCTATCCTGCGCCATCTCGACGCGCGCGGGATCGACTATAAGGACTACGGCACGGACAGTGAGGAGAGCTGCGACTACCCCGACTACGCCCGCGCCGTGGCGGAGGCCGTCGCGCAGGGCGAGGCGGACTTCGGCATCCTCATCTGCGGCACCGGCATCGGCATGTCCATCGCCGCCAACAAGGTTCCCGGCGTGCGCGCCGCGCTCTGCGGCGACTGCTTCTCCGCCGAGGCCACCCGCGCCCACAACGACGCCAACGTCCTCGCGCTCGGTGCGCGGGTGCTGGGTGAGGGGCTGGCGCTCAAGATCGTCGATACCTTCCTGGACACCCCCTTCTCCAACGACGAGCGGCACATCCGCCGGATCCGGAAAATCGAGGGGAACGATCCCAAAGCCTGAGCCATGGCGAGAAACAGAGAGTTCTACCGGGGGACGCGCAAGCGGCGCAACTGGGCGCTGATCCCCTTTGTCATCCTCCTCGGCCTCGCCGCGCTGCTGATCGTGCTCTTTTACAGTATGCAGAAGTATGCGGTCATCAGCAAGGAGGGCGTGGAGATGGTGCTGCCGGGCGCGGAGAGTTCCTCCGGCGTCGTGATCGACAGCAGCGGGCGCGAGCAGCGCGTCTATGACCCGGTGCAGGCGCCGCTGGTCTTCGACCCGCCCGACTACACCCGCGTGAGCGCGACCGCCGGTGCGAAGGCGAAGCCCCTGCGCGCCATCTACGTCGCCGCGGAGGACATCAATACCGACCACCTCATGGAGATGGCGGCGCGCCTCAACAGCGGCAACGCCCTTCTGCTGGAGATGAAGCCCCGCGCCGGCGCGCTGGTCTGGCACTCGGAGGCGGAGCTCGCCGTGAACTACGGGCTCTACTATGAGTCCGCGCTCAGCGCGGATTTCGGCGCGACGATCCAGAGCCTGCGGGACTACGCCGAGGAGCACGACAAGGACTTCACGCTTGTCGCGCAGATCAGTTGCTGTGTCGATAATCTGCTGCCCGTGCGCGCGACCGGCTACACGCTGCGCACCGAGACCGGCTGGGACTACAGCGACGAGCGCGGCACCTACCTCGACCCCTACAGCGCCGACGTGCGCAACTACATCGTCACGCTCTGCCGTGAGCTCTTCGCCCTCGGTTTTGACGAGGTGGTGCTCGCGGATGTGCTGCATCCTGTGCCCGCGAGCGATTCGACGGCGGGCAGCTTCCTCTACTCGGCGGAGATGTCCACCGAGCCGAACCCCGTCACCGCCGTCTGCGGCTTTGCGCTCTACGTCAGGCAGCAGCTCGAGGACGAGGAGGGGCTGCTCTCGATCTATCTTGACTCCGCGCGCTCCCTCGTCAAGGCCGACGAGGGCACCGGGCAGGACGGGGTGCTCTTCTCCAAGGTCTTTGACCGCCTCTACTACCGGACGGACAAGTGGACCTACACCTATAACCTCCAGGACATGGAGAACACCATCACCATCGGCGATGTGCACGACCGCCTGGTTCCCGTCGTCATCAACTACCTGCCCGAGAACAGCTCCTGGGTCTACATCGAACAGCTCGCGGAGAACTGAGCGGCTGCACCTGGCTCCCCTGAAAGGGGAGGCAGAAAAACGCACGCAGCCTGCGGCTTCGCCGTAGGGGCGCTTCACGAAGCGCCCGTGCAGGATTCTTTCATATTTGACAATAATTGTGGGCAAATTCGTAACTCATGATACGAATTTGCCCACAATTTATAAAAGACTATCCTGTTACCGCCGGGCGATTCATGAACCGCCCCTACAGGGTTACAGCAGCACGACGCCCGCCTGCTCGCAGGCTCTGACTGTCTCGTCGTCCCAGATGGAGGCCTGCACCTCGCCGATGTGCGCCTTGCCGAGCAGCAGCATACTCAGGCGGCTCTGCCCGATGCCGCCGCCAATGGTAAGCGGCAGTTCGCCGTTTAGCAGCGCCTTGTGGTATGGCAGCGCGCGCCGCGCGTCGCAGCCCGAGAGCCGAAGCTGCTTATCGAGCGCCGCGGGATCGACCCGGATGCCCATGCTCGAGAGCTCGAAGGCGCAGCCCAGCAGTTCATTCCACACCATGATATCGCCGTTGAGCGTCCAGTCGTCATAGTCCGGCGCGCGGCCGTCATGCCGCTGCCCCGAGCGCAGGGCCCCGCCGATGCCGATGAGGAAGCTGGTATGGTGCTCGCGCAGCCAGGCGTTCTCCCGCTCCTTGGGGCTGAGCTCCGGCCAGCGATCCTCCAGCTCCTGGGTCGTGACGAAGCTCACGCGGCGGTCGAGCTTCGTGAGGCTCTTTAGCTGCGGATAGATCGCCTGCATGGTGTCCTGCGTGTCGCAAATGGCGGTCACAATGTCCATGACGGTGAGCTTGAGATAGTCGAGGTTGCGGTTCTCTGGCAGGATGACCTTCTCCCAGTCCCACTGATCCACATAGACGGAATGGAGGTTATCAAGCACATCCTCGTCGCGGCGGATGGCGTTCATGTCGGTGTACAGCCCCTTGCCGGGGAAGAAGCCGTAGCGCTTGAGCGCGAGGCGCTTCCACTTCGCGAGCGACTGCACCACCTGCGCGCGGTGCTCCGGGGAGCGCAGGATGTCGAAGTCCACCGGCCGCTCCACGCCGTTGAGATCGTCGTTGAGCCCCGAGCGCTCGTCCACGAACAGCGGGGCGGAGACGCGGTGCAGATTCAGCAGTGCCCCGAGCCGATCCTCAAACAGCCGCTTTAACAGGCTGATCGCCTTTTGTGTGTCGTAAATATCCAGCAGGCTCCTGTAGCCGGCGGGAATGGTGGTTTCCTGCATGGTGTGGCCTCCTTAGTCCGTCAGGATTTCCATAATGCGCTGATAGCAGCCCTCCGCGTCCCGGCGGAAGCGCTTTTCCATCTGCTTGGCCTGCCCCTCGTCGGCGCAGAGCAGCGAGAGGCGGATGATCTCCCCCACCCCGTCGCTCATGGCGAGGGTGACGGTGCAGCCGTTCTCGAGCGTCTCATGCTTCGCGGTGATGAGCGCGGCGCGCCGCAGACGCTCCGCCACCGGCTCGAGCGCGCGCTGCGCCTTGCTGCGCACGGAATAGGGCAGGCTGCTCTCCACCGCGTCGGCGTTGCGCGCGCCCTTCTCGGTGATGGCGAAGCCCTCCTCGCTCTCCGTGATGTGCCCGCTCTCAACCAGCTCATGCAGACAGTCGCTGTACTCGAAGTAGACGATCCCATCGTCACACTGGCACAGCTCCAGCAGCGTCTCGGGATCGACCGCGCCCGGCAGGCGGCGCAGAATGTACAGAATCAGGATCTTGATATCCAGTCTCTCGTGAATGAAGCCGTGCTGATCCATAAGCGCCTCCCAACTGCCGCGCAGCGGCATAGAATACTTGTATTATACTTCATTGCCCCGATTTTTCAAGAGGCAATGTGCCGCACGATAGCTTTTCGCTCTGATAGCGATAGCACAAAAGCCTAACTCCCGCATAGACTGGGGTGATGGCATACGCCGGATGTGAAGTGCGCTTCGCAGCCGGAGAAAAAGGAGGTTATGACTATGCCGGAAAGAGCCCCTGGCGGCGCGCCTGAGCTGTCCGCCATCCGCGAGGCGGTTTCCATTCATACCAGGAAGATTTTTGACAGTTGTCGTGACAAGGACTGCGTGGACGATCTGCGGGTGTACCCCACTGTCTCCTCTCAGGCCTACATAGACAACGCCCTGAGCATACGCCCGAAATCCGCGCAGCTTCTCTCCATCGCCGTGAGCGTCGAGCCCATCAGCTTCAACCGCGGCTACTTCACCGTGGACTGCACCCACTTCTACCGCATCACCGGCGAAGCCTTCCCCTCCGGCGAGACGCTGCAGGGGCTTGCGATCTTCGATAAGCGCGTGATGCTCTTCGGCAGTGAGGGCAGCTCCATGAGCTTCTCCTCCGATGCCGAGGAGCTGGAGGTTCTGCCCGATGAACTGCCCATCGCGGTGGTCAATTCGGTCAGCCCCATCGCGCTGCACATGAAGCTCGTCGAGGCCGACGCCATCCTGCCCGGCGAGGGAGAGCAGCGGCAGATCCCCGAGGCCATCGCCGCCGCCTTCCCCGAGCCGCTCGTGCTCACCGACACCGCCCGACGCTGGTACACCACGATCGGGCAGTTCAGCATCATCCGCCTCGAGCGGCCGACGCAGCTCGTCATCCCGGTCTACGACTACGGCCTGCCCGAGAAGGAGTGCCCCGGCAACGCCGAGGGCGACCCCTGCGAGCTCTTCAGCCGCATCCCCTTCCCGGTGGAGGAGTTCTTCCCACCCAACAGCGTGGATGCGAGCGAATACTACCGAGACCTCGTATAACTCTCTCGCCCCGCCTTTCGGCGGTGCGATCGTTATCTATGCTTGTTTCTTCCCCAGAAGGTGTTGTAGCGGTCGGGCGTCCAGCCGGGCTTGACATCCTTGACCGCCTCGGCCGCCGTGACGACGGCCTCGTCGTTGTCGAGGTCGATGAGCACATAGCGGTCGTGCCCCATGCCGAGCTCCTTCATATAGCTGAGCTGCCGCAGCCCGTGGCGGCTCTCCACACGCTCGATGAGCGCCTTGCCGCCGCCGTTGGGGAGATTGTAGATGAGATCCATGCAGGCGTTGTCCACCGCGAGGATATCGAGCGAGCCGAGAATGCCCACGTCCGGGGTCACGACCGGGGTCGCCTCGGGGCCGGCGCAGTCGCAGTCCACGGACATATTGCGCATGGTGTTGATATAGCAGACGTGACCGGCAAAATAGTCGATCGTCGCCTTGGTGCTCTCGGAGATGCGCTCCATCAGCTCCTCCTCGGCGATGCTCCACATATCGTCAGACCCGGCGGCGGTGTGGATATCGCGCTTGCCGATGCTCCCGTCCGCGCAGCCGATGCCGATATTCTTGTTCGAGCCGCCGAAGCCGCCCATCGTATGCCCCTTGAAGTGCGTGAGCACCAGCAGGGAGTCATAGTCCGGCAGCGTCTTGCCGACGTGCATCTCGGTGAACCACTTGCCGCCCTTGACCGGCAGGGTCGTGACGCCCTCCGCGTCCGTGATATCCACGGGGCAGAAGGTCCAGCCATTGATCTCCAGCGTCTTGCGGTGATCCTCGGTCGTGTAGCGGCTGCCCTCGTAGTAGGTGTTGGTCTCGATGATCGTCGCCTCCGGCAGACGCGAGGCCAGCAGCTCCTTCACCCAGGGGCGGGGCAGGATGTTCGGCCCCTGCGCCTCGCCGGTATGCAGCTTCACCGCCACCTTGCCGGTGAGCACGGAAGCGAGCTTGTCATAGACCTTCTTGAGTCCCTCCTCGCTGAGATCGCGCGTGAAATATACCACCGCGCTCTCGCCGGTACGCTCCTCAAAGGGGACGTAGCGATTGCCGTCAGTGCCCGCAACGGGCTTTTTTCCCTGCATTGTGCATTCCTCCTGTTAGAATTCGATAGACGTAGTATATCAGAACTACCCGGCCTTTGGCAAGTCCCGCCGAGGCTACTTTTTTGTCGCAGCGGCATGATTTTTGCGTGCTCCGCCTTGTGTTTGTTCCCGGGCTGTGTTATACTTTTACATTAGAAAATAATTGTCGCTCGCAGATAAAGGGGAAGGCATGATGAACAAAGAGATCGCGGATGAGGTCATCCGCAGGCAGGAGATCTACCAGGGCTCGCCGGACGAGGTGTACGAGCTCGGCATCACGATCCAGAATGAGGAGCTGGGGAAGGTGTTCATCCCCCGCGCGCAGCTCTGTCTGCTCGGGGAGGAGGCCAAGACCGGCGTTCTCGGGCGGATCATCAACTATGTGCCCTATATGTTCGACGAGGAGGACTGCTATTTCGTCGGCTCCTGCTCCCTCGCGGTGGAGAAGAATCTGGCGATCCTGCCCGGCTGCCGCTTCGAGGACGTGCGCGTCGGCGACCAGCTCACCGGCGTGGTCGAGGCCATCGGGATGTTCGAGGTGCAGGTCAATCTCGGCGGCGCGGTCGGGATCATCCGCAAATCCGATCTCCTGTTTGAGGAGCTCACCGCCGCCGGCGATATCATCAACGTCCGCGTCGTCCACAAGGACGCGGAAAAGCAGAGCCTCACGCTCACGCAGTTCCTTTTCCGCCCCCCTGTCAAGCAGGAGAAGCCGCAGGACGACGAGGGCATCGTCTGGAACCCCGAGGCCGTGAGCGAGCTGCCGCGCTTCGCCAAGTCCCCGCTCTCCCCCGCCGACGAGCTGGCCGACCCGATGGCCGAGCTCAATGCGCTCATCGGGCTCGAGTCCATCAAGCAGGACGTGCGCAGCCTCGTGAACCTCGTCCGGATGCAGCGCATCCGCGAGCAGAAGGGGCTCAAGTCCATCCCGGTGTCCCTGCATCTGGTGTTCACCGGCAACCCCGGCACCGGCAAAACCAGCGTCGCGCGCATCCTCGCCCAGCTCTACCGGCAGATCGGCGTGCTCAAGTACGGCCAGCTCGTCGAGGTCGATCGCTCCGGGCTGGTGGCGGGCTACCTCGGGCAGACCGCGCTCAAAACGCAGGAGAAGATCAACGAGGCGATGGGCGGCATCCTCTTCATCGACGAGGCCTATACGCTCTCGTCGGAGCACGACCAGTACGGCAAGGAGGCTATCGACACGCTGATGAAGCGCATGGAGGATGATCGTGGTAAATTTGTAGTGATAGCAGCAGGTTATCAGAAGGAGATGGAAGACTTTATGAATGTCAACCCCGGACTCGCCAGCCGCTTCACCCACAAGATGCATATCGAGGACTATAACGAGGATGAACTCCTGGCAATCTTCAAGAAGATGGCGTCAAAGGACAACTACACCTTGTCGCCTGCTGCTGAGTTCAAGTTGATGGATCTGATTTGCCGTAAGGTGGTCAGCAAGAGCAATTCCTTCGGAAATGCCCGTGAGATGCGTAATATGCTTGATGAAACAATCCAGCAGTTGTCTGTTCGCGTGAGTGCAATGCCTCAGAGTGAGGTGACTCAGGAAACTTATCAGATGATACTGCCAGAAGATATAAAGGATGAGTTATGATAATATGTCCAAGTTGTAAAGAAGAAATAGAGGAGCAGTCCTTCTATTGCGACCAGTGTGGTCAAGCCCTGATGTATTGCTCTAATTGCGGACGTGTAGGAACCGGACGCCGTTGTACGTATTGCGGTGGTTTGATGGAGGCCCCGGACACCAGTCATGTGTCCGAACAGCCCAGCGGTCATGCTACGGCAGCAGAAATCAGTCGCACCTTTGCGAGTGCGAGGGATGCCAACAACGGTATTTCTACAGACGATGTCCAGATACAAGGTATTCCTACGCTCACACTATACAATCCTTCACTAAACATTCGTATAGTGGGTATCAATGGTGCCATCATAGGGCGCAAGCAAGGTCCTTATCAGCAGATGTTCGTTGGCAATATGTATGTGTCAAGTGTTCATGCGCAGTTGATTTACAAGCCCGATTCCGGTTGGTGCATTATCGACAAGCATTCTTCAAACGGAACGAAGCTGAACGATCGTGACCTTTTGCCAGATATACCGATGTCAATCAAGAGTGGTGACATTGTGTCGTTGGCAAACATTAATTTGCAGGTGAGTATCAACTGACCTGTAAGTCCTAAACATTTTATTTGATATGAGTGAAATAGTCTTAACGGCTGCAAGCCGTGTGGGATGTGTTAGAAGCAATAATGAAGACATGGTGCTTGCCTACGACAAGTTTGTTCGTAGTGAGGCATATCATACTACGTTGATAGCAGAGAATGTTGACCGTTTCGTGATAGCCCTTGCCGATGGTATGGGAGGTCATAATGCGGGAGAAGTGGCGAGTGCCGATGCGCTTGCCAATCTTCATTTCTTTATCAACGACCTGCCGAAGGGCTTGTCCATTAGCGAATTTAACGAGATGATGGTTGTATGGATGGAGTCTGTCAATCAGATGATTACCTCGAAGGGGCATGCTGATCCGTCAATGGAAGAAATGGGCACCACGCTTGTAGGTATTATTTACTATGGTGGTCGGTATTATTGGATCAACTGTGGCGATAGTCGTCTCTACCGTCTGCGTGACGGCAAGTTGAAGCAAATCTCTACCGATCATTCCCTTAGCAACCTGTATGGAGAGAAGCGTCACTCTAATGTGATTACCAATTGTATTGGAGCAGGATGCAAGAACTCCTTCTTGGATATTTATGAGTTTACCGATGATTTTCTTTCGGGCGACCTCTATCTGCTTTGCTCTGACGGGTTGAACGATATGGTTCCAGATGAGGAAATCGAGCGCCTGTTGGTTGATGGGGCTTCTGCCAACCGTCTTTGTGAGGCAGCTATTGAGGCTGGGGGATATGATAATGTCTCTACCTGTGTTATTTCAGTTAAATAATTCATCAAGTTTATGCCATTAAGATTACCAGATAAATTACCGGCCATCGACCTGCTGAAGCAGGAGAACATCTTTGTGATGGATGATTAAGTCGGAGGCCAAGCGGTCTTAGGAAGACAACAC
>JAZQCO010000073.1:0-3181 GCA_045546335.1 Candidatus Limivicinus sp. | reverse complement strand
CCGCTGCGTGACGCCGGGGGCGAGCTGTTTCTTGAGCTTTTCCACGGCCCCACGGCCGCCTTCAAGGACGTAGCGCTCTGCCTGCTGCCGCAGGCGGAAAGGAGCATGGCGCACAGAAGCAGCACCGCAAGGAAAGCAAGCTGTCTCTTTTTCATGTTAATGCACCTCGTTTCCGTTGTTTACAGACGGGATTCTACTTGAATTTTAACAGGTTATGTCAACAAATTCAAGTCCCTTGTCGCTTAATTTCTCTTAATGTCGAAAACTGGCAATCCCCGGAGCGCCGGGCGCGAAGTCGGCGGAGAAGCCTGTTATTCCCCTTTGTTTCGTCCCGCTCTTGACATTTCCCTGGTCTCTATGCTAAAGTAAGGCAAGGATATCGGAGGCCGGACGGCTGTGGGAAGTCCCGCAGCGTTCGGTTTTTTTGTTGAATTCAGAAAGGATGAAAACCATGAAATACGACGTAATCATCATCGGCGCGGGCCCCGGCGGCATTTTCACCGCCTATGAGCTCATGAAAGGCAAGCCTGCCCTGAAAGTCGCGGTGTTTGAACTGGGCCGTCCCCTGTCCCAGCGCAAGTGCCCCATCGACGGCAAGAAGGTCAAGAGCTGCATCAAGTGCCCTGTCTGCAGCATTATGAGCGGCTTTGGCGGCGCGGGCGCCTTCTCCGACGGCAAATACAACATCACCAACCAGTTCGGCGGCACGCTCTATGAGTACGTCGGCAAGCAGGAGGCCATCGACCTCATGCGCTATGTGGACGAGATCAACCTCGCCTACGGCGGCGAGGGGACGCGGCTCTATTCCACCGCCAACAGCGACATCAAGCGCGAGTGCCTGCGAAACAGCCTGCACCTGCTCGACGCGCAGGTGCGCCACCTCGGCACCGATATCAACTACGTCGTGCTCGAAAACCTCTACAGCGAGCTCAAGGAGCGCGTCGATTTCCACTTTAACACCGCCGTCACCGCCGTGCGGCAGATCGAGGGCGGCTTCGAGGTCGAGGCGGGCGAGGCCGTCTACACCTGCGCGCGCTGCGTGATCTCCGTCGGGCGCAGCGGCAGTAAGTGGATGGAGTCGGTCTGCGAGGGCTTGGGCATCCCCACCAAATCCAACCGCGTCGATATCGGCGTGCGCGTCGAGCTGCCCGCGGAGATCTGGGAGCATCTGACCGACAAGCTCTATGAGAGCAAGATCGTCTACCGCACGGAGAAATTCGAGGATCTGGTGCGCACCTTCTGCATGAACCCGCACGGCGTCGTCGTCAATGAGAACACCAACGGCATCGTCACCGTGAACGGCCACAGCTACGAAGACCCCGCCAAGCACACCGAGAACACCAACTTCGCCCTGCTGGTCTCCAAGCACTTCTCCGAGCCCTTCAAGGACTCCAACGGCTACGGCGAGAGCATCGCCAGGCTCTCGAACATGCTCGGCGGCGGCGTGATCGTGCAGCGCTTCGGCGACCTCGTGCGCGGGCGGCGCTCCAACGAGGCGCGCATCCTGGGCAGCTTCGTCACCCCGACCCTCGCCGCAACGCCGGGTGACCTCAGTCTCGTGATCCCAAAGCGCATCCTCGACGGCATCATCGAGATGATCTACGCGCTCGACAAGATCGCCCCCGGCACCGCCAACGACGACACCCTGCTCTACGGCGTGGAGGTCAAGTTTTACAACATGGAGGTCGAGATCGACAGCCGCCTCGAGACCCGCTGCAAGGGGCTGTATGTGATCGGCGACTGCTCGGGTGTCACGCACTCGCTCTCCCATGCCTCCGCAAGCGGCGTCCACGTCGCCCGCGAGATCCTCAGCGCCATCTAACGATGAGGGGCATCAGCCCCTCCCCGTTGTCAGTTCTCGGCATTATCCACAGAATCCGACCGCGATTTCCGTGATAACTGCCAATTGCAACGGCGCAACTGATATATTAGAATGGGTTCAGCATAAAACTACCTATTATATAATTGAAAGGTGGATACCACTATGCCGATGCAAATGGGCTTTCGCTGGTACGGCGAGGGCAACGACAAAATCTCTCTCAGCGACATCCGGCAGATCCCCGGCGTGAGCACCATCGTCTGGGCGCTGCACAACAAGATGCCCGGCGAGATCTGGACGCCCGAGGAGATCGCCCCGGTCGTGGAGGATATCCGCGCGCACGGCTTCAACGCCGATGTGGTGGAGTCCGTGAACGTGCACGACGACATCAAAATCGGACTGCCGACCCGCGATAAGTACATCGAAAACTACATCCAGACCATCCGCAACCTCGCCCCCTTCGGTGTGAAGGTGATCTGCTACAACTTCATGCCGATCTTCGACTGGACGCGCTCCGACCTCTTCCATCCCGTGGGCGACGGCTCGACCGCGCTGTTCTATCAGAAGGACATGATCCAGGACGACCCCAAGGAGATGGCGGACTACGTCATGGGCTTCACCGAGAAGTACCACATGACCTTCCCCGGCTGGGAGCCTGAGCGCATGGCGAAGCTCGATGAGCTCTTTGAAAAGTACAAGCCCGTCACCAAGGAGAAGCTCTGGGAGAATTTCAAGTACTTCCTCGAAAAGCTCATGCCCGTCTGCCACGAGTGCGATATCAAGATGGCCGTACACATGGACGATCCCCCCTGGGATATCTTCGGCCTGCCCCGCCTGCTGGTAGACGCGGAGAGCATCGACCGCTTCCTCAAAATGGTGGACGACCCCTACAATTGCCTGACTCTCTGCTCCGGCTCCCTGAACGCGAATCCCAACAACAACGTCGCGGCCATTGTCCGCAAGCACTGCGACCGCATTGCTTTTGCCCACATCCGCAACGTCAAGCACTTTGACAACGGCGATTTCTCCGAAGCCTCCCACCGAGACTGCGACGGCGAGACCGGTATCCTCGAAATCCTCAAGGCCTACCACGACGGCGGCTTTGAGGGCTATATCCGCCCCGACCACGGCCGTCACCTCTGGGATGAGAAGCCCGGCAATGTCCGCCCCGGCTACGGCCTGTATGACCGTGCCCTCGGCATCATGTACATGCTGGGCGTATGGGATTATATGGATAAGTTTGGTAAATAAACTTGCCTCTCCCCCCTTGGGGGGTGCCCCAGTGCGAACACTGGGGCGGAGAGGGGTATACGACAACGGACACCCTCTCAGTCACGATGTTCGGGTCGGGCGTAACGAACC
>JAZQCO010000072.1:0-10096 GCA_045546335.1 Candidatus Limivicinus sp. | reverse complement strand
CCTCCGGCGCCACGGCTACGGATACCCAGACGATGAATACTTCTTCCTCAAGCTATTCGATGCCAGCCGGAGGGACTATGATCGCAACCCCAAATCCCACAGGTTTTGTGATTGAGCCAATATTATAACAAATTTTTCATAAATATTCAAATATCTGCGTTTTTCCCACTTTTTCGTAACTGATTCAGGCATAAATAAATCCCCTGTCAGCATTGCCGACAGAGGGATTAGGCGGTATTGTGTTAAGCGTGCCGCGTCACGGTCAAGAAGCAATCCTTTTTTCCTTATCGGTGTCAGAAGAAAACAGTTTTGGAGGTTTTTCTGTCTTGTCTTCCTCAACAAAGATACTTGCATCCTTGTATTTAGGAAATTGCGCCTCAAACCAATCCCGCACATACTTATACGGGCTGCGCTGCGTCTTGGATTCATGCTTGACCGTCTCGAACTTTTGCAGAAGTTCTGTGCTGTTCTCCTGCACTTCGATGAACTGAGCCATCTTTTTGTATGTCAGGTTCTTCGTCTTGCGGGTTGTTCTGATTTTCCGCCCCGCCTGGACGATAACATTGATGGCCGGGAAGGCTGCTTTGATTTCACGGAGACGTTCCGCCTCAGGTGAGCAGAAGTCGCTCTGTGCCCTGGCAGCAAAAGTATAATTCATATAAACCGTGTTGGCAGCGAAGTCAATACGGTAGCCGCGAACAGCATCTTTACGAACAGTCTTCATTATGATACCCCCTTATTAACCGTTGATGGCCTCGCTGAGTTCTTCCTGCTGCATCGTTGAAGGTTCCTTCTTTTTACGAGCCTCTTCATAGCTCATCACTTTGCTTTGGGCATTCTCCTCGTCTTTCTCCTTGAAGAACTGCTTGTAAGCATCGTAGTCCGCAAACTTTTTGGCGAACCAGGCGTAGACCGAGAGGTAGGGGTTCGTCTGAACCTTGGACTGCATTTTGATACGCCCAAACTCTTCAAGGAGTTCCTTCGCGTTATTCTGCGTGCGAATGAAGAGTTCCATATTCTTATATGAAACATTGCGCATATCGTGCGTGCGTTCAGTTTTGCGGTAGGACTGCGTGACCATCCTGGCCTCCGGAGATTCCTTCTTGAACTCGCGCCAGAGCTTGTTTTCGGATGTCCCGAAAATAACAGCCCGCTTCATAAAGGTTTTGGTGACGAGGGCATTCCCATTGTCGAGCATAACAATGTGGCCAGGACGTGCAACAAAAGATTTCATAGTATTTCCCCATTCTGCGAACTCCGCCGCAGTTCCGTGGATAGGTCACGACCCTATTCTTTTGAAGAGCTGTTTTTTTCTCTTTCTGGGACCAGTATACAGCAGCGCAGGGAAAGTTCAGGCACACAAACATACACAAGCCATGCAAAGCAGATGAGTTTTTACGTTTTTGAAAGAGTAATTTCAACGCATAATGCGTGGTTCTCATTTGTTCTGTTTTATCCCGACTTGATCGTCTTTATCGCAAGGCGTTCTGTGATCCTACTGGTTATTCTGATTTGTCGTATAATACGTAAAATACGAACCTCGAAAATCAGGCGAAGAGCGGGTTTCTCCCGTCTGATAGTGGAGGTTCGTATTACATCACTAAAAAGTTCACTTTTATCCCGTTTTGTCAAAAATTTGATGATATTTATAGGCTTGAAAATTTGACAATCTGAGCTTCTTCTGATATCATACAGATACCCCAACAAACGCGGAAGCGTCAAACCTATGAACAAGCCAATAAATTGCTTTAATCGCCCCTGCTCCTGAGCGCCGGAAAACGCCTTTTCGATAACTGTAAAATCGTTCCCCTTTCGGGACGAAAGGCCCGAAAATCCGCCACGCCATCGAGGTCGCGTGGGATCGCGGCGATATCGAGGTGCTGCAAAAGTACTTCGGCTACACGGTGAGCAATATCAAGGGCAAGCCCACCAACAGCGAGTTCATCGCCATGATCGCGGACAACCTCACCCTCCGCCGCAAGCAGAACAAGTGAGCGCCCCCCTCCCCCGTCCCTCGCTTTCCGCAGAAGCGAGGGACGGGGGTGTGTTCATAGAAAGCCGCTTCACTGCGCGCAGGGAGCAGGATATCAGATCCCATAGCCGATGGCTGATTCTGGTTTGACAACGGTTTTCCCCCTATGGTATAATCTTTTTATAGGATAGTAACGATATGCTGTTATCTCAATTGGAGGGGAGAAGTATGAGTTACAGAATCAATCTGCTTTGGGACAGTGAAGCTGACGTATGGGTAGCAACCAGTGAAGACGTTCCTGGCCTTGTTCTGGAATCCGGTTCTTTCGATGCGCTGTTGGAGCGGATCAAATTCACCATTCCCGAACTGATCGAATTAAACGGGAACAAGCCCGCCTCTTTCACGGTTTCCTTCTTCGCGGAGAGGAGCGACAAGGTAGCGCTCTATGGCTGAATATGAGAAGAAAGTGCGCGAATTGCTCAGTGAAAACGGCTGTTACTTCGTGCGTCACGGCAAGGGCGACCATGATATCTGGTACAGCCCCCTCACAAACGTTCACGTTACCGTGGATGGGAAGATCAAATCCCGCCACACCGCAAACGCAATCATGAAGCAGAGCGGGATCAACCACCGCTTTTGATACCGCCCCCCTCCCCCGTCCCTCGCCTTCCGCAGGAAGGCAAGGGACGGGGGTTTTGTTTTGTCTGTGTAGGGGCGACCCTTGCGGTCGCCCGGCAGCACAACTTTACAAAAAACGGGCGAATTCGTAGTTTTTCATACGAATTCGCCCGTTTTTTCTGCGTATTTTTTGTTTTCTCGCGCGGGCGGCTGCCAGCCGCCCCTACGGCTCAGGGGACTTTTTCGTCCCCATGTTTTATTTGATTTCTCACGCCTCGCGGATGTACACCGGGACGTTCAGCTTCATGTCGCCGTAGGTCACGGTCAGCGTCACGCCGCCCTGGACGGGCTTGAGCGCCTTGAGCGTGCAGGAGTAGCTGCTCTCGCTCACCGTAAGGGAGAGGCGCGCCGCGTCGCTGACGCCCCAGACAAACTCCAGATCGTCCACATAGTAGGGCGGCACCACGTCGAGCTGCACCTCGTCGCCGACGTAGAGCGTGAAGCCCTGCGAGACCTCGGCGTTGAAGTAGAACAGATGCAGGAACTCCTCCGGGGTATAGACCGTCTCCGCCTCATAGTCCGGGAACATAAGCGACTGCGGCTCGTGCCCGTCGCCGATCTCCCAGACGCCGCCCGTGGGGATGGGCGTGCCGTTATAAGTGATATCGCCGCAGTCGGAGACGCTCATGTAGTTGTGCGCGGTCATCTTGCTGCTGTTCCAGTCCTCGCCCGCGCAGTCGTGCACCGAGCAGTCGGTGAACACGAAGCCGCTCGTGCGGGACATGATGACAGCGCCCTCGCTGCACTCATAGATCTCCGTGCGCAGGATATCGCCCTGCACGCAGTCATTGGCGCGGATGCCCCAGACGCCGCAGCCAAAGAGGCCGCAGTCCACGATATGTACGTCCTCGCAGTTCTGGAAGCCCAGCACGTCGCCCATGCAGTAGGCCGGCGCGGTGGTGTGCCCGGCGGTGAGGTTCGCGACGGTGATGTGCGCGCAGTTTTCAAAGGCGATCACGTCCGCGTAGCGCGGCTCTGCGAGCACGGTGGTCTCCTCCTTGCCCTGGCCGATCAGACGCAGGTTCTCCACCCCCGTGATGACGAGGCTCGGGCCGTCGTAGTTGTCGATCCAGTAGTAGTACTGGCTGCCGTAGCCGCCGTAGGTCTCCGCGTCCGTCCAGTTGAAGGTCTCCGCGTCGAGGTAGATCGTGGTGTCCGGGCCGATGCAGCTCAGCAGCTCGTCCACGGTCGTGACGTGGTACTCCGTACCGTCCTGCGTGGGGATGCCCGTGACCGCCGCGCCCGCGCGCACCTTCGGCCCCTCGTAGTCCTGATGGCTCAGCGTCATCGTCTCGAGCTCGGCGGCGGAGACCGCCTCGCCCGTGCGGTTCACCAGCGCGTCAAGCCCCTCGAGCGCCTGTTCGCTCACGCTGTTGCCCGTGAAGGCGCAGCCCTCCACGATGGGGGCGATCAGGTTCGAGGAGAAGAGCGAGGCGACGCGGTTGCCCGTGACCTCGTTTCCGAGGAAGTAGACCTCGTCGGAGGAGGTGGAGCGCAGGAGCGTCATGGCGCGGTTGTCGCGCACATGGGAGTTCACGACGGCAAAGCCCGTGGAGGTCATCACGTCGAAGAGGGCGTAGGCCTGCATATCGGCCTTGCCGGGGCAGTTGTACACGTCGCATGCAAGCAGACGGAAGTCGCGCGTGCCGCGGCACCAGACAGCGCCGGAGGAGCACTCATAGATCGCGCTCTCTTCCACGCGCACGGTATCGCAGTTTTGCGCGGTGACACCCATCACGCCGCAGCCGTAGAGCTTGCAGGAGAGGATACGGACGTTTGAGCAGGAGTCGAGCTCCACCACGCCGCCCGCGCACTGACCGGGCTCCTGGGTGTGGCCGAGGGTCAGGGTGGACAACAGCAGATCGCGGCAGTTTTCAAAGCGCAGCACCTCGGCGTAGCGCGGCTCGGCGTTGATGACGATCTCCGCGCCCGTGTCGCCGGGCAGCCCCGTGAGCACCAGGCCGTCGAGGTTTCGGATCACCAGCTCATAGCCGTCGTAGGCATCGTTCCAGGTGTAGCAGCCCTCGTCGTAGGTTCTGCCGTAGTCCTTCGCGTCGGCGAGGTTATACACGCCCGGCGCAAGGAAGATGATGGCGTTCGGCGCGAGGGCGGCGAGCAGCTCGTCGATGTTCGAGACGGTGACGCCGCTCCTCTCCGCCTCGTCCGGCTGCGGGGTGGGCGGCACGTCGGAGACGGAGGCCGCAAGGGTCTGGGTGTTGCGGAGGGTCTGCGGGCCGATGGCGGCGCCGCAGGCGGACAGCAGCAGCATCATCGCCAGCGCCAGCGCGATGGCGGCGCGGCTGTATTTGCGATAGGTCATGATTTGCACCAGCCTTTCCTTCAAATTTCGTTTTTCCACGGCGAAGCTCGTCGCCACCACCGTGCGCGAGAGCGGCCGCCTCGCCGCGAGGGTGAGGAGCATGTCGCCATAGAGGCGTTTTTCTCCCGCGTCCATGCCGCGCAGGAGGCGTTCGTCACAGGAGAGCTCACAGGCGCGATCGAGCTCGACGCGCAGCAGGCGCAGCACGGGGTTGAACCAATGCACCAGCCCCGCGAGCACGGCCAGCCACTTGACCGCCACGTCGCCCCGGCGGTAGTGGGTCAGCTCGTGGGCGAGGATGCCGCGCAGCATGGTCTCCGAATACTCCCGCTCGGGCAGGACGATCAGCGGACGCAGCACGCCGACGAGCATCGGCGTGGCCACGGCGCAGCTTCGGCAGAGCTTCGGACGCGGGCGGCGCGCCAGGCTCTCATAGAGTGCGCGGTCGGCGGGGCGGGCGGGGCGCAGGCTCCGTTCCAGCTCCCGGCGAAAGCGCAGATAGCCGCCGAGCTGCCAGACGGCGCTGACCGCGACTCCGACCAGCCAGAGCGTGAAGAGAAAGCGCGGCGCGGTGATCACCCTTGCCAACTCGGCGAAGCTCAGCCCGGCGGGAGCTGTCTTCTCCGGGGCTGTCGCGTCCGATCCCACAGTCTCCACGACCGGGAGCGCGTCGGCGGGTGTCTCCGGTCTCGGCGCGGAGACATGGACGAAGCCCGCCTCATAGGGGCGCGTTGTGTTCGCCGCCGTGCGCTCGATCAGAACCGGCGCTTCGGGGGCGGTCTGGATGCGAGGTTTTTGCACCAGCCCCGGCAGGGGCACGAGGAAGCGCAGCAGCACCAGCAGCCACGCGCCGTAATAGAACACGCTCGGGAGCCGCGCCCCGAAGAGGCGGCGCAGCAGCGTGAGCAGCAGCGCCAGCAGCGTCCCGGAGACGGAGAGCCCCAGCAGCAGTCTCAGAAGCTCTGTCATTCCTCCGCCCCCCTGAACATGTCGCGCAGCTCCTCGAGATCGGCGTCGCTCAGCCCGTCGGACTGCACCAGCGTCGCCACCAGCGCCTTCGCGCTGCCCCGGAAGAGCCGCCGCACCAGGCCGCTCACCGCCCAGTCGTTGTATTCCTTCTCACTCACGAGCGGCCGGTAGTAAAAGACCTTGCGCTTCTCCTGATCCAGCACACCCTTGGACACCAGGCGCTGCACCAGGGTTTTGACCGTCGTGGCCTCCCAGCCGCGGCGTTCATAGAGGCTGCGGCGGATATCCGTGATCGGCAGGGCGTCCCCCGCGTCCCAGAGCACCCGCATGACCTCCAGCTCGGAGTCGCTGATTTTCTCAGCCAGTTCGACCATTGCGCCACCTCCTCGTTCCATTTGGACTACATATGTCGTCTGATTATGGTATAGCATAAGAGACTACATTTGTCAACCCGTTTTTGGGAATCTTAAGAATTGCAGGGAAGAACTGGAAACCCCCTCGGGCTGTGTCCGAGGGGGTTGTATGATTCACTGTTCCAGCCACGCGCAGGCGGCGAGCGCCGCGACCGCGCCATCGGCGGCGGCGGTGGTGAGCTGGCGGACGCGCTTGCGGCGGCAGTCGCCCGCGACGAAGAGGCCGGGCGTTTTGGTCAGGCAGTCCTCGCCGCTCGCGGCGTAGCCCGCCTCATCGAGCGTGAGGAAGTCCGCGAAGGCGGCGTTGTCCGGCTCGTGCCCGATGGCGACGAAGAGCCCCTCCACCGCAAGCTCACGCCGCGCACCGTTTTGCTCGAGGACGAGGCCGCGAAGCTCCTCCTCTCCCAGCAGCGCCTCGACGCGGGTATCGAGCAGCAGCTCGACGTTCTCCTTGCGTTCGAGCGCCTCGACGAGCTTCTGCTCGCCGCGAAAGCTCCCCCGGCGGTGGATGACGCAGACGTGGCGGCAGCTCTCACTGAGCAGCAGCGCGTCCTGCAAAGCACTGTTGCCGCCGCCGCAGACCGCCACGTCCTTCCCCTGGTAGAACGCGCCGTCGCAGACCGCGCAGTAGCACACCCCGCAGCCCGTGAGTTCCTCCTCGCGCTCGACACCCAGCAGCCGCGGCCGCGCACCGGTGGCGAGGATCACCGAACGCGCCTTGAAGCGCGCGCCGGACTCACACTCGACCGCCCAGCCGCCGTCCAGAGGCGCGAGGGACACGGCCTCCTCCAGCTCGACCGCCGCGCCCTGCTCCATCGCCTGTTCCAGCAGCTTGTCGCCCAGCTCCGCCCCGCTCACGGACACGAAGCCTGGGAAGTTCTCCACCCGCGGCGACCAGGTGATCTGCCCGCCGAAGGCGTTCTTCTCCAGCACCAGCACGCGCTTGCCCGCGCGGCAGGCGTAGGTGGCGGCGGTCAGCCCCGCAGGCCCCCCGCCGATGATAAGGATATCGTATTGATCGGACATGGCTGTCTTTCCTTCCCTCTTTCGCAATGAAGAATTATGGTGTCGCTTCGTGACGGACCCTGTTTTGATCCGTCCCCGAAGGGGACACCATAATTTTTCACTTTTCGCTTTTCATTTTTCATTCGTATGGGGCAGCGTCCCCATACGCCTTACGCGCTCAGACCCGCGAGGTACTGCTTGATGGCGCCGGCGCCGGCGAACTTCTCAAAGCCCTCGCCGTCGGGCACGATCAGGGTCGGCGCCTGCTTGACGCCGTACCGCTTCGCAAGCTCCGCGTTCTCGGCGGCCATGAGCTTGTCATAGGCATAGCCCGCACGGTCGAGGTACTGGCAGGCGATCTTGCAGTTGGGGCAGGTGGGCGTGGCGAAGAGGATCGCCTTCTCCTGCGCGGCGGGGGCGGCGGGCTGGGCGTCCACCGGCTCGGTGACGGGGACGGACACGTCCTGCGGCCCGCTGTGGGTCAGGTGGCTGCGGCCAATATCGTACTCCAGGCGCTCCTTGTACTCCTGGGTCTTGCCGGCGTTCCAATTCTGCACGGGGCGGTAGTAGCCGGTGATGCGGCTGTAGACCTCCGCCTTGCGCCCGCAGATCGGGCAGGTGAACTGCTCGCCGGTGAGGTAGCCGTGCTCGGCGCAGACAGAGTAGGTCGGCGAGAGGGTGTAGTAGGGCAGACGGTAGTTCTCGGCGATCTTGCGCACCAGCTTCGCCGCCGCCTCCCAGTCGGGCAGCTTCTCGCCGAGGAAGGCGTGGAAGACCGTGCCGGAGGTGTAGCGCGTTTGCAGCTCGTCCTGGATATCGAGCGCGGAGAAAATGTCCTCCGTGTAGCTCACCGGCAGGTGGGAGCTGTTCGTGTAGTAGGGATCGTCCTTCGTCCCGGCGGTGATGATCTCGGGGAAGGCCTCCTTGTCGTGGCGGGCAAAGCGGTAGGCCGTGGACTCGGCGGGCGTCGCCTCGAGGTTGTACAGATCGCCGTACTGCTCCTGGTAGTCGCTCAGACGCTCGCGCATGTGGTCGAGCACCTGCTTGCTGAACTCCTGGCACCTGGGATCGGTCATATCGGCGCGCAGCCACTTGGCGTTCAGCCCCGCCTCGTTCATGCCGACAAGGCCGATGGTCGAGAAGTGGTTGTTGAAGTGGCCGAGGTAACGCTTGGTGTAGGGATAGAGACCCGCGTCAAGCAGCTTTGTGATGACGGTGCGCTTGACCTTCAGAGAGCGCGCGGCCACGTCCATGATGTGGTCGAGGCGGCGGTAGAAGTCGGCCTCGTCCGAGGCGAGATAGGCCAGGCGCGGCATGTTGATCGTCACGACGCCGATCGAGCCGGTGGACTCGCCCGAGCCGAAGAAGCCGCCGGTCTTCTTCCGCAGCTCGCGCAGATCGAGGCGCAGGCGGCAGCACATGGAGCGCACATCGCTCGGCTCCATGTCGGAGTTGATGTAGTTGGAGAAGTAGGGGGTACCGTACTTCGCGGTCATCTCGAAGAGCATCCGGTTATTCTCGGTGGGCGCCCAGTCGAAGTCGCGCGTGATGGAATAGGTCGGGATCGGGTACTGGAAGCCGCGTCCGTTGGCATCGCCCTCGATCATAATGTCGATGAACGCCTTGTTCACCATGTCCATCTCGGCCTTGCAGTCGCCGTAGGTGAAGTCCATCTCCTTGCCGCCGACGATGGCCGGCAGGAAGTCGGATCGTAGCCATGTCGTTCTGTGAGCCAAGGAGTTGTAGCTAAGTGTTGTCTTCCTAAGACCGCTTGGCCTCCGACTTATCACCCGTGACTTCGACTGGTCTCCCACCGAGAACAACAAGCTCCTCTTCGAGATGACCGCGAAGTACGGCACGCCCTACTTCTCCAACTACATCAATTCCGACATGGAGCCCTCCGACGTGCGCAGCATGTGCTGCCGTCTCCGTCTCGACCTGCGCGAGCTGCGCAAGAAGTCCGGCGGCTACTTCGGCTCCGGCGAGAGCACCGGCTCCATCGGCGTCGTCACGATCAACATGCCGCGTCTGGCCTATCAGGCGAAGGACGAAAAGGACTTCTATGAGCGCCTCGATCACCTCATGGATCTTGCCGCCCGCTCCCTGAAGATCAAGCGCGACGTCATCACCAAGCTCCTCGATATGGGGCTCTATCCCTATACCAAGCACTATCTCGGCACCTTCGCCAACCACTTCTCCACGATCGGCCTCGTCGGCATGAACGAAGCCGGCCTCAACGCCAAGTGGATCCGCGCGGACATGACCGATCCCAAGTGCCAGGAGTTCGCCAAGCAGGTTCTCGACCACATGCGCGAGCGCCTGAGCGACTATCAGGAGCAGTACGGCGACCTCTATAACCTCGAGGCCACCCCGGCAGAGTCCACCGCCTATCGCTTTGCCAAGCACGATGTGGAGGACTTCCCGGACATCATCACCGCGGCCGAGGCCGGCGGCACCCCGTACTACACCAACAGCTCCCACCTGCCCGTCAGCTACACCGAGGACGTCTTCGACGCGCTCGACATTCAGGACGATCTGCAGACGCGCTACACCTCCGGCACCGTCTTCCACGCCTTCCTCGGCGAGAAGCTCCCCAGCTGGGAGGCCGCCGCGAACCTCGTGCGCAAGATTGCCGAGAACTACCGTCTGCCGTATTACACCATGAGCCCGACCTACTCCGTCTGCAAGGAGCACGGCTACCTCACCGGCGAGCAGTTCACCTGCCCGCACTGCGGCAAG
>JAZQCO010000071.1:0-7116 GCA_045546335.1 Candidatus Limivicinus sp. | reverse complement strand
CTCGCAGCCGGTGGCCTTGATCGCGCCGGGCGTGCGGTCGTCGGGATCGACGCTCATGCCGCCCGTGCAGAGCACCATGTCCACGCCTGCCGCGTGATAGTCCAGCACCGCCTGCGTGATGGCGTCCATATCGTCGCCGGGTGTGCAGTGGTGCGTCACCTCGATGCCGAAGCGCTGGAGCTTGCGGATGATGACGGGCGTGAAGGCGTCCTCGATGAGACCCTTGGCGACCTCGTTTCCGGTCGTGACAAGGCCAGCGGTTTTGAGTCTGTACGGCAGCAGCTCCAGCAGAGGCTTGTCGCCGCAGACGGTCTCGGCCTCGCGCAGCTGATCTTCCGCAATGACCAGCGGGATCACGCGCATGCCCGCGAGCTTGTCTCCCTCCCTGACGGGCGTGTTGCCGTGGCGCGTCGCGATCATGATCTCATCGAGACTGTTCACAGCCTCCAGCCGCTCGACGTCCACGCGAAAGAGCCCGTCGAATTCCGCGGTCAGCTCGATCTTGCCCTCCTTGGGGGCGCTGGCGCGCATGCCGCTGTTCTGGCACAGCGCGCGCAGACGCTCAGCCGCCTCATCCTCATGGAGCATACCCTCGGGCTTTTCCCAGACGAAAAGCGACTCCTTGCCCATGCTCAGGAGCACAGGAATGTCCTCCTCCGTGACAACGTGGCCCTTGCGGAAGCGGGCGTCCTTCGTCACGCCGGGGATAATCTGCGTCATGTCATGGCAGAGCACATGGCCGACGGCGTCGACCGGTTTCACTTCTTTCATCCCAAATCACCTCTTGCTTTCATCGGTGTCAGATAATTTGCACAGAACGGCACAATCCTGCCGTCCCGCCACACGTGCAGCGTACACTGGCGCAGGCGTTCCATGTTCAGATTCATCGCGTCCTGAAACGCCATGGCCGAGAGCGTGAGGCTCTGCTGGCGCAGGCGGTAGAGGAAAGTGTCAAAATCCATCTCGCCGGAAAGATCCGGCTTTGGCTCCTCCGGCGCACGCCGCCAGTGCTTGGCGACATAGGCGCGGTTGTCCTGCGCCTTTCCCCGCGTGCGCAAGGCGTGCTGAAAGCGGGCAAGCGGGCGCAGGCTGCCGTTTTCCTCCAGCAGGAACGCCGCGTGGAACCCGCAGAGCGGATGATCGCACCGCGAGGGGAGAAAGGCGTCCGCGGGGATACCCGCCTGCGCGCTCAGATCCGCCACGAGCCGGTCAAGTGTATAGCGCGCATCCGGTGCGGCGTCGTGCCGCCCGAAATAGCTCACGGGCTGAAAATGCACGCCGCGCACGGCGGGGACGTGTTCGCACGCAAAGCGAACGAGTTCGCCGAGCGCGCGGTCGTTCACGCCGGGCACGACGGTGGGCACGAGCGTGACGCCGAGACGGAACGCATCGCAGACGCGGATCGCCTCCGTCTTCTCTTTCAGCAGCGGCGCGCCGCGCAGGGTCTCATAGATCTGATCGTCCACCCCGTCAAACTGCAGAAAGACGATGTCCAGCCCCGCCTCGGCGAGGCGCGCGGCATAGTCCGGATCCGTCGCGAGACGCAGGCCGTTCGTGTTCAGCTGCACGCAGCTGCACCCGGCGTCCTTTGCAAAGCGGACAAGGCGGGGCAAATCGTCCCGCAGCGTCGGCTCGCCGCCGCTCAGCTGCAGCAGCACCGGGCCGCATTGGCGGACGATGTCTGTGATCGCAGCCTCGATCGTCTCCGCCGTCGGGTCTTCCTGCGCGCTCCCGCCGTCGGCAAAGCAGAAGCGGCAGCGCAGATCGCACCGGCGCGTGACCTCGAGCAGCACACAGCAGCTCCCGGCCTGATGATCGCCGCAGAGCCCGCAGTCCGACGGGCAGCGCTGCCCCTCCCCTGCCTCCATCGGCGGCTCGCCCAAAAGCCAGCTTTCAAAATCCCGCTTTCCCTGCCAGACGAGCGCGCGGAAATCGCCGTGCGCGGGGCAGGTTTTTTCTAAATATACGCGCCCGTCCTCCTCGCGGCAGAGCGCGGCGGGGAGATTTTTCAGGCACACGGGACAGACGGAGCGCGTGGATCGGATGATCTCGCTCATGTCACTCTCCCATACCGAAGCATTCACGCTTATGCACGGTGGTCTCCAGCTGGAAGCGGTCAGAGACGGTCTGCTCCGCGACGGAGATCATGCTGTCGAGCATCTTGGCCTCGCACACCGCCGTCGCGTTGATGACGACGGCGAGCTCCGTGCACGGACGAGCGAACGCGCGCGTGATCTGAAGCGCCTGTCCGCTCATCCAATCCACCTTGCCGTAATCTCCGTCCGGCGTCCAGGCAAGGAGCTTTAAGTGCGGGACGCGCACGGGTCTGTATGGCGTGAAGGTAATCTCCTCGGCGAGATCGCGCAGATACGCCGTGCCGTCAAAGTCGAAGCAGCAGACGCGGGCGTGATACTGATAATAGGCCTCGCTCAGGCTCGCCATCTCGTTTTGGAGCGGATCGCCGTCATAGTCGATCTCGGGGTGGCGCATGGAGGCGCTGCCCTCGCGCAAAGCGCGGCAGAGCGCGTCGATCCCGTCGCCCCGGCGGGCGCTGACGGGGAGCACCTCCACCTCGGGATAGCATTCGGCGAGATATGCGCAGGCCTCGGCGGCCTCCTCCAGCGTGAGGATGTCGCATTTATTCAGCACGATGAGATCGGCCTCCCGCAGCTGGGCGTCCTGGATGTGCGCGAGATCCCCTCCGGCTCGGAGCGCTTGGATCGTTGCGGGCTCGACGAGCACCGTGAAGGGCGCGAAATCGAGCTTTCCCGCGAGGCCGTGGTAGACGTGCTCCAGCGCGCCGACGCCGAAGCCCGGAATGTCCGATACGACGAGAGTCTTCCCCTCGGCGAATCGCGCCTCCACCGTTTCGATCAGCCGGTCGTGGCAGAAGCAGATGCACGCGTCCGTGATCTGATCGGCGCTACAGCCGGAGAGCTTGGCAAAGCGATGATCTGCCAGCTCCACGCCCTCGCCGAGATCGTTTGAGATCATGGCGACGGCGGGATCGTGCTTGGTCAGCGCCATCATGACCGTGGTTTTCCCGGAACCGAGAAAGCCGCTGATAACTGCAAATTTTGGCATGGTTCGTCTTCTTTCTATCTTCCGGTTCGTTCCGCGCGCAGGGCGATGAGCTGCGCCGCGATGGAAATGGCGATCTCCTCCGGCGTCTCCGCGCGGATGGCAAGACCAATGGGCGACGTGATGCGGTCAAATTCCGCGTCCGCAAAGCCGTATTCCTCCTTGAGCCGCGCCGTGACGCCCGCGATCTTCCGGCGACTGCCGATGACGCCGATGTAACAGGCGGGGCTCATCATCGCCTGCGCCTGCACGACGGCGTCGAACGCGTGACCGCGCGTCATCACACAGATATAATCCTCCGGCGTGATTGTGACCGAGGCGGCAAGGTTCGTAAAATCGATCAGGCGCACATCCTCCGCATCGGGGAACAGATCCTTTCTCGCAAACTCCGCGCGGTCGTCCATGGCGACGCAGCGAAAGCCGACCCCGGCGAGCACGGGCACGAGCGCCTGCGCCACATGGCCGCAGCCGAAGACCAGTACCCGCCCAGAGCTTTGAATTTGCTCCACATAGAAGTCGCGCCCGTCGAGTTCCTCGCGCACGGGACGGCGGCGCATGGCGTCGCGCAGCGCCTCGGGCACATCCAGCCCGACAAAGCTGCGCTCGCGGGAATAGAGCCCCAGACGGCCGCCAGCGGAGAGCTCGGACACGAGCCAGAGATCGTGCCCCTCGGCGAAGAGCGCCTCCGCAGCCTCCGCGAGGGCAAGGACATGCTCGTCGCCCGCGGCGAGGAAGTGGAAAAACACCTGCACATCGCCGCCGCAGATCATGCCGAGATCCTGCACATCGTTCTTCGTGAGCAGAAAGCTCTGCTCGCGGCTCTTCCGGCTCTGCAGCACCTCCTGTGCGAGCTGCTCGGAGCGATATTCCACCGCGCCGCCGCCGATCGTGCCGCAGATGCGCCCGGTTTTGGAAATGAGCATTCTGGAGCCCGCGCCCCTGGGGGTGGAGCCGGAGGAGGCCACTACCGTGACGAGCACGAGATCCTCTCCGGCGCGCAGGCGCTGTGCTATCGTTTGAAACATCATTTTCATCGTACTACCTCCGTTTGACACAGGGTGTTGACTTCCTCGCGCAGCCGCTCCGCCGCTTTCTGACGGCGCGCGTGCGCTTTCTTCGCCTCCTCGGTGCGGCACTTGGCCTCGCTTGCTGTAAACCGCTCCGCGAGCGGGATCACGCGATCCTCCAGGACGCATTTGTCCGCCAGATAGAGGATCGCGGCTTCGTTCAGGGTTGTTCCCGCAAAATCGTGGTGCTGTTCGATGATCTCTGCTGCAGCGGAATAGCCCAGATCCCGCAGCCAGGCGGCACCGGTCTCGGCATGGTGCTGTTCTGCGCGGGCAACATCGTGCAGCAGCGCAGCGGAAACCAGAAGCGCTGTGTCCAGCTTCATGGGCAAACGCTCCGCGATGCGCAGCGCCTCTTTCGCCACGGCATGACAGTGCGCCTGGATTTTTTCCCCGGGGGCAGCCGCCTTGAGCAGCGCCTCCGCCAGAGGCTCTGTGAGCGGTTCCTCCGGCACGAAGCCGACGCATTCCGGGTCGCCCAAGACCGTCACGGAGGCATAGGGCAGACGGCAGTTCAGGTCGCCCAAAAGGGTGCGGATCACAAAGCTGTGCGCCACGATGAGCACGTCCCCCGTCGTCTCCGCGAGAATCTGCTGCAGCGCCCTTTGGGCGCGTTCCCGCACTGCGTCGACCGTCTCGCCGTTCGGCATCGGGAGGGAGAGATCTTTGCCGCGCGCAGCGTAGAGCTCCGGCCAGCGGCGTTGGATCTCTTCAAAATCCAATCCGTCCCAGTCGCCGCAGTCGATCTCCCGCAGATCCGGTAAAATGCGCAGGTCATCGGAACAATATTTCGCGGTCTCCAACGCTCTTTTGAGGGGGCTGGCATAGACCGCCTCGAATTGCTTTGACGCCAGCCACCTCGCCGCGCGGCAGGCCTGCATGCGCCCGAGCGCGCCGAGGGGCAGATCCGTATGCCCAAGACAGGGGCGCGTCCCCAGCGGGAAATCCGGTCTTCCGTGGCGCAGAAGGAAGATCTTTCTCATTCCAGCACCCCGCGAAAATAGTCGTCAAAGAGCGCCTCCGCCTGGGTGCGGACTGCAGAGACGTAATCCTCATACTGTGTGAGCAGCTGCTCCCCCGCCGGGGTAAGGCTGCTCTTCCCGCCGCCTGCGCCGCCCTGCGAGCGCTCCACCAGCGGGCGGCTAAGCTGGGATTCCAGCGTGCGGATCACATTCCAACCGCTCGAGTAGCTCAGCTGCATCCGCTGGCAGGCCATGCGCATCGAGCCCGTCTCCTGCACGAGGGCGAGGAGCATGGCGGCGCGGGAATCGAAAAACGATTTCTCCCTTGCCAGCGAGATCTGCACCACCGGGCGAACCAGCTGCTCGTTGTGATAGCGGAGGAGATTTTGGTAATCATCGGGCGTGTCCGCGTCGTGGAGGACGCCGGGATCGGAGACGGGAACCTGCTCCATCCGCACGCCGCAGCGCGAAAACGCCCCCTGCAGGCCGTTTTCCCCGGAGTCTGCGAGAATGCCGTCGATGAGACGCTCCGAGATCATGGTCGGGTGACCGGGCTTCCCCTCGCAGACCGGGCAGGCAAGCGATGCATCAGAGCGCAGCAGAGCGCGCACCGTCGCCGCCGTGAAGAGCGGGATGTCCACCGGCGTGAAGAGCACGCGGTCACACTTCCCGCGCAGGTACTGCAGGCCGATGCAGGCCGAGTCGAACATCTGCGTCTCCCGATAGCGCTCATTGCGCAGGAAGACGACCTCGCGACCCGCGAGGTGGTGCTCCAGCAGCTCAGCCTGATAGCCCGTGATGACGACGATGCGATGCACGCCCGCCTGCTGGAACGTGGTGATCACGCGCTCGGCGATGCTCATCTCGCCGATGGTGAGCATGGGCTTAAAGTCGCCCATGCGCGAACTCATGCCCGCCGCCACGATCAGCGCAGCGGTCTCCGGGCGATCCGTACGGCTCTGCACGGCAATCCCTCCATTTTCTTAATTTTTCTTAAGTATAAACCCGACAGTCCGATTTGTAAAGAAATAACAGTCGATTTTATTGTGAAATGTGTGATAAACTACAGATAAAGGAGGGAACGGCATGGAAATCTATGTTTACGGCACGGGCTGCGGCGCAGGCGAGCTGACGCGTGAAACGCTCGAGCCAACGCGCATCGCGGCCTTCGTGGAATCGCAGCCGACGCGGGAGACCTTTCTCGGGCGGCCCGTCATCTCCATATCGATGCTCGCGGAGCGCACCGTTGACCTCCTGATCGTCACGGCAAAGGACGCGCCGGCCTTTCCCTTCTCGCCGGAGAAGGTGCTGTATCTGAAAAATCATCTGGCGCTCATCGACCGCAACCGCTCCTACGACGCGGCGCGGGCAGCCTTGGGCGATGCCTTTGTCGAACGGCTGCAGCGGCAGGAGGTACCGGTGCGCGCGCCGCTCTGGGACGATGGCTCCCTTGCCGCGCCGGGTGACTGGGTGCGGTACAAAACGCTCGAGGCGATCTCACGGGCGCTGGGCGCCGTGCCCGGCGCGATGGCGGAGCTCGGCGTCTTTCGCGGGGAGTTCGCCGCGGCGATGGACGCGCTGCTGCCGGAGCGACGGCTGTACCTGTTTGATACGTTCGCGGGCTTCGACCCTGCGGAGGCTGCGCCGGAGGGGCTCGCCGAGGCGCATGAGAACGCCTCTGTCGAAGCGGTGCTGCGCCGTCTGCCGAGAGCGGATAAGGCCGTCATCCGCGCAGGGCTCTTTCCCGCGACCGCAGCGGGACTTGAAAACGAACGATTCGCCCTCGTCTCGCTCGACGCGGATCTGGAGGAGAGCACGCTTGCGGGGCTGCGCTGGTTCGTGCCGCGCATGGAACAGGGAGGGTATCTCCTGCTGCACGACTGGAACCACCCCGGCCTCCCCGGTGTGCGGGAGGCACTCGCGCGATATGAAGCGGAAACCGGGCAGCGCCTTGCCGGCGTGCCGCTCTGCGACATCACAGGCACGTTGGTCATCCCGTTCTGACA
>JAZQCO010000070.1:0-7065 GCA_045546335.1 Candidatus Limivicinus sp. | reverse complement strand
CGACAAGTACTGGCCGCCGGTGAACATCGTCGGCAAGGAGATCGTGCGCTTCCACTCCATCATCTGGCCGGCCATGCTCATGAGCGTGGGCAAGTCGGAGGCCAAGCGGTCTTAGGAAGACAACACTTAGCTACAACTCCTTGGCTCACAGAACGACATGGCTACGATCCGACTTCGACAAGTACTGGCCGCCGGTGAACATCGTCGGCAAGGAGATCGTGCGCTTCCACTCCATCATCTGGCCGGCCATGCTCATGAGCGTGGGGGAGCCGCTGCCGGAGAAGGTCTACGTCCACGGCTGGCTCGTCATCGACGGCGGCAAGATGTCCAAGTCCAAAGGCAACGTGGTCGATCCCTACCTGCTCGCGGAGAAGTTCGGCGTGGACGCGCTGCGCTTCTTCCTGCTGCGCACCTTCCCCTTCGGCTCTGACGGCAACTTCTCCAACGAGCTGCTGATCTCCACCGTCAACACCGATCTTGCCAACGACCTCGGCAACCTCGTCTCCCGCACCACCGCCATGGTCGAGAAGTACTTCGGCGGCAAGCTCCCCGCCGCGCGCGAGTCTGAGCCGCTCGATGACGAGCTGATCGCGATGATCCGCAGCGTGAAGGAGCGCTATGCCGCGCAGATGGATGCCTTCCAGCTCCATGTCGGGCTCGAGGAGGTCTTCCGCCTCGTGCAGCGCGCCAACAAGTACATCGACGAGACCGCGCCCTGGAAGCTCGCCAAGGAGCCGGAGAAGGCCGCCCGCCTTGCGGCGGTCATGTACAATCTGCTCGAGGCGCTGCGCGTCTCCCTGATCCTGCTCACTCCCTTCATGCCCGAGAGCTGTGAGAAGGCTTTCGCCCAGATCGGCGCAAAGGCGGAGGACGTGACCTGGGAGAAGGCCGGGGAGTACGGCGTACTGCCCAACGAGGTCGAGGTACACAAGGGCGAGACGCTCTTCCCGCGCATCGACGCGGCGAAGATGCTCGCCGATCTCGAGGAGGCCGAGAAGAAGGCCAGAGGACCGCAGGTCAAGCAGGTTCCCGTGCTGCCCGAGGTCACGATCGACGAGTTTGCCAAGTGCGATATGCGCGTGTGCAAGGTGCTCGCGTGTGAGGCGGTCAAGAAGAGCGAGAAGCTGCTGAAGTTCCAGCTCGACGACGGCAGCGGCACGCCGCGCCAGATCCTCTCCGGCATCCACAAGTTCTACGAGCCGGAACAGCTCGTCGGCAAGACCGTCGTCGCCATCCTGAACTTGCCCCCGCGCAAGATGATGGGGCAGGAATCCTGCGGGATGCTGCTGTCCGCCGTGCGTGAGGTGGACGGCAAGGAGGAGCTGCATCTGCTGATGCTCGACGACTCTGTCCCCGCCGGTTCCCAGCTCTGCTGATACGCCAAAAAAGACTCTGCGCCTCCGTGTAAACGGAGGCGCATTGTGCTTGAATAGGGCAGGCTCTCCCGGAATAGACTGTGGGAGAGGTGAGAAAATGCTCGAAACGGCGTTTCTGCTGCTGATAAACACCGTGCTGCCGATGCTGCGCGTCCTGCCCACGGACTCCTTCCCGCGCCCGCTGAGCCGCGAGGAAGAGGAGGACTGTCTGCGCCGCCTGCGCGAGGGCGATGCCGCCGCGCGCAACACCCTCGTGGAGCACAATCTGCGCCTGGTCGCGCATATTTTGAAGAAGTACTACGCCCAGAGCGACGATATGGACGATCTGCTCTCCATCGGCACGATCGGCCTCATCAAGGGGATCGACAGCTTTAATCCGGAGAAGAAGATCCGTCTCGCCACCTACTGCTCACGCTGCATCGAGAACGAAGTGCTCATGTACTTTCGCTCGCGCAGGAAGCACAGCGGCGAGGTCAGCCTCTCCGACGAGCTCGACGGGGAAGGGGAAGGCGGCGGCAGTTCCCTACTCGATCTGCTCGCCGACGAGGACGATCTCGCCGAGCGCATCGGGAACGAGGAGCAGGCGCGCGCCGTGCGGGAGTGCGTGCAGACGGTGCTCGATGAGCGGGAGAGGCGCGTCATCACGCTGCGCTACGGGCTCTCCGGCAGCCATCCGCTCACCCAGCGCGAGACCGCCGAGGCCTGTGCGATCAGTCGCAGCTACGTCTCGCGCATCGAAAAGCGCGCGCTCGAAAAGCTCCGCGCCGCGCTCGAGGGATAGATAGACAGGAAAATCAACTTCTCCGTTTTGTGACCAGCTACCCGGCAGTGTCATTGCGAGGAGGCGCAGAGCCCGTGGCCGGTGGCAATCCGTATCTCCCGGCGGACAGCTTCGCCACGCAAAGGATACAAAACCAACGCGGCCAGGGGGAGAAACGGATTGCCGCGCCAACGCTGCGGTGCTGGCTCGCAATGACACCGCATTGCCGTCTTGCGAATGCCGGTTTCCCTGCGGGAAACAGATTTTTTTACTTGCCTTTTTTCGCGAAATGTGGTACTCTAGTCTACGCTGTGAACGGGAAAATAGCGCATTTCACGGCTCAAAGAGAGTGGGGGTCGTCGGCTGTAAGCCCCCTGAGACGTGCGCGCTTGGTTCGCCCGGGAGCTCCGGCCAATCCCCGGCGTGGCGGGCGCGTTAAGCCCTGAAAAGTGCGGTATCTGATACCGAATGTGGGTGGTACCACGGAAGCGATGCTTTCGCCCCTCGTTGGGGTGAAAGCTTTATTTTTTTTTGGAGGGAAAGAGAATGAAGGAACTCATGCAGGCGCTGCGCGAGGCCTCGATCCAGGCGATCCTGGAGGCCGACGACGCGGACAAGCTCGAAACCCTGCGCGTGCGCTACCTGGGCAAGAAGGGCGAGCTCACGGGCATCCTGCGCCAGATGGGCAAGCTCTCCGCTGAGGAGCGCCCCGCGATGGGGCAGCTTGCCAACCAGCTTCGCGGCGATATCGAGAACGCCATCGAGAAGCGGCGCAGCGAGCTCAGCCGCGTCATGCTCGAGAAGAAGCTCGAGCTCGAGGCGGTGGACGTGACGCTCCCGGCGACCGAGCCGCGCCTGGGACATAAGCACCCGATGTACAACGTGCTCGACCAGATCAAGGATATCTTTATCGGCATGGGCTTTGAGATCGTGGACGGCCCGGAGGTCGAGCTCGCCGACTATAACTTCACCAAGCTCAATATCGACGAGGGGCACCCCTCCCGCGAGTGGACGGACACCTTCTACTTCACCGAGGGCAGCCGCATCCTCCTGCGCACGCAGACCTCGCCCATGCAGGTTCACGCGATGGAGACGCGCTCTCTGCCCATCCGCATGATCGCCCCCGGCCGCGTCTACCGCAAGGACGAGGTGGATGCGACCCACTCTCCGATGTTCCACCAGATCGAGGGCATGGTCATCGACAAGGGCGTCACCATGTCTGACCTCAAGGCCACGCTGAATCTCGTGGTCGAGAAGATTTATGGCGAGGGTACAGTCACGCGCTTCCGCCCGCACCACTTCCCCTTCACCGAGCCGAGCTGTGAGCTGGACATCCAGTGCCACAAGTGCGGCGGCAAGGGCTGCCCCACCTGCAAGGGCGAGGGCTGGATCGAGGTGCTGGGCGCCGGTATGGTTCACCCCAAGGTGCTCGCCGGCTGCGGCATCGACCCCGAGGTCTACTCCGGCTGGGCCTTCGGCATGGGGCTTGAGCGCCTTGCGATGGGCGAGTATAAGATCACCGACCTGCGCCTGATCTTCGAGAACGACGTGCGCTTCCTCGAACAGTTCTAAAGGAGGAGATATACGATGAATCTGTCAAGAAACTGGCTCAATGACTATATAGACCTCCCGCTTTCGGAGGTCGGGGACAAGGCCTTCGCCGAGGCCATGAGCATCTCCGGCTCCAAGGTCGAGGTCACGGAGGATCTCGCGGCGAGCCTCAAGAACGTCAAGGTCGCTCGCATCCTCAAGCTCGAGAAGCACCCGAACTCCGATCATATGCTCGTCTGCACCCTCGATGTGGGACGGGACGAGCCGGTGCAGATCGTCACCGGCGCCTGGAACGTCCACGAGGGCGACCTGGTGCCCGCAGCGCTGCACAAGGCGCTGCTGCCCGGCGGTGTCACGATCACGCGCGGCAAGCTGCGCGGCGTGCCCTCCGAGGGGATGCTCTGCTCCCTCAAGGAGCTCGAGCTCACCACGCACGACTTCGATTACGCTGTCATCAAGCCCGCCGCGATTCTGGGCGATTATCACGCCCTCGATCCGCTCAAGCCCTCGATCTCCCCGCTCATTAAGGTCGGGGATCGCATCTTCGGCAAGGTCTATGCCGCGCAGGTGCTCTCCGTCGCCCCGGCGGGGTGCAACCGCTGGAAGCTCGTGCTAGACTGCGGCGGCGAGCGCGAGACCGTCACCGACTGCCAGAACGTCCACGTGGGCGACCTGGTGGCCTACAACACCGAGAAGGACTTCGTCTGCGCGCTCGAGGATCTGCGCGCCGAGCAGGCGGAGTTTCCCCACTGCATCCCCGATGGCATCCTGGTGCTGCACGAGGAATGCAAGCCCGGCGACGATCTCGCCGAGCTCCTTGGCCGCAACGACCATGTGGTGGAGTTTGAGATCACCCCGAACCGCCCCGACTGCCTGTGCATGATCGGCCTTGCGCGCGAGGCCGCCGTCACCTTCGGCAAGGAGCTGCGGCTGCATGAGCCTGTCGTCGCCGCGAAGGGCGAGGGCGAGGCCGCGTCTCTCGCCAAGGTCGTGATCGAGGAGCCGTCCCTCTGCCCGCGCTACACCGCGCGCATGGTGCGCAACGTGAAGATCGCCCCCTCGCCTGAGTGGATGAAGGCGCGGCTGCGCAACGCGGGTCTGCGCCCGATCAACAACAACGTCGATATCACAAACTACGTCATGCTCGAGTACGGCCAGCCGATGCACGCCTTCGACTTCGCCTGCGTCCAGGGCGGGGAGATCCACATCCGCTGCGCCCGCGAGGGCGAGACGATCCGCACGCTCGACGGCACGCCGCGCGCCATCACGCCCTCGATGCTCTGCATCTGCGACGCGGAGAAGCCCGTCGCGGTCGCGGGCGTCATGGGCGGCGAGAACAGCGAGATCGTCGGCGATACGGCGATGGTGCTCTTCGAGTCCGCCTGCTTCAACGGCACCTCCGTGCGCCGCACGGCGACCGCCCTCGGTATGCGCACCGACGCCTCCTCCCGCTTCGAGAAGGGGCTCGATCCCGAGAACACCCTGCGCGCCGTGCAGCGCGCCTGTGAGCTGATCGAGGAGCTCGGCTGCGGCGAGGTCGTGCCCGGCGTGATCGACGAGTTCCCCGGCAAGAAGCCCGCCACGCGCGTTAAGCTCGAGCCGGAGAAGATCAACGCCCTGCTCGGCACCGACCTCAGCGCAGAGCTGATGCGCGAGATCCTGGCCAAGCTCGGCTTCACCTTCGAGGGTGAGGACGTGATCGTCCCCTCCTGGCGCGGCGACGTGGAGCACTACTCCGACCTTGCCGAGGAGGTCGCGCGCTTCTACGGCTATAACGAGATCCCCACCCGCTTCACCGGCGCGATCTCGAGCTGCGGCGGCTTCAGCCCCGTGCAGCTCTGCGAGCGTCTGCTGGGACAGACCTGTCGGTCTCTCGGGATGGATGAGATCATCACCTACTCCTTCATCAGCCCCAGCTACTACGACAAGATCCGTCTGCCCAAGGACGATCCGCGCCGCGAGAGCCTGCGTATCCTGAATCCCCTCGGCGAGGACACCTCGATCATGCGCACCACCATCCTGCCCTCGATGCTCGAGATCATCAGCCGCAACTACAACTACCGCAACCGCAGCGTCGCGCTCTATGAGATCGGCCGCATCTACCTCAAGCGCTCCGACGGCCTCGCCGACGAGCCGCGCGTGCTCTCCCTCGGCGCCTACGGGCCGGAGAAGGACTTCTTCGTGCTCAAGGGCTGGGTCGAGGCGATCCTGGACGCGCTCGGCACCGCGAAGCCCCGCTTCGTGCAGGAGCGTGAGAATTGCTCCTATCACCCCGGCCGCTGCGCCCGCGTCTATGTCGGGGAGCAGCTTGTGGGCGTGCTCGGGCAGATCCACCCCTCCGTCGCCGCAAACTACGGCGTGGACGCGGAAATCTACTGCGCGGAGCTGAGCTTCGAGGCGCTCTTCGCCCTGCAGGGCGGCATCCCGGTCTATAAGCCGCTGCCGCGCTTCCCGGCGGTGACGCGCGATATCGCCGTCGTCTGCGACGCGGCGATCCCCGTCGGTGAGATGAGCGAGCACATTCTCCGCAGCGGCGGGCAGTACCTCGTCGGCTGCCGTCCCTTCGACGTGTATACGGGCAGCCATATCGAGAAGGGGAAGAAGTCTGTCGCCTTCTCGCTGTCCATGCGCTCGGACGATCAGACCCTCACCGACGAGCACGCCGAGGAGACGGTCAAGAAGGTGCTCGACGCGCTGAAGGAGAAGTTTGGCGCCGTCATGCGCTGATAGGCCCGGTGAAGAGAAAAGGCAAAAGCGCCGAAAGGGACGCTCACAGGCGGTAAGTGTTTGCCCCCCTTCGCCCTTACCCACCAAATCGGGAGAAATTCAAAAAAATTAAGGTTTTCTCCCCACTTTCGGCTTTACATGACGAAATAACCTGTTATAATAGGGGATAGTAAAGCGTAAGAAAAAGGGGGAGAGGTCTATGGAAGACGCAACCAGAAAATTTACAGCGCTCGACAGCAAGGCCGAGATGAAGGAAATCCTCTTGTCTGTCTATAACTCCCTGATCGTGAAGGGCTATAACCCCATCAACCAGATCGTGGGCTATATTCTCTCGGAGGACCCCACCTACATCACCAACTACAACAACGCCCGCACACTCATCACCCGCATCGACCGGGATGAGCTGCTGCAGGAGCTGCTGCGGCTGTATCTGGACAAGTGAAAGAAAGAATCCCTGATCCGCTCGATTGTGTACGGATCAGGGATTTTCCTTGACAATAGCTGTCATATTCGGTAATATAATTGCGGGTGCTGCCATAGCGGTAGGCGGTCAGTCTCCTCCATCCCGGAGGGGAGCTTCTTGCACCCCTCCAAGAGAGGGGTGATGCGTATGCAGATTACATACTCGGAATTGTTTCAATTCTGCCTTGT
>JAZQCO010000069.1:0-30320 GCA_045546335.1 Candidatus Limivicinus sp. | reverse complement strand
TCACCGACCACATCCGCTCCGGCGTCTTTATGATCTGCGACGGCGTGCTGCCCTCCAACGAGGGGCGCGGCTATGTGCTGCGCCGTCTGCTGCGCCGGGCCGCGCGCCACGGCAAGCTGCTCGGCGTAAACGAGCCCTTCCTCTACCAGGTCGTGGAGACCGTCGTACACGAAAACGAGTGCCAGTACCCCGAGCTGCGCGAGAAGATGAGCTACATCGTGCGCGTCATCAAGACCGAGGAGGAGAACTTCGCCAAGACCATCGACGCGGGGATGCGTATCTTCTCCGAGCTGCTGAGTGAGCACAAGGCGAAGGGCGAGACCACCTTCTCCGGCGCGGATGCCTTCAAGCTCTATGACACCTACGGCTTCCCGGTGGACCTGACCATCGAGATGTGCGCCGACGAGGGCATGGGCGTGGACGAGAGCGGCTTCAAGGCGCTCATGGAGGAGCAGCGCGTGCGCGCGCGCAAGGCGCGTGAGGCGCTGGGCGATCTCGGCTGGGCCGGGCTGGAGTTCGGCAAGGAGATCCCCGAGACGAGGTTCGTCGGCTACGAGCAGAGCGAATGCGAGGCAAAGGTGCTCGCCATCGTCGCGGACGGGGAGTTCCGCGAGGAGATCCCCGCTGGAACCGAGGCGATTGTCGTGCTCGATCAGACGGTGCTCTACGCCGAGATGGGCGGCCAGGTCGCAGACCACGGCGCTCTCTGCGCGGACGGTCTGCGCTTTGAGGTCACGAACGTACAGAAGAACAAGGGCGGCAAGTATATGCACACCGGCAAGCTCGTCTCCGGCGAGCTGAGGCGCGGCGATACCGTCACCGCCTCCTACGATCCCGCGCGCCGCGACGCGATCCGCCGCGCCCACAGCGCGACGCATCTGCTGCAAAGGGCGCTGCGCGACGTGCTGGGTGAGCACGTCCACCAGGCCGGTTCCCTGGTCGAGCCGGACTTCCTGCGCTTTGACTTCACGCACTTCTCCGCCGTCACACCCGAGGAACTGCAAAAGGTCGAGACAGCGGTCAATGAGGCCGTGCTGAAGGGGCTTGCGGTCGAGACGAAGGAGATGGCGCTGGACGAGGCGCGCAAGAGCGGGGCGACCGCGCTCTTCGGTGAGAAGTACGGCGACACCGTGCGCGTCGTGAGCATGGGCGATTACAGCGTCGAGCTCTGCGGCGGCACGCATCTGGACAACACCGCGAAGGTGGGGGCGTTCCACCTCGCCTCCGAGGGCTCTGTCGCCTCCGGCGTGCGCCGCATCGAGGCGACAACCGGGCTCAAGACCCTCGCCGCGCTCAATGACAGCCTCCGGCTTCTCGGCACCCTCGCCGCTCCCTTCAAGGCGACCCCGGCCGATCTGCCCGCACGACTCGAGCAGCAGGCGAACGAGCTCAAGGAGGCGCGCCGCACCATCGAGCAGTACAAGGCGAAGGAGTCCGCCGGCGGTGCGGACGAGATCCTTAAGAAGGCTGCGGAGATCGGCGGGCTGCACGTCGTCACCTGCACGCAGGATCATTGCGACGCAGCGAAGCTGCGCCAGCTCGGCGACGTGCTGCGCGACAAGGACAGCGCAGTCGTGGCCGTGATCGCCTCGGTCAACGGCGGGAAGATCACCTTCCAGTGCGTCTGCGGCAAGGAGGCCGTGGCGAAGGGCGTCAAGGCAGGCGATATCATCCGCGCCGTGACCGCCATCGCCGGCGGCAAAGGCGGCGGCAAGCCCGATTCCGCCATGGGCGGCGGCACCGATGTCAGCAAGGTGAATGAGGCGCTCGCGGCGGTCGAGGGTCTCGTGGCTCAGAAGCTGTAAAAGGAGGACGATCAAATGAAGGACTGCAACTGCCTGTTTTGCAAGATCATCGCCGGGGAGATCCCCAGCGCCAGGGTGTACGAGGACGAGAGCGTGTTCGCCTTCCGCGACATCGCGCCCCAGGCGCCCGTACACGTTCTCGTCGTGCCGAAGGAGCACATCCCGAGCGCCGACACCATCACGGCGGAGAACTCCGTCCATGTCGCCAAATGCTTTGAGGCCGTCGCGAAGATCGCGAAGGCCGAGGGGCTTGAGAACGGCTACCGCGTCATCAACAACTGCGGCGAGGACGGCGGCCAGAGCGTGCAGCATCTGCACTTCCATCTCGTCGGCGGCGTGAAGCTGTCGGAAAAAATACTTTGATAACACCGAGCCGTGAGCCACTCTCACGGCTCGGTCTATAGAAGGAGACTGAGATGAGAACGCTGGCAATTGCGGGGCTGAGCTACGCGGCGGCAGTGCTGGCGGCTGTCTATTGGCTGCCGCTCGAGTGGCTGCCGACGGGCGCGCTGCTGCTGGCTGTGCTCGGGGCGCTGCTCTTCGCAAGGCGGCGGCGCTGGCTGCGCGGCCTTGCGCTGAGTCTGTGCGCGCTGGGCTTCGGCCTCGGCTTCTTCTATCTCCACAGCCTCCTGACCGTCGTCCCCGCCGCCGCGCTCGAGGGCAGGGAGCTCGCCATCCGCGCGCGGGTCGTGGGCTATCCGGAGCTCAACCCCAGCTATTGCCGCATCGAAGTGCGTCTGGACACCGAGGGGCTGCCCGCCCTCAAGGCGCTGCTCTATGAAAACGACGGCGCGGCGCTGGAAAACGCCGAGCCAGGTGATACGATCGAGGGGACGGTGAGCCTGCGCGCGGCGGATCGGCTCTACGGCGAGCGCTATCTCGGCTATCAGGCGCGGGATATCTACCTGATTGCGCGCGCAAGGGGGACGCTCACGCTGACGGAGGGCTCCGGTCTCGCCCTCTGGCCTGTCAGACTGAACCACGCGCTCTGCGCGCTGGTCGATTCGCTTTTCCCCGCAGATACCACCGCCTTCCTGCGCGCGCTGATGCTCGGCGACAAGCAGGAGCTGTACCGGGACGAGGTGCTGCACCTCTCGCTCAGCCGCGCCGGGCTGATGCACGCCGTCGCGGTCTCGGGGATGCACGTCGCCTTCGTGGTGGGGCTGCTGCAAACCGTGCTCGGGCGCGGCAGACGCAGCGCGCTCGCGGCACTTGCGCTCACCTGGGGCTATGTCCTCGTCACCGGCGCCGCGCCCTCGGCGGTGCGCGCGGGGATCATGCAGACCATGCTCCTGCTCGCCCCGCTCTTTTACCGCGAGAACGATCCCTTGACCTCGCTCTCGGCGGCGCTCGCCGCGCTGCTGCTGGCTAACCCCTGCGCGGCGGCGAATGTCGGCTTGCAGTTCTCCTTCGCCAGTATGGCGGGGATCCTCTGCTTCTCCGAGCGCATGAGCGAGGCGGTCTTTGACCGCGCCCCGGCGCTGCGCCTCAGTAAGCTGGGGAGAACGGCGGTCGGCACAGCGGTCAGCTCTCTGAGTGTGCTGCCCTTCACCGTGCCGCTGATGGCGCTGCACTTCGGGCAGGTGCCGCTGCTGTCTGTGCTCAGTAACCTCTTGGTCTACGGGCTGATCGTGCTGAGCTTTTACGGCGCGTACTGCTGCTGCGCGCTGGGGCTGCTGTCGCTGACGCTGGGGCGGGCGGCGGCCTGGGTGCTGGCCTTCGCGGTGCGGGCGATCCTGCTCGCAGCGCGGGCGATCTCCACGGTTCCGGTCGCGGTGGTGTATACCGACCACCGGCTGCTGCTCGGCTGGCTTGTGGGCAGCTACCTCGCCTTTTTCATCTGCGCGCTGCTGCGTGGGAGCGCGTGGCGGCGCTTCGGCCTCCCGGCGCTGCTGTCCACAGCGGCGCTCTGCGCCATACTGCTGGGGCTGCGCGGCGAGTACGAGGGGGACGCGGACACCTTCGCGGCTCTGGACGTGGGGCAGGGACAGTGCCTCGCGGCGCTCTCCGGGACGGAGACACTGCTGATCGACTGCGGCGGCCTCGGCACAACGAAGGATGCCGGTGAGGTCGCCGGGGCGTATCTGCTCTCGCGCGGGCGGCGGCAGGTCGATGTACTGCTGCTCACGCATTTCGACGAGGATCACTGTAACGGCGTCTCGCAGCTTATGGCGCTCTGCCCGGTGCGGATGCTGCTTACCGCCGGAGAACTGGATGAGACGATCCCGGTGCAAAAGCAGATTTTGAAGAGCGCGGCGGCGGGGGAGACGCAGATCATCGCCCTGACGGCTGACACGGCACTGACGCTCGGCGGCATCAGCACGCGCATCCTTGTCCCGCCGCCTGACGCGAAGGGCAACGAGAATTGCCTGAGCGCCTGTGTCAGCCTCGGCGAGTACGATGTGCTGGTCACGGGCGACATCTCCCAAAAGGGGGAGAGGAGCCTGCTTGAGCGCGGCGCGCTCGCGGATGTGGAACTCTATGTCGCCGGGCACCACGGCGCCAAAACCTCATGCGGCGCGGAGCTGCTCGAGACGATACGCCCGGAGACTGTGCTGATCAGCAGCGGCTACAACACCTACGGCCATCCCGCGCCAGAGACGCTGCGCCGCCTGAGCGCGCAGGGCTGCACCGTCTACCGCACGGATGAAAACGGAACGATTGAAGTGAGGATCGAACACTGACATGGCAAAGAAAAAAACCGGTGAGGAGCCAAAGCTGAACATCAACCAGGAGATCCGCCTGCTGCGCCAGGAGGCGCCGGGGAGGCTGTATTTCCTCTGGGGCGAGGAGGACTATCTGCGCGAGTACTACTTACAGGAGCTGAAAAAAAGCGTCCTCCCGGAGGGGGAGGACAGCTTCAGCTATCGCAGGATCGACGGCCCGGAGGTCGAGCCGAGCGCGCTGCGCGAGGCGGTGGATGCCGTGCCGTTTCTGACGGAGCGCAGCTTCGTCGAGCTGCGGGATCTCGATCTGAACCGGCACAAGGAGCCGGAGAAGCTGCTGGAAATCTTCTCGGATATCCCGGAGACCTGCACCGTTGCGCTCGTACAGGGCGTGACGTTCGAGCCGGACGGGCGCACGAAGCTCATCAAGGGGCTGCGCGCGCAGGGGCGGGAGCTGTGCTTCCGGCAGCAGTCGCAGGACGCGCTGGTCAAATGGATCGCCAAGCGCTTCGCCGCGGCGGGCAAGAGCGTGGAGATGGAGGCCGCGCAGGAGCTGATCTTCGTCAGCGGCGATTTGATGAGCCGCCTGATCCCGGAGATCGAGAAGGTCGCGGCCTATGCGCAGGGGCCGCGCGTCACGGTCGCGGATGTGGACGCGGTGGCGCACCATATCCCGGAGGCGGACATCTTCCGGATGACTGACTGCATCGCGGAAAAGCGCTATAACGAGCTGATGCGTATTCTCGCGGAGCTGCTTGCCGACAAATCCAACGAGCCGATCCCGATGCTCGCGCTGCTCGGCCAGCAGATGCGCCGACTGTACGCGGCGCGCCTCGCGGTCGAGAGGCAGCTCGGCACGAAGTATGTGATGGAGGTCTGCAAGCTCCGCTATGAGACCTTCGCGCGAAACCTGATGCGCTCGGCGCAAGGCTACACGCTGCCGCAGCTTCGCCATGCCGTCGCGCTCTGCGCGGAGACGGACTATTGCATGAAGAGCAGCGGCGCGGACGACGTGGGGCTCTTCAAGGAGCTGATTTTGCGTATCGCGGCGGGGGAGAGCCATGCCTAAGGTCAAGGAAGCGATCATCGTCGAGGGGCGCTACGACAAGAACGCGCTCAGCCAGGTCGTGGACGCGGTGATCCTCGAGACGAGCGGCTTCGGCGTGTTCAAGGACAAGCAGAAGCAAAAGCTCTTTCGCACGCTCGCCGAGGCGCGCGGGCTGATCGTGCTCACCGATCCCGACGGCGCGGGCTTTGTGATCCGCAGCTTTATCCGAGGCTGCACCGATCCCGCGAGGGTCAAGCACGCTTACGTCCCCGACGTGTACGGCAAGGAGCGGCGCAAGAGCAGCCCCTCGCGGGAGGGGAAGCTCGGGGTCGAGGGGATGCGCCCACAGGTGCTGCTCGAGGCGCTGCGCCGCTGCGGCGCGAGCTTCGAGGACGAGGAGAGCGCGCCGCCGCGTGAGCCGATCACGAAGGCAGATCTCTACAAGCGGGGACTGAGCGGCGGGGCGGGCAGCCGGGAGAAGCGCGCGGCGCTGCTCAAGCGGCTCGATCTCCCCGAGCGCCTGACCGCCGACGGGCTTCTGGACGTGCTCAACGCCCTGATGACGCGCGAGGAATTCTACGCGCTGCCTCTATGACGCCAGCTCCTCGACGCAGATCGAGAGGATCACGGCGATCAGCAAAATGCCCTGGGCGCTCTCGTTGAGCGACTGAGCGGTCATGTAGAGCGGGTACTTGCCGAGCGTATCGCCGTTATATTCCAGCAGCAGCGCAAAGGCGCACAGCAGCAGCAGACAACAGAGCTGGATGCTGCGGAGGAATATGTACCAGGCATCGGGCTTCATCGAGAGCATCCGATGGACGGTTTGACGCAGTTTCATTTCCATCACCTCGCCCCGATTCTACCGCGGCGAAGCAAACAGCGCAAGGATCAAATCTTTCCAAATCGAACGCGCGCCCTCAGCAGCGAGGGCGCGCGTTTTCAGGCGTCGAGCTCGGTGTTCAAGCTCTCTAGCGTGAGGTCGATCAGTTTTTCGCCAATCACGACGGTGCAGCGCTCGCCGACGGAGAGCCCGCCCGCGCTGAGCAGGACGGAGTCGAAGCTGGTCTCCGGCTCATACAGGGCGAGAATCGTGCCGCGCCTGTCACAGAGGCTCACAAGCGTCCCGGCCTCCTGCACGGTATCGAGGCGGAGAAGGATGCTCGCCTGGGACGAGTGCGCGCCGAAGCCCGACTCAGCCCCGGCAGCGAGGAAGGTGCCGCCGCTGATCGTGGCCTCCGCGCCGCTTCGGAGGGCGCTGCGACCGCTGAGACAGGTCGTACCGCCGCTGACGCGCAGCGCGCCCCCGGCGGAGAGTCCGTCGCGCGCGGCAAGGACGGAGAGCGTTGAGCCGCTGAGGTGCAGCGCGCCCTCGGCGTGAACGCCGTCCCCGCTGCAAAAGAGCTGCTGCATCCCGCCGCTCACGGTGATATCGCCCCCGGCGTGAAGCGCGTCGCCATCCGCGCTCACGTTCAGCTCCCCGCCGCTGAGAACGATCCCGCCCTCCGTGTACAGCCCGCCGCCCGCGCTGATGTTCAACAGCCCGCCGCTCACATCGAGCTTCTCTTCCGCGTGCAGGCCGTCCGCCTGCGCCATGAGATTCAGCAGCCCGCCGCTGACGTTGACTGTCCGCCCGGCGATCCCGTTCCCGGCCACGTCGGCATTCAGTACGCCGCCCTCGACGGTGAGGCACCCGGCGCTCCAGAGCCCGTCCCCGGCGGCCTCGAGGTTGACCGTGCCGCCCTCGAGCGTGAGCGCGCCCTCGGAGACGGCCGCGCGGCCGGTGAGGCTGCTGAGATTCAGCGCGCCCCCGCCGGTGAAGCGGAGATCACACGCGGCGTCCACCGCAGCGCCGCCGTCGGCGGACTGGATCAGGTTCGACGTCTCGAGGAGGGCGGCGAGCACGAGCGATCCGGCGTTTTGCGCGAGGATCGCGGAGCCTTCGCGCGTTACGAGATGCACGCCGCCGAAGTATAGACGCACCTCCGCGTCCTCCGGCGCGTCAACGCAGATCTGCCCGTCGGAGAGCACGCCCGTGAACACATAGTCTCCGCCGCGCGTGATGCGGACGGTGCCGCCGTCGATCACAACGCCCGGATCGGAACAGAGCGAGCCCGTGTCATTGAGCATGACGGCGATTTCATCACCCCCGAGCGGCGCGGAGACGACCTCACCGCCGCCGAGACCCCGCCAGACGCAGCCGGTGAGCAGCGTGAGCGCCAGCGCGGCGCAGAGACAGAGGGCAAACAGCGTTTTGTTCATGGTATCACTCCCGGAGTGTTTTTCATGCAAGCAGTATAAACGGAAACGAGAAGAATAGCAAGACGGCGTTTTCGGTTGACCGGGGCGGAAAACTGTGCTATCTTATAATCGATTAAAAATGAGCCGGAGGCTTTTATGTACGAAAGACTGAAACAGGGTTTCCTCGAAACCTTTTCCCGCCCGGCGCGCTATCTGTTCTCCGCGCCCGGGCGCACAGAATTGAGCGGCAACCACACCGATCACCAGCTTGGGCGCGTTCTTGCGGGCGCGGTCAACCTCGATACTGTGGCGGCGGTCGCCGAGAACGGGGAGCGGACGATCCGCGTGCTCTCGGAGGGCTATCCGATGTGCGAGATCAGCCTGGACGCCCTTGCGCTTCGCCCGGAGGAGTACGGCACGACCGCCGCGCTGATCCGGGGCGTCGCGGCGGGGGTCAGCGCGCGCGGCTTCACGGTGCCGGGCTTCGATGCCTGCGTGACCAGCCGCGTCCTCGCCGGCAGCGGCCTGAGCTCCTCGGCGGCGTTCGAGGTGCTGCTCGGCACGATCGTGAACCATCTCACGGGCGCGGGGCTCACGGCGCTTGAGATCGCGCAGCTCGGGCAGTACGCCGAGAACGTCTATTTCGGCAAGCCCTGCGGGCTGCTGGATCAGGCGGCCTCGTCCCTGGGCGGGGCGATCACGATCGACTTTGCCGACGAGGCGGCCCCCGCCGTCGAGCGGCTGGAGCTCGATCTCGCGGGCTTTGGCTACGCGCTGTGCATCATCGAGAGCGGGGCGGATCACGCCGACCTCACCGACGAGTACGCCGCCATCCCGGGCGAGCTCAGGGCGATCAACGCCCACTTCGGCAAGGCGCATCTGCGCGAGGTGCCAGAGGAGAGCTTCTACGCGGCGCTGCCCGCGCTGCGCAGGGAGGCGGGCGACCGCGCGGTGCTGCGCGCCATGCACATCTATGAGGAGAACAAGCGCGTCGAGCAGCAGGTCGCCGCGCTCAAACAGGGAGATTTTGACCGCTTCCTGGAGCTCGTGAAGGCGTCCGGGCGCTCGTCCTGGATGTATCTGCAAAACGTGATCCCGGCGGGGTATACGCGGCAGCAGGCCTGCGCGGTGGCGCTGGCGCTGTGCGAGAAGCTGCTGGACGGGCGCGGCGCGTGCCGCATCCACGGCGGCGGCTTTGCCGGAACGGTGCAGGCCTTTGTGCCGCTGGACAGCTTGGAGAGCTTTCGTGAACAAATCGAGGCCGTGCTGGGCGAGGGGAGCTGCCATGTGCTCTCGATCCGCGCCGAGGGCGGTGTACTGCTGGAGGAGCTATGAGACAGTATTTGAACGCGCTGCTGCGCTATGCCCTGGAAAAGGGGCTGATCCAGGAGGACGACAGAGTCTGCGCCTACAACCGCCTGCTGGAAATCCTCGGTCTGGACGAGGCCGAGGGCACGGACGAGGACTTGCGCCTCCCGCTGGCCGATATTCTGAACGCGCTGGTGGACGACGCGGTGGAGCGTGGCCGGATCGAGGACAACATCACCGCCCGCGACCTGCTGGACACCGCCCTCATGGGCGCGCTCACCCCCTGGCCGCATGAGGTGCGCGCCATCTTCGCCGGGCTCTATGAGCAGAGCCCGCGCATGGCGACGGACTGGTACTATACCTTTAGCTGCGACACGAACTATATCCGCCGCGACCGCATCGCGAAGGATGTGAAGTGGGTGTATGAGAGCGACTACGGCCCGCTCGATATCACCATCAACCTCTCCAAGCCCGAGAAGGACCCGCGCGCCATCGCGGCGGCGCGCCTCGCCCCGCAGTCCGGCTATCCCAAGTGCCAGCTCTGCGCCGAGAACGAGGGCTACGCCGGGCGCATGAATCATCCCGCGCGGCAGAACCACCGCGTCATCCCGCTGACCATCGCCGGGACGCCCTGGTTCTGGCAGTACTCGCCCTATGTCTACTACAACGAGCACTGCATCGTCTTCAACGCCGCCCACACGCCGATGAAGGTCGATCGCGCGGCCTTCTGCAAGCTGTTTGACTTCATCACGCTCTTCCCGCACTACTTCGTCGGCTCCAACGCCGACCTCCCCATCGTCGGCGGCTCGATCCTGAGCCACGACCACTTCCAGGGCGGGCACTACGAGTTTGCGATGGCGAAGGCGCCCATCGAGACGCCGCTCCGCTTCAAGGGCTATGAGAGCGTCAGCGCGGGGATCGTCAAGTGGCCGATGTCCGTCATCCGCCTGAGAGGCGACGAGCGCGAGGCGGTCATCGACCTTGCGGATAAGATTCTCGGCTGCTGGCGCGGCTACACGGACGAGAGCGCGACGATCCTCGCCGAGACGGAGGGCGTGCCGCACAACACGATCACCCCGATCGCCCGCCGCCGCGGCGAGAGCTATGAGCTGGATCTGGTGCTGCGCAATAACCTCACCACGGAGGAATACCCCCTCGGCCTGTATCATCCCCACCAGGAGCTGCACCACATCAAGAAGGAGAACATCGGCCTGATCGAGGTCATGGGGCTTGCCGTACTGCCCTCGCGGCTGAAATCCGAGCTCGCCCTGCTGCGCGAGGCGATGCTGGACGGGCGCGACCTGCGCGCCGATCCCGTCCTCGCCCCGCACGCCGACTGGGCGGAGGAGATTTTGCGCGCACGCGCGTTCAACGCCGAAAACGCCGAGAGCGTGCTGCGTGAGGAGGTCGGGCGCGTGTTCATGCAGGTGCTCGAGCACGCCGGGGTCTACAAGCGCGACGAGAGCGGCCGCGCCGCCTTCCTGCGCTTCGTCGCTGCGGTGAACGAAAAGGTCTGAAACTGGTAGAGATACGAAAACGTGGTGCAGATCCGCACTGATGTACGGATCTGCACCACGTTTTGCACTTTCTCTCTTATTTCTTCTTCCCCTTGACGGCCTGCTTGGCGGCGTAGGGCAGGATGCCCTTGACCTTGTCCTCGCAGCGCCTCATGTTGGAGGCTTCGGGCACGTCGCGCTCGAGGTGGATGGCGTCGAACATGCACTTCGTCGTGCACAGACCGCAGCCGATGCACTGGTTGGGATCGACGACGCTCACGCCGCAGCCGAGGCAGCGGCTGGCCTCGCGCTTGACCTGCTCCTCGGTGAAGGTGAGCCGGTCGTGCTCGAAGGAGCGCGCCTTGCTCTCGTCGTGGAGGATCGCCTGACGCGCGGGGCGGTCGAAGCTGTCCTTGCCGAAGACGAGGTTGTCCTTGTCGAGCTCGTAAAACTCGCGCAGATTGCGCCCCTGGGTCAGGCTCTGCCCGTCCTGCACGAAGCGGTGCAGGGACTCGGCGCCCTCGCGCCCGGCGGCAATCGCGTCGATGGCGAACTTCGGGCCGGTGTACACATCACCACCGACGAAAATATCCTTCTGCGCGCTCTGATAGGTGACGGCGTCGGCGAGGGCGTTGCCCTTCTTACCGGTCTCGAGATCACCGATATCCAGACCGCCCCAGTCGATGCTCTGCCCGACGGCGGCGAGAACGGAATCGACCTCGATGGTCTCGAACTTCCCGGTGCCGACCGGTGCGCGGCGACCCTTGTCGTCAGGCGCGCCGAGCTCCATCCGCTCGACCTTGAGTGCCTTGACCTTGCCGTCCTCGCCGAGAATCTCCACCGGCGCGTTCAGGAGGCAGAACTTCACGCCCTCGGCCTTCGCCTCGGCGATCTCCTCCTTGTCGGCGGGCATCTCGTCCTCGCCGCGGCGGTAGATCACATAGGTCTCCGCGCCGAGGCGCACGGCCGTGCGGCACACGTCCATCGCGACGTTGCCACCGCCGATGACCGCGCACTTCTTGCCGATCTCGGGCTTGTTGCCGAGATTGACCTCGCGCAGGAAGTCCACACCGCCGAACACGCCCTGGAGCGCCTCGCCGGGGATGCCGAGCTTCGCGCTCTTCTGCGCGCCGATGGCGAGGTAGAAGCCCTTGTAGCCCTGCTCGCGCAGCGCGGCGAGGGTGATGTCCTTGCCGACCTCGGTGTTCATCTTAAAGTGGACGCCCATCTTCTCAAGCACCTCGATCTCGCCCTTGAGCGCGGCGCGGTCGAGACGATAGCTGGGGATGCCCATGACGAGCATACCGCCGGGCTGGGGGTTGCGGTCGAAGACCGTGATGTTCACATAGCCCATGCGGGCGAGGTAGTAGGCGCAGCTCAGACCGGCGGGGCCGGCGCCGATAATGGCGATCTTCTCGGGGTAGTCGAGCTCGACCGGGCGGCGGCGCAGCAGCTCGGGGATGTAGCGCGTGTCGCTCTTGAGATCCTGCTCGGCGATAAACTTCTTGATCTCGTCGATGGCGACGGCCTTATCGAGCGCGCCGCGCGTGCAGGCGTCCTCGCAGCGGCGGTAAGTCGGATCGTAGCCATGTCGTTCTGTGGGGCAGGGAGGTGTAGCTAAGTGTTGTCTTCCTAAGACCGCTGGCCTCCGACTTCGCTCTTGAGATCCTGCTCGGCGATATACTTCTTGATCTCGTCGATGGCGACGGCCTTATCGAGCGCGCCGCGCGTGCAGGCGTCCTCGCAGCGGCGGTTGCAGACGTAGCCGCAGACGGAGGGGAAGGGGTTATCCTGCTTGATGAGCTTGAGCGCGTCGAGATAGCGGCCTTCCTTCGCGAGCTTGATGTAGCCCTGGATGGCGATATGGGCGGGGCAGGCCGTCTTGCAGGGGGCGGTGCCGGACTCATGGCAGTTGCGGCGGTTGTCGGCGACATAGTTGCGGTTCCACTTATCCTCGCCCCACTTGAGGCCGGAGGGCAGCTCCTGCTGGGGATACTGCACCTCGCCGTTTTTGGTGCAGAGCTTCTGCCCGAGGCGGAGGGCACCGGCGGGGCAGACCTCGACACACTTGCCGCAGGCGACGCAGTTTTCCTTGTTGACGTGGGCGCGGTAGGCCGAGGCGGAGAGGTTCGGGGTGTTGAAGAGCTGGCTGGTGCGCAGCGCGAAGCACACGCCGAGATCGCAGTTGCACAGACCGAAGATCTTGTCCACGCCGTCGATGTTCGTGATCTGGTGGACGTAGCCGTTGTCCTCGGAGCGCTTGCAGATCTCCAGCGCCTCTTCCCTGGTGATGCGGCGACCCTTCCCGGTCTCCACCAGGTAGTCCGCGTAATCGCCGAGGCCGATACAGCAGTCGTCCTGTATCTCGCCCGAACCCTCGCCGACCGCGCGCCTGGCGTTGCGGCAGGAGCAGTAGCCGACGGAGAACTTGTCGTACTTCTCCAGCCAGTGGGAGATGTGCTCGATGGGCAGAGACTCGCGCTGCATGGAGATGGCGTTCTCCACGGGGATGACGTGCATCCCGATGCCGGAGCCGCCCGGAGGGATCAGGTGGGTTTTCCCTGCCAGCGGCAGGTAGGTCATCTTGTCGAACTGCTCGCCGATCTCCGGGTACTTGTCGAACTGCCAGCGCACCATGTTCGTCATCTCGGCGATGCCGGGGACGAAGAGCTGCACATAGTAGAGCTTCTTGTGCTCGGGGTTCTCGCGGTGGTACTCGATCGCGCCGGTGACAGCCGCCTTTTCCAGCAGTTCCTCGACGTGCTTGGGGTCCTTGCCGGTGAGCTTTGCGATCTCCTCGAGCGTCTTGGGCTTGCGCACCCCCATCTTGAGCATGATCTCCGCCTGCTCGTCGCTCTCGAGCGAGCGGTCAAGCAGGATGTACTCCGGGTCGTCCTCAGTCAGCTTCTTGATGCCGAACTTGTAGGGAAGGCGGTCTGTAATCATCTTCCCGAGTTCAAACAGGATCTCTCTTGCCATGCTGTAACACCTCTCTTGTTTTATGTATGGTAGAGTTATAGTAAACGCAAATGATATTTGCGTTTACGATACCAGAAGAAAGCCGTTTTTCTCGCCCCTGACGGGGCAGCCCAAAAACATGGCAAAATCGTAAACTCATTTTTCAAATTCGTTTACGATAATGTAGATAAAACCAAATATACTATATCATGTCACAGGCTGTTTGACAAGAGCTTTCACCACGCTTGCTTTTGTCCCGCGCCGGGGTGTATACTGTCAGGTACAGAGAGGGGGCGGGGGGATGTCTGATCCGATCATCCGAAAACGCTATGTGCTCACCGGCACGGTGCAGGGCGTGGGGCTGCGCTGGCGGGCACGGCACGCAGCGCAGGCGCTCGGCGTTTGCGGCTGGGTGCAAAACGCCTGGGACGGGAGCGTCACGATGGAGCTGCAAGGCCGCGCGGCACAGCTTGATCGGCTGCTGCAAACGCTCCTTGAGAGCCGGTATATCCAAATCGACCGCATCGACGTGCAAAGCCTCGCGCCAGACCCTGACGCAAGGGGCTTTCATGTGCTGGACGACAGATGGTAAAAGAGGCGGCCTTAACGTATCGTTCTTTGAGGAATCTGCGTTTTCGCCGTAGGGGTGCTTCACGAAGCGCCCGTGCAAAGCGGTTGCGGATACATCAAAAAACATGGGCGAATTCGTAGCTTGTAATACGAATTCGCCCATGTTTGATTGAAGAGATTCGCCGTTCACCGCCGGGCGATTCGTGAATCGCCCCTACAGGGACGGGCGCTCTGTTTATGGCGCGAATCAGTACCCCAGCGCCTCGTCGATCAGCACGACCTCGCACTCCATGCCCATCATCGGCGCCCAGAGCACCAGCAGCGCGCGGCAGATGCGGTCGGCCGAGCGGCAGTCATGGCACTTGTCGTCGAGCTGGCAGGGCGGCTTGTTCGGAAAGCGCTTGCAGTTTTGCACGGCGGCGGTGTTGTGCGCACGGAAAAGCGCCGCGTCGAAGTCCGGGCAGACCTTGTTCGCGCCGACGAGGAAGTAGACCTTCTTGTTCCCGTAGACCTGCCCGGCGAGGCGGTTGCCGCGCCCGTCGATGTTCAGCAGCTCCCCGCCCTCGGTCATGGCGTTGACGCTCGTGAGGTACACGGCGGCGTGGTTGGCCTTCTCGAGCGTCTCGGCGCCGGGAGTCTTCCAGTGCCAGAAGACCTCGTTGTTCTCCGCGAGCTTCTCGTAGAGGCCGAGCTGCTGCACGGTCATGCTCCCGCCGATGCCGACCGTCGTGCCCCGGATCGCGCCGTCGAGATAGGCGGCGGCCTCCGCCCCGGTGGCGAAGTGCGAGACCTTGTAGCCGCGCAGTTCAAGATTCTTGATGGTTTTTTCTGTGTTCATTGTATCAGCTCCCCGATTGTGGTGCTTCTATCTTATCATCCCCACAGGAATTTTACAACAGAAATGTATATTCCTTTCCTGAGGCGGAAAGAATAGGATTGCAAAGGAAGCGCTGAATCAATCCTGCGAGAGCGAAGAGCGGATTCCTGTCGGATCAACGCGCAAAAGCGCAGGAATACTTTGTGTGTTTCAGACTTTTGCAACGCGGCGCCTGGCGGAAAGCTGACGACAGGCGCCGAAGCGGGATCAATCGGCGCTTACAAAAAACCAGGAGGTTGAGCTATGAACAGCAGAGGCTCCGGCGGGATGCTGGAGAAATTTTTCAACGGAAAGGGCTTCTACATAGTCCTTTTCCTGTGCGCCGCAGTGATCGGCGCGTCGGCCTGGATGATGGCGGGCGGGGAAAAGACTATGGAGAGCGAGATCAGCGTCATGAAGCAGGAGGACACCGAGCGCGTCGAGACTGTGGTGATCCCGCCCATGCAGTGGGAGGAGGGCTCGCCCGTGCTGGTGACACCCCCGGAGGAGACCCCGGAGGCGGCAGTGAACGAGCAGGTCGAGGAGGCCGCCCCTGCCTGGAACGAGAGCGAGGCGGCGGAGCCGGTCTATGTGCGCCCGCTGGACGGGGAGATCGAGCGCGCCTACAGCGTGAGCGCTCTGCACTATGACGTGACGATGCGCGACTGGCGCACGCACGACGGCGTGGACATCGCGGCGGCGCTGGGGACGCCGGTGTGTGCCGCGCACGAGGGCATGGTCTCGGCGGTCTACCGGGATGATCTGCTCGGCACGGTGGTCGCGGTCGATCACGGCGACGGCAGCATTGCCATCTATGCCAATCTCGCGGACACTCCCTCGGCGAAGGCCGGGGACTGGGTGGAGGCCGGGACGGTGATCGGCGCGGTCGGCACGACGGCGCTCGCCGAGATCGGCCAGACCCCGCATCTGCACTTCGCCATGACGATGGAGGGGCAGAGCACCGACCCGATGGGCTACCTGCCGGGATAATCGAAAAGATAAAAGAGAAAAGATAAAAGTGAAAAACTGAAGTGTCCGCTGACGCGGACAGTTTGAAAACGCAAAAAACCCAGACGAAACGTCTGGGCTTTTTGCATGATTATCCATTCGTCGCCGCAGGCGACACCTCAGTTTATCACTGTTCACCTGCACACCAGCTCTCCGTCCACGGCGTCCACGGTGATCGTCGCGCCGGATTGGAGGTCGCCGCGCAGGATCGTGCGCGCGAGCAGGGTTTCCACGCCGCTTTGCAGCGTCCTTCTGAGCGGGCGCGCGCCGTAGAGCGGATCGTAGCCGCGCTCGATGATGAGCGCCTTGGCGCTGTCGGTGAGCGTGAGCTTGAGGTTCTGCTCGGCAAGGCGCTTGCGCAGACTCTCCACCAGCAGGTCGATGATGCCGCTGAGGTTGTCCTTCGTGAGCGGGCGGAAGAGGATCGTCTCGTCGAGGCGGTTGAGGAACTCCGGCCGAAACGCGCGCCGCAGCTCCATGCGCACGGCCTCCTGCGCGTCCTCGGAGATGCTGCCGTCGGGCTGGATGCCGTCGAGCAGGTACTGACTGCCGAGGTTCGAGGTCAGGATGATGATGGTGTTCTTGAAGTCCACCGTGCGCCCCTGGGAGTCGGTGATGCGCCCGTCGTCGAGGATCTGCAGCAGGATGTTGAACACGTCCGGGTGCGCCTTCTCGATCTCGTCAAAGAGCACGACGCTGTAGGGCTTGCGGCGCACGGCCTCGGTGAGCTGACCGCCCTCGTCGTAGCCGACGTATCCCGGGGGCGCGCCGATCAGACGCGAGACGGAGAACTTCTCCATATACTCGGTCATGTCGATGCGCACGATGTTGTGCTCGTCGTCAAACAGACATTCGGCGAGGGACTTGGCAAGCTCCGTCTTGCCTACGCCCGTGGGACCGAGGAAGAGGAAGGAGCCGATGGGGCGGTTTGGGTCGGCGATCCCGGCGCGGGAGCGGAGGATCGCCTCGGTCACGCGCTGCACGGCCTCATCCTGCCCGACGACCCGGCGGTGCAGGTACTCGTCGAGATGCAGCAGCTTCTCGCGCTCGCCCTCGAGCAGCCGCGAGACCGGGATGCCCGTCCACTTCGCGACGATGCCGGAGATCTCCTCCTCAGTCACGGTGTCGTGGACGAGGGTGTTCTGCTTCGACTCCTCGGAGAGCCGCTCGGCCTCCTGGAGCTCGCGCTCGAGGGCGGGCAGCTCGGAATAGCGCAGCCGCGCCGCCGTCTCGTACTCATAGCGGAGCTGGGCGTTTTCGATATCGGCGTGCATCTGCTCGATCTGCGCCTTGAGCGCCTTGACGCGATCCACGCTGTTCTTCTCGTTCTCCCAGCGCGCCTTCATGGCGTTGAAGCTGTCCTTCGCCTCGGCAAGCTCGGCGCGCAGCTTCTCGAGCCGGTCACGGCTGAGCGCGTCGTCCTCCTTCTTGAGCGCCATCTCCTCGATCTCCATCTGCATGATGCGGCGGCGGATATCGTCGAGCTCTGCGGGCATGGAGTCGATCTCGGTGCGGATCATGGCGCAGGCCTCGTCCACAAGGTCGATCGCCTTGTCGGGCAGGAAGCGGTCGGTGATATAGCGGTGGGAGAGGGTCGCGGCGGCGACAAGGGCACTGTCGTGGATGCGCACGCCGTGGTAGACCTCGTAGCGCTCCTTGAGGCCGCGCAGGATCGAGATCGTGTCCTCCACGGTCGGCTCGTCCACCTGCACGGGCTGGAAGCGACGCTCGAGCGCCGCGTCCTTCTCAATGTACTTGCGATACTCGTCAAGCGTCGTCGCACCGATGCAGTGCAGCTCCCCGCGCGCGAGCATGGGCTTGAGGAGATTTCCGGCGTCCATGCTGCCCTCGGTCTTGCCCGCGCCGACGATCGTGTGCAGCTCGGCGATAAAGAGAATGATGCCGCCCTCGGATTTGCGGATCTCCTCGGGCACGGCCTTGAGCCGCTCCTCAAACTCGCCCCGGTACTTCGCCCCGGCAATCAGCGCGCCCATGTCGAGGGAAAAGATGGTCTTGTCCTTGAGCCCCTCGGGTACGTCGCCGCGCACGATGCGCTGCGCCAGCCCCTCAGCGATGGCGGTCTTGCCGACACCGGGCTCACCGATCAGTACGGGATTATTCTTGGTCTTGCGCGAGAGGATGCGGATGACGTTCCGGATCTCCGCGTCGCGGCCGATGACCGGGTCAAGCTCGTTCTTCCGCGCGCGCTCTACGAGGTCGCTGCCATACTTTTTCAGCGCGTCGTAGGTGCTCTCGGGGTTGTCCCCGGTCACGGGCGCGGATTTGACCTTCGAGAGCGCGGCGGTGAAGGCGTTCTTCGTGATGCCGTGGTCGGAGAACAGGCGCTTGATGGCGGGGGTTGCCGCGGCGAAGAGCCCGATCATCAGGTGCTCGACCGACACATACTCATCGCCCATCGACTGCGCGGCCTTCTCCGCGGCGGAGACGACGCGCCCGGTGCTCTGCGACAGGTACACATCCTGGACGCTGCCGAGCTTCGGGAGGGCGGCGATGGCGCTGTCAAGCTCGGCGAGCAGACCGTTGCAGTCCACGCCCATCTTGCCGAGCAGCGAGGGGATCAGCCCGCCGTCCTGATCGACGAGGGCGTAGAGCAGATGCTCCGGTTCAATATAATTGTTGCGGTTCTCCTGCGCCATGGACTGGGCAGTCTGAAGAGCCTCAAGACTTTTCTGGGTGAATTTTTCCATATTCATACAAAACACCTCCTGTGAAGGATAAAAGCGAAAAATGAAAAGATAAAAATTGCGGTGTCCCCTGCGGGGACGATTTCAATTCTGTGCCGCGCAGCGGCACTCCATCTTTTTTCACTTTTCACTTTTAATTTTTCATTTTCTCAGACGTGCAGCTTGGCGTTTCTCATGTGCGAGAAATACGCGGCCTCGATCTCGTGCGCGTCGAGGCGGCCGGTGAGATAGTGCTTCATCAGCTTGTCGAAGAGCTGGATGTACTCCGAGAGCGCCGCGGCGAGCTCACCGCTCGTGCAGTCGCGCTCCGGGGCGGCGAGGCTGCGCACAAACTTCCCCTCGTAGAGCGCGTATTCGATCCGCGCACCGGTGAGCGGGTAGAGGTGCCGATCCTCAATCTGCTTCCAGAGCCGGAAAAACTCCGTCATCGCCTGGATCAGCGCCGCAGACTGCGTGCGGAACACCACCGTGAGCTCCCCGATGCTCTCACCCGGCCCCCGGTACAGCTCCACCTCATATTTGACGGTCGGGCGGTACTTGTACTCCAGCGAGCTCTTGAGCGAGAGGGAGGAGGCGTTCGGCGCGAAGAAGGGCACCAGCTCCCGTGTGGGGCGCATGAGCTGTTCGATGGCCGAGAGCACGTCGTTCACGCGCTGCTCGGGCGTGACGTAGTGGACGTATTCCGCGAGGATCTGGTTGATGAGCGCCGAGCGGTTCGTGCCGAGCTGATGCGCGAGCACGTCCACCTCGCGCACGACCTCGTCGTTGAGCATCAGGCTGTAGAGCGTCTTTTTCAAACTGACTCATCCCTTTCCCGGAGGGCTCAGCCCTCCTCTTGCTTTCTGGGGACAGTATAGCGCAGAACACAAAACTTGTCAAGTGGTTTATATAAAATATATTTCAAATTATATTTTGACTTGCGGGAGAAGGCTCCTTGGTGAGCCAGGAGAGGAGCCGCGCGAGCCGCTTCGGGAAGGGGGCGAGCACAAGGGCGGTCGCGGCGCGAAAGAGGGTGTTCACGAGCGCGAGGGAAAATGCGTCCATGCGCAGCGCGCCGAGCGCAGGGTCGAGCGCGTAGTAGAGCGCGCCGAAGAGCAGCGCGCCGAGCGCCTCGATCAGAAGATAGGAGAGCGCGGCGCGGCGGCCGTCCGTCGTTGCGCCGAGGGCGGAGAGCAGCACCGGTGCGGACGAGCCGACGGCGATACCGAGCAGGAGCGGGTAGGCGGCATCGAGACGCAGCGCGCCGGTGAGCGAGACGGCCTGGAGAAGCCCGACGGCGGCGGAGGCGCTTTGCAGCATCGCCGCGCAGGCCGCGCCGACGAGCACGCCCGGCAGGGGATGGGAGAAGGCGGTGAGCAGGCGGAGGAAGGCGGCATTCTCCCGCAGCGGCGAGACGGAGGCGCTCATGCTTTGCAGGGCGAACATCAGCACCGCGAAGCCCAGCAGCACGTCTCCTGCGTGCTTTTTCGAGGCCATGCGCAGCGCGATTCCCGCGACCGCGACAAGCGCGGAGAGGGACGATGCGGACAAAAGCGAGAGCCAGCCGCCGCCCGGGAGGCTCCCGAGCGCGACGAGCCAGCCGGTGACGCTCGTGCCAACCAGTGCACCCTGAATGACGCTGATCGCCTGCGGCAGCGTCATCAGCCCGGCGTTCACAAAGCCCACCACCGTGACCGATACGGCGGAGGAGGACTGGATCAGCGCGGTGACGCCGCAGCCGAGCAGCACGCCGCGCAGCGGTGTTCCGCTCAGACGGCGCAGCAGCGGTTCCAGACGGCTGCCCGCAGCGCCGGTGAGCCCCTCGCCCATCAGACTCATGCCGAAGAGGAACAGCGCCGCGCCGCCGAGCAGGCTGATGATGTCGGAAAGTCTCATAGTCTCCCTCCCACGCCTTGCAAAGATCGTACAAATCCAGTATACTGAAACGGGTGATGAATATGATTCTTTTCGAGGACAGGGACATCCTCGTCTGCCTCAAGCCGGCGGGCGTGATCGCCGAAGAGGGCGGGATGCCCGCACTGCTGCGCGCGGAGAGCGGCGCAAAGGACATCTACTGCGTCCACCGTCTCGACCGGGAGACGGCGGGACTGATGGTCTATGCCAAAACGAAGGCGGCGGCCGCCGCGCTTTCGGCGGCGCTCACGGCGGGGCGGATGGAGAAGGACTATCTTGCACTCGTGCAGGGGACGACGCCGGGAAAAGGGGAGTGGCGCGATCTGCTCTACCACGACGCGCAGAAAAACAAGTCCTACGTCGTCAGGCGCGAGCGGCGCGGTGTGCGTGAGGCCGTGCTGCGCTTTGAGACGCTGCAGGCGAAAAATGGCCTGAGCCTTGTGCGCGTCGCGCTCGAGACCGGACGCAGCCACCAGATCCGGGTGCAGTTTGCCTCGCGCGGCTTCCCTCTGGTGGGGGATCGGAAATACGGCAGCCGCTACCGGGATCAGCCCCTCGCACTCTTTGCCTGCGCGCTGCGCTTTCCCCATCCGCGCAGCGGCGAGATGCTTTCGTTTGAGAAGGAGCCTGACGGTGCGGCTTGGGAGTTGCCGGAAGGATAATCGGCCGATGCGACAGGGGGTCAACGGCAATGTTGCCCCCTGCTTTGTGAAACCTGTCAAGTTTCCGGTTGACAAGGATATGAATTTTCGTTATTATCGTAAAGGAATTTATAAAATGAGTTTACGATTTAGCCATATTTTTCGCCTTGCCCCGCCAGGGGCGAGAAAAAACGGCTTCAATCTGACATAGTAAATGATTCTCTCCACGGAAAGGAGCTTTCCATGAAACGGGATCTCACGCGGTATATCCTTGAAACCTTTGACTCCGCTCTGGAGAATAACGTTATCCAGGTCTACTATCAGCCGGTGATCCGCGCGCTCTCGGGGCGGCTGTGCAGCTTTGAGGCGCTCGCACGCTGGATCGACCCGATCCACGGCATGATCCGCCCGGATGAGTTCATCCCGCTGCTCGAGGAGCAGCGTTGGATCCACCGGCTCGACTGCTATATGGTGCGCGAGGCGTGCCGCCAGTTTCGCGCCTGCGCCAACCGGGGGGAGAGCCCCGTGCCGATCTCCTTCAACCTCTCGCGGCTGGACTTTGTGCTCTGCGACGTGTTTAAGATCGTGGACGAGTGCGCCAGCACCTTCCAGGTGCCGCACGAGTGCCTTTGCGTCGAGATCACCGAAAGCGTCGCCGCCGAGCAGGAGGGGCTGCTGCGCGAGGTCATCGACCGCTTCCATGCCGCAGGCTATCAGGTGTGGATGGATGATTTCGGTTCCGGCTACTCCTCGCTCAATATGCTCAAGGACTACCCCTTCGACGAGCTCAAGCTCGATATGCGCTTCCTCAGCTCCTTTGACCAGCGCTCGCGCCGCATCCTGACCTCGGTCATCCAGATGGCCAAGGAGATCGGCATCCACACCCTCGCCGAGGGCGTGGAGACGGCGGGGCAGGCGGAATACCTGCGCGATATCGGCTGCGAGAAGCTCCAGGGCTTCTACTTCGGCAAGCCCCTGCCCTACGCGGAGGCGATGGAGACGCTGAAGAAAAAGGGGATCGGTGTTGAAAAGCCGCGTGACAGGCAATATTATGAGGAGCTGGGGATGCTGAACTTCCTCAGCCCCATCCCCTTCGCCACGCAGGAGGAGCGGGATCGGATGGTGTCCGGGCTTGAGCTCAACAGCCTGCCCCTCGCGCTCGTCGAGCTCAGACGGGACAGCGCCGCCTTCCTCTTTCGCAACTGCGCCTTCGAGGAGGGGGTGATGCGAACCGGGATCGTGACGCAGTTCAGCCCTCTCGGTACGCCGATCCCGCCCCAGCGCGTCCCGGCGAGCATCCTCGCTGTGCTCGAGACCACGCGCGTGAACGGCACGGGGCAGATGCAGTTTGTGTCCAACGAGGAGTACTACGAGCTGCAATGCAAGCGCGTGGCGAAGACGCGCGGCGCGTGCAGCATCCTTGTCCAGCTCAACAATCTCTCCCAGGCCGCCAAGAGCGTCGAGACAGAGCGGCTGGACGACGGGCTGCGGCAGCTCTATGCCCTCTACGACCGCATCACAATGGTCGATCTTGCAAACGACTGCATCACGCCGCTCTTTACGAACAGCCCCGCCGAGCCAGCCGGTTCCCGCACTGGCCTGACGAGACTGGCACAGGAGTACGCCGAGAACTGGATCTACGAGGAGGACAAGGCGACCTACCTCAAATTCTTTACCCTCGATATCGAAAAGCGCATCGAGAAGGCGGAGGGCAGGGTGCTGTCCTGTCTGCTGCGCACGAAGACGCGCCATGGCCGCTACGCCTGGAAGCTCTATTCCGCCATGCTCGCCGAGCCCGGCATCGTCATTGAGCTGGTGCAGGACGTGCAGCAGGCGATGACCTGCCTGAACGACCGCCAGCGTCCGCAGGAGCCCTCGGCGCTCTCGCCGGAGCTGCTGTGGCGCAATCTCATCAACTCCGACATCGTGCGCCTGTTCTGGAAGGACACGGATCGGCGCTTTCTCGGCGTGAGCAAGGCGTTCCTCGACTACTACGGCTTTGCCTCCGAGCAGGAGCTGATCGGCAAGAACGACGAGGATCTGGGCTGGCACATCCACCCGGACGACTATATGGACGTGGAGCTGAGCGTCATACACGACGGCGTCTCCACGCACAACATTCCCGGCCGCTGCATCCGGGAAGGCGAGAACAGAGAAATCTTGGCGAGCAAGGCGCCGCTGCTGAGCGAAAACGGGCAGGTGCTCGGGCTGATCGGCTGCTTCATCGACCGGGAGCTGCTGGTCGTCAACGATGCGCGCGGCGCGGATACCAGGCGGCGCGACCCGCTTACGGGGCTGCTCGATGAGCGCGGCATCGCCGAGGAGGCCAACGCCTTCCGGGACGAGTACTATCGCCGCGAGACGGATTTTGTGCGGCTGCACCTCGGCATCGACGACATCGCCTCGCTCAACCGGCAGTACGGCTACGACTTCGGCGACAAGCTGGTGGCGGAGCTCGGGCGGCGCATCAAGCGCGCCCTCGGCGCAAGCTCGGCGGTCGGGCGCGTCAACGGGTATGAGTTCGTTGTGCTCCACCAGATCCACAACCGAGACGAAATGGTGGGCATCCGCGGCACGGTTCGGCGCATCTGCTCAGAGCTGCGGGAGATCGACGGCTCTTCGATCACGCTCTTTATCTCCATCGGCTACGCCCTCTTCTCGGAATTTGAGAACCTTGAGGAGCAAAGCCAGAAGGCGGCGCTGCGGCTGCTCGCCGATCACGACGAGCACACCTCCACGGAGAACCGCCTCTCCCGTTCGGCGGAAATCTTCCGGCTCTATGACGATCTGCCCATCGCCTACGCGGTCTACAAGGTGCAGAGCGACAGAAGAAACCGCGTGCGGGACGCGACGCTGTTTTATGTAAACCACTTGTTCGAGAAGCGCGCGGGCAAGGAGGCGCGCGAGCTGCTGGGGCGGAGTGTGCGCGAGCTGTTCCCGACCCTGGGGGAGGACTGGTACGACAAGGCGGGGCGCGCAGCGCTGCACGGGGAGACCATGACCGAGAGTATGTACTATGAGGCGACGGGGCTGCACTATTACACCACGGTCAGCCAGGTCATCCGCCCCGGCTACTGCTGCTTCACCTATCAGGAGATCGAGACGATAGACAATCCCGACGAGGACGTCAAGCCCCTCTGGGAGTAAGTGCATGTGAGAATGAAAAAGTACGGTGATTTCGCAGCAAATGCGATTTCACCGTACTTTTTGTATCTGGTTCGTTTTGCATGGCTCGGGGGAGCTCAGAGGGGCACGCTCCTCTGCTTTGCCGCCTCGGAAGGCGGCAAAGAATTCAAATCCGATTTTGAGGCAGCTTTGCCGCCTCAAAATCACCATAAACCGAGCTGTGCGAGGTCTTGCGCCGACTAAACCCGGCGCATCCCCCGTGCGCCGGGTGCGATAAGCGCAAGTTTTTATCTAAGCATTCAGTCCCTCTTAAGGGGACTGAATGCTTAGATGATCAGAACAGCCCTGAGATGACGCCGTTTTCATCCACGTCGATGCGCTCGGCGGCGGGGGATCTCGGAAGCCCCGGCATGGTCATGATATCGCCGGTCAGCACGACGACAAAGCCCGCCCCGGCGGAGACCCTGACGCTCTTCACTGTGACGGTGAAGCCCTCGGGCGCGCCGAGGAGCGTCGGATCGTCGGAGAAGCTGTACTGCGTCTTCGCGATGCAGACGGGCAGCGTCCCGAAGCCGAGTGCCGTGAGCTCGTCGAGCTGCTTTTGCGCGGCGGGCAGGATGCTCACGCCCCTGCCGCCGTAGACGCGCCTGACCACGGCCTCGATCTTCTCGGGGAGGCTCTGCGAGAGCTCGTAGGCAAAGCGGAACTCTCCCGCCTCCTGCTCGCACAGCCGCACGACCTCACGCGCGAGCGCCTCGCCGCCGCGTCCGCCCTCCGCCCAGACCGTGGAGAGCACGGCGTTCACGCCGAGCTCCCGGCAGCGGCGGATGATGCAGCCGATCTCCGCATCCGTGTCGGTGGGGAAGCGGTTGACCGCCACCACGCAGGGCAGACCGTAGACCTCGCGGATGTTCGAGACGTGGCGCCCAAGGTTCGGCAGGCCCCTCTCGAGCGCGGCGAGATCCTCCGTGCCGAGTTCGGTTTTCGCGAGCCCTCCGTGCATCTTGAGCGCGCGCACCGTCGCGACGATGACCACCGCGTCAGGGCGAAGCCCCGCCATGCGGCACTTGATATCGAGAAACTTCTCCGCGCCGAGATCCGCGCCGAAGCCGGCCTCGGTCACGGTGTAGTCGCCGAGCCGGAGCGCCATGCGCGTCGCCATGACCGAGTTGCAGCCGTGGGCGATGTTCGCAAAGGGGCCGCCGTGGACAAAGGCGGGCGTCCCCTCGAGCGTCTGGACGAGGTTCGGCTTGAGCGCGTCCTTCAAAAGCGCCGCCATCGCCCCGACCGCCTTGAGATCGGCGGCGGTGACGGGCGCGCCGCCGTAGGTGTAGCCCACGATGATGCGCGCGAGGCGCTCCTTGAGATCGGTGATGGAGGACGAGAGGCAGAACACCGCCATGATCTCGCTCGCGACGGTGATATCGAAGCCGTCCTCGCGCGGCGTGCCGTTGGCCTTGCCGCCGAGGCCGTCCACCACGAAGCGAAGCTGCCTGTCGTTCATGTCCACGCAGCGCTTCCAGGTGATGCGCCGCGGGTCGATCCCCAGGGCGTTGCCCTGCTGGATGTGGTTGTCGAGCATGGCGGCGAGCAGATTGTTCGCCGCGCCTATGGCGTGAAAGTCGCCCGTGAAGTGGAGGTTAATGTCCTCCATCGGCACGACCTGGGCATAGCCGCCCCCGGCGGCACCGCCCTTGATGCCGAACACCGGCCCGAGGGACGGCTCACGCAGCGCGACCGTCACCTCCTTGCCGATGCGCCTGAGACCGTCGGCGAGGCCGATGGTCGTGGTCGTCTTGCCCTCGCCCGCCGGGGTGGGGGTGATCGCGGTCACAAGCACCAGCTTGCCGTCTCTCCCGCCGCGATCCCGTAGCAGCGCGGGATCGACCTTCGCCTTGTAGCGCCCGTACTGCTCGAGGTATTTCTCGTCCACATGGGCACGCGCGGCAATTTCCCCGATGGGGCGCAGCGCGCAGCTCTGGGCGATTTCAATATCGGACTTGTACGCCATACTCACTTGATGGAGGGCGAGGTGTCCTTCTGAATGACATCGTGCGCGCCGCCCTCGACGATCGAGGTCGGGGAGACGAGGGTGAGCACGGCCTTCTCCTGCAGCTCGGGGATGCTCATAGCGCCGCAGTTGCACATGGCGTGGCGCACCTTGCTGAGCGTGAGAGCCACGTTATACTTGAGCGAGCCTGCGTAGGGCACATAGGAGTCCACGCCCTCCTCGAAGCTGAGCTTCTTGTCGCCGCCCATGTCGTAGCGCTGCCAGTTGCGCGCGCGGGCGGAGCCCTCGCCCCAGTATTCCTTGTAGTAGGTGCCGCCGATGTTGACCTTGTTGGTGGGGCTCTCGTCGAAGCGGGCGAAGTAGCGCCCGAGCATCACGAAATCCGCGCCCATGGCGAGGGCGAGCGTGATGTGGTGGTCAAAGACGATACCGCCGTCGGAGCAGACAGGGATATAGATGCCGGTCTCCTCAAAGTACCGGTCGCGCTCGGCGCAGACCTCGATGACCGCCGTCGCCTGACCGCGGCCGATGCCCTTGGTCTCGCGCGTGATGCAGATGGAGCCGCCGCCGATGCCGACCTTCACGAAGTCCGCGCCGCACTCGGCGAGGAAGCGGAAGCCGTCGGCGTCGATCACGTTGCCTGCGCCGACCTTGACGGTGTCACCGTAATGCTCGCGGATCCATGCGAGCGTGATTTTCTGCCGCTCGTTGAAGCCCTCGGAGGAGTCGATCACGATCACGTCGACGCCCGCATCGACGAGAGCGGGGACGCGCTCGGCATAGTCGCGCGTGTTGATGCCGGCGCCGACGACGAAGCGCTTGTGCTCGTCGAGCAGCTCATTGGGCTTGGCCTTGTGCTGGTCATAGTCCTTGCGGAAGACGAAGGAGACGAGCTTGCCGTCATTCGAGACGATGGGAAGGGCGTTGAGCTTATGATCCCAGATGATGTCGTTGGCCTCCTTCAGGCTGGTGCCCTCGGGGGCGGTGACGAGCTTCTCCAGCGGCGTCATGAAGGCGGAGACCTTCTCGTCGCCGGTCATGCGGCTCACGCGGTAGTCGCGGCTCGTCACGATGCCGAGCAGCTTGCCGTCGGCGGTGCCGTCCTCCGTGACGGCGACGGTGGAGTGGCCGGTCGCCTCGCGCATGGCGAGCACGTCCGCGAGCGTCGCGTCCGGCGTGATGTTCGAGTCGGAGCGGACAAAGCCCGCCTTGTAGCTCTTCACGCGCGCGACCATCGCGGCCTCGTCCTCGATCGACTGCGAGCCGTAGATGAAGCTGACGCCGCCCTCCTGTGCGAGGGCGATGGCGAGCTTGTCGCCGGAGACGGCCTGCATGACGGCGGAGACCATCGGCACGTTCAGGTGCAGCGCGGGCTCCTCCACGCCCTTGCGGTAACGCACAAGCGGCGTGCGCAGGGAGACGTTTTCCGGTCTGCACTCCAGGGAAGTATAGCCCGGCACGAGCAGATATTCATTAAAAGTATGGGAAGCGGTGGGGAAGAAGTATGCCATGTGTAAATCCTCCTAATTGATAGAATTTGAAATTAGGAATTAGGAGTTAGGAGTTAGGAGTTAGGAGTTGGCGGACGCCGCGAAGCGGCTGAATTGAATCATCGGCGAAGCCGATACCGCCATTCCTAATTCCTCATTCCTAATTCCTCATTTGTACGTCAGTTAAAAAATTCAACCGCACTCGCGAACATCCCGAGGTCAAAGCACCCGGGTACATTCCGGTAGAGATCTGTGCCGACGCGCTCGGCGTGGCCCATCTTGCCGAAAACGCGGCCGTCGGGGCTCGTGATGCCCTCCACGGCGCAGACGGAGTTGTTCGGGTTGAAGCGCACGTCCGCCGTGGGGTTTTCCCAGAAGTCGACGTACTGCGTCGCGATCTGGCCGTTTTTGGCGAGCTCCGCAATGAGCGCGGGGTCGGCGAGGAAGCGGCCCTCGCCGTGCGAGATCGGCACGGCGTAAACGCCGTCGAGCGTCGCGTGCTGCAGCCACGGGGAGAGATCGGAGCAGACGCGCGTATAGACGATGCGCGACTGGTGGCGGGCGATGGTGTTGTAGGTCAGAGTCGGCATGTTCTCGTCCGTGTCGAGAATTTTGCCGTAGGGCACGAGGCCGAGCTTGATGAGTGCCTGGAAGCCGTTGCAGATGCCGGCCATGAGTCCGCCGCGCTCGTCCAAGAGCCGCGTGACCGCGTCCTTCACCGCGCCGCCGCGGAAGAAAGCCGTGATGAACTTGCCCGAGCCGTCCGGCTCGTCGCCGCCGGAAAAGCCGCCCGGCAGGAAGATCATCTGGGAGGCATCCGCCGCCTTGACAAAGCGCTCGGCGGAGCGGGCAATGTCGTCGCTCGTGAGATTGCGCACCACGAAGACCTCGGGCTCGGCACCCGCCTCGCGGAAGGCGCGGGCGCTGTCATATTCGCAGTTCGTGCCGGGGAAGACGGGGATGAGCACCTTGGGCTTCGCGGTCTTGACGACCGGCGCGGCCTTCATGCCGTCCTCATAGAGGAAGGCCTCGATCTCGCCCTGATTCTGCGGGATGTTGCAGGGATAGACGCTCTCGAGCTTCGTCTCATAGCCGATCCACGCGCTGTCCGGCACGCGCTCGGCGCCGCGGAGAATGTCGGGCTGGCCGCTCACGACGCCGAGGGGAATCGCGCCATCCGGCGCTTCCGAGCCGGGGGCCAGCTCCACGACGAACGCGCCGTATTTCCAGCCGAAGATCGTCTCGAGGTCGACGTCCTGATAGAAGTTGAAGCCCATGCCGCTGCCGAGTCCCATCTTGAACACGGCCTCGGCCACGCCGCCGTAGCCCGGCGTCCAGACCGCCACGGCGTCCTGCGAGCGGATCATGGCGTTCACCTGATCGAACAGCTCCAGGAGGCTGCCGGTCGTGGGCAGGCCGTGTTCGTCGTATTCCGGGGCAAGGAGGACAACCTCGTCGCCCGGCAGGGCGAACACGTTCGGCAGCACGTCCACGGTGCGCCCCGTCGTCACCGCGAAGGAGACGAGCGTCGGCGGCACATCGAGATCCTCGGAGCTGCCGGACATGGAGTCCTTGCCGCCGGTGGCGGCGACGCCGAGCCCCAGCTGCGCCTTGAAGGCGCCGAGCAGGGCGGCCAGGGGCTTGCCCCAGCGCTTCGGGTCGGAGCCGAGGCGCTCAAAATACTCCTGGAAGGAGAGATATACATCATTGAAGTCCGCGCCCGTGGCGATCAGCTTGGCGCAGGACTCCACCACCGCGAGATACGCGCCGTGGTAGGGGCTCTGCTCAAGGATATAGGGGTTGCCGCCCCACGCCATGAAGGAGCAGGTGTCGGTCTCGCCCTCGAGGACGGGGAGCTTGTGCACCATGGCCTGACTCGGCGTCAGCTGCAGCTTGCCGCCGAAGGGCATGAGCACCGTGCCCGCGCCGATCGTGGAGTCAAAGCGCTCGACGAGGCCGCGCTTGGAGCAGACGTTGAGATCGCTCATGAGCGAGGCAAAGCCCTCGGCAAAGTCCGTCGGGATCGCCTGCTTCGGCGTCACGGCGGGGGCCGCCTCGGCGGTGATGTGCTTCTCGGCGCCGTTCGTGTCGAGGAAGGCGCGTGAGAGGTTCACGATGTCCTTGCCGTTCCAGTGCATGACGAGGCGCTTTGCCTCCGTCACGACCGCGACCGGCGTCACCTCGAGGTTCTCCTCCTGCGCGAGCGCCATGAAGCGGTCGGCATCTTCCGCCGCGACGACGACGGCCATGCGCTCCTGCGATTCTGAGATCGCGAGCTCCGTGCCGTCGAGCCCGTCATACTTTCTCGGCACGCGGCCCAGGTCAATTTCCAGTCCCTCGGCCAGCTCGCCGATCGCGACGGACACGCCGCCCGCGCCGAAGTCGTTGCAGCGCTTGATGAGCCTGGAGGCCTCCGCATTGCGGAACAGGCGCTGGAGCTTGCGCTCCTCGGGCGCGTTGCCCTTCTGCACCTCCGCGCCGCAGGTTTCGAGGGAGGAGAG